>JAVHVH010000244.1:0-8157 GCA_032160665.1 Pseudonocardiales bacterium
AGCGGTGCCGGCGCCCCGCTTGTGCAGTCCGTGCTGTCGGCCGCGTCGTAGTTCGGCGCGAGGTCGGGATGGGTGAAGTCCAGGCCGGTGTCGATGTCACCGACGACCACACTCGGGCTACCGCCGCTGATGGCGTGCGCCTGCGGGGTATGGATCTGCACCATGTCCCATTGCCGGCCCGACAATGTGTCGCTGTCGGTCGCCGGGATGCTGTCGGGCAGCGGCCCGGCAGCGCTTTGCGACGCCGGCAAGGCGATGCCGAAGTCAGCCGTGGCGGCCGCGTCATCGATGCCACTCGCCGACTTGATCGAGCTCGCGAACTTGCCGTTCGAGCTGCGCACGACGACCACACCGATCTTGGGGTAGTTCGCGATCACCGACCCTTGGAACCGCTGCACGGCCTGGGCCGCCGACGCCGAGGACCCGACGTGGTACAGCACGACGTAGGTGCTCGGCGTCGACGACCGGGCCGCCGCCTCGGCGGTAACCGTGGGGACGAAGGTCGCGGCGACCATGACCCCGACAAGACCCAACCGAAATCCGAGCCGAGTGTGTGACCATGCCATGGCTGACTCCCGACGGTGCGGCGCCCCGTACACGATCGATCCGGTTTACTCCCGGCCGCAGTCCGTTGTCAATCGAACCCGCGTGACCCGGCCGAACGATGACTCCACGTCGCCGGTCGTTGCCGGCGACCGGCCTCTGTGGTTGCGACCCGGCCGAGAAGGGGATGACGCAGCTATCCGCTATATCGGCGATCGGAGGAGCCATGACCGATGTCGAGCAGCAGCCGACCGTGCTGTCGAAGAAGGGCTATCTCAAGGAGGAAGCGCGGCTGCAGGACGAGATGGTCGCCCTACAGGAATGGATCCGGGCGAACGGTAAACGACTCCTGGTGATCTTCGAGGGACGCGACACCGCGGGCAAGGGCGGCACGATCAAACGGATCACTGCTCGACTGAACCCGCGCACATGTCGAGTGGTTGCGTTGCCGGCGCCCACCGAGCGCGAACGCAGCCAGTGGTACTTCCAGCGCTATCTCGCCCACTTGCCAGCGGCCGGCGAGATCGTCATCTTCGACCGCTCCTGGTACAACCGGGCCGGCGTCGAACGCGTGATGGGGTTCTGCACCCAGGAGGAGTACGAGGAGTTCGCGCGGACCGTTCCGATGATCGAGCGGGCGCTGATCCGCGACGGAATCGTGCTCGTCAAGTACTGGCTCAGTCTGTCCGACGGCGAACAACGCAGCCGGTTCCAGTCGCGCATCGACGATCCGGCGAAGCGCTGGAAGTTGAGCCCCATGGACCTCGAGGCACAGTCGCGGTGGGTCGATTACGCCGAGGCGAAGGACGCCATGTTCGCGTTCAGCGACATCCCGGAGAGCCCCTGGTGGGTGATTGATGCCGACGACAAGCGGTCCTCGCGGCTGAACGTGATGGCCCATCTGCTCTCCGTTATGCCCTACGAGCAGCCGACGCTGAGCGCCATCGAGCTCCCCGAGCGTCAACAGCGTGCCTACCAACGGCCGCCTAAGGACACGCAGCGGTTCGTCCCGGAGCGCTACCGCATGGAGGCCTAACTGCATCGCCAGTGATCCCTGTGTTGATCTATCCAGACGTCCGCGAGGCCGTCGCGTGGCTGTCGGATGCGTTCGGCTTCGTCGAGCGGGTACGGATCGGCGAGAACCACCGTGCCCAGCTCGGCGTCGGCAACGGTGCCGTGATCGTCGGGGACGTGTCTGTCGCCACGTTTCGGTGCCAGCAGCCGCGCGTATGAACCGCGCTCGAGCGTCGCGCGCACATGCCTGGATGCTGCAAGATGGGACGTCTCCAGCGCTGTACCCAGGGAGAGGCGGTGCAGTGAAAGCGTGGCTTGTGCTCTGCGCGAGCATGCTCACAGCGACCACGTTTGCGGCTTGTGCAGATGACTCCTCGCACGAGCCGGGCGGGCCAACCAGCAGGGCCGCAGGCAGAGCGGCGACCCGCGCGCCATCTTCGTCACCGCAACCGCCGGTGAGCCGTGTGCGTAATCGTCCTACTGCGGCGGCTGGGCAAGATCAGTTCGGTTACGGTTGGTTGGACCCATACAGCGGCCCGGGCGTGCACGTGACAGTCGCGAGCTGCTTTAGCTTCTTCGACGGCATTTCCGTCGACGAGGTGGTCGCCCGGTCCCACATGCTCCACGCGCACAAAGTCGATCTGAGCACGGCACCGAACGCACTCGACAACCCGTCGCCGTTCCCCGCAGACGATGTCGCCGTGTTCAACGAGGGTCGCTGGACCGTGGTGTGGCAGGACAACGGCTATCCAGATCAGTTCGCCGACGCGATCGCGGCCTCGCCAAAGGTGTCGCGCGCGGTGATTGTGTTCTGGAACGTGAACGCGGACCAGGAATTCTCCTACTGGGAGAACGGAGACCGCGTCGTCCGATTCGACTGGCCGGACGACCGCACGGGGACGGACCCGAACCGTCTGCTCACGGCCATGACCGACACTGTGCTCAAACCGCGCGCCACCGACGAGGGCGACACGGCAATCCCTGACTACCGGCGCCTGCTTGCACTCGCCGATCGAGTGACCCGTATCCACCTCGGCCCGGACTTCCTGAACCGCGTCGCCGTCGTCATGGGGCACCTCTCCGAGGACGACAACTGAACTGGCCCACCGAGCCGGCATTCGGCGATGGTCGGTCCGATCTGTTCCGGCGAAGGGATGGACCGCGTCAGAATGCACGAACGCTGTGTTTCCTGGACACGCCCTGCAAGCCTCGTGCCGAACACGCGCTCATATACCGCGACGGGTGCGCGGTCCTGGCGATCGGCGGTCAGTTGCCGGCGCCGGCGATTCGCTTGATGAGCGGGCCTACGCGACCCCACACATCCCGGCCGAGTGCTCGATATGCCGCACCGCGGCCGCGTGAATCGATGAAGCATGCGGGATGCGCCAGTTGTCCCGGCGAAACCCTTCGCTCGTTGAGCACCGGCACCCATACCCAGGCGTCCCCGGATATACCGCGTACCGCGGCCACCGCCGCGCCGTCCGACTTGACGGGGTTCCCGCACATCGAACACGTCGCGAGCAACGTCCACGAGCTGGCGCTCACCGCGCGGGTCTTGCTCATCCTTCGAGGCGTGACGCCGCCATCGTCGAATTGGCCGTGCCCAAACGCGAGGTACAGGGCCGGTCGCCCATGGACCGAGACGAACACTTGGGGTGCCGAACGTGCCCAGCCTCGGGCCACCTCTCGGCCAGGACGGACAGCCACACGTTGATCGTGCGAACCCGCCCTCTTCGGGTCAGGACTGCAGGTCCGCTGCCGTGCATCGCGCGTCCGCATACTAAGCAGGTAGCGGTCACCCGCCACGATGACGCCGACATTCTCACATTCTGCCTCGGCTCGAAGTCGCATCCGCTCGATCTTGCCAACGAGCGTGCTGGTCGCCGCTGACGATCTTGATCATCTCGCTCACTGCAGGGCTGGCGACCTGCTCCCAGCGAGTTGATCATCAGCAGCGTCACGCTCATGGCCGCGATCCGTGCCGGCGCGAGTCGGTCTCTGCGTCAGCTGTTGTGCTCGCTTCTCGAGGACTCGTTCCGGGCCGTTCCCGAGCGGACCCGGGGAGGAAGGCGGTCGGAAGCCGCCAGCCACACATTGACATGCCCCGCGTCGGGCGCGTCCGGTCGAACGCGATCCCGGGCGTGTCGCGCTCGACCCGAATGCACTGATCTGCCGCGAGTGGTGCGCGGTCGTGGCGGGCAGTCACGTCAGCCCAATAGGAAACGGGTCTGACATCGGCCTCGAGGCTGAACGAGGGAGGGCGTTCTCGTCGCGCCCGTCCCGACCGTCATCAAGGTTTGGCTAGACCGACGATGAGAGACCTGGCCGCCGAGCTACCCGCAGCGATCTTCAGCGAGCAGCCGAACGACGCCGCCCGCACGTCGCGCGGGTCTACCGATGGGCGGGTGGGTGGCGACGTCAGGGGCATCGCGAAGCCCTCATTCTCGTGCGAGCCTTCTCCTCGTTGCGTGCTAGCACCCTCGACACACGGGCGGCTCGGGCGCGACCCTATCGGGCATCAGCGCATTCAGTGGGACGCCTTGACTAGCGTCGGGACGTCGTGGGTCCGAGAAGGGACTAAGCCATGACCATCTCTGTGACGACCGGACGTCGAGTGTTCACTACCGCGCTTGTGGCGCTCGCAGTGGTCGCGACCGCCGCGACTGCCGACGCGCAAGCGCAGCAGGCACCGCTCATCCGGGTGGTCGACACGTTCAGCGACCCGTTCAGCGGAGCTTTCGACTGTAACGGCTTCTCAGCCGTGTACGCAGGACATGACCACGGAACAATCTCGACCTGGTTCACCGCGAGCGGTGACCCAGTTCGCCAGCAGGGCAAGATCTCCGCGACCGAGACGGACACGAATACCAGCAGCGGCGCGAGTGTGATCGTCAAAACCCAGCTCAATGTTCACGTCGACTACGCGACCGACACTCAGACCATCACTGGAATCCGGAACTTGTCCACGGTGCCCGGCCGAGGTGTCGTCATTCAGAGCGTCGGTCGGCTCGAGGTGACAGCCTCCGCAGGCCAGTTCATTTCGGTGCACGGACCCGCTGACGACGTCAACCTTGGCGGCGGCTTCTGCGAGGCCCTCGCCGGCTGAGGCTCACTACTGAAGTCAGGCTGGAACTCGAAATCCGAACGGTCCCACACGACCGGACATGGACAGCATCAAGGGTTCTGTGCCGCGATGCCCCGCGTCCGAATCTGACGAGATGGGGGCGTCAGGATCGGGCCGGCGACGTCCTCCGTGGTATGCCGCTAGCGCCTCAGATTCATGCGTTCGAGTCTTCGGCAAGTTCACCGACGAGCGATAGCGCAGCCGATACCACCATCGGTCAGAGCAATCAGGAAGGTTTCCGGGCGAGGTGCGACAAAGCTTAGTTCGCGGGGTAATACGCACAGCTCTCTAGCGCGGGGCGTGATGGAGCCCTAACGTCGTCCCCGCGACCACAACTCCGTCTTGATCAAGGTCCAGACATGCGACCGGATCTGCATGTCCGTGCTGGTCGGGCGAGCGTCCCGCCGCCGTTGGCCTAGGAGCCACGCAACAGCTGCTCAGGCAGTGACCTGCCCTTCCTGATGCACGCAACGGGCTTTTGGTTGTCGGCGGTCCTTGGCCCGGATCACGACGACCATCACGCCACGTCCCCTGGGTACGGCTCGAGAGCGTCGGTATCCAGATCGGGTCCGCCGTCGAAGCGGCAGCGCAGCGCCAGCTCGGCTACCGGTTCCACATGCCGCGTGCGCCGCCGCACACCAGACGACACTCCTTGTTTCATCAAAGCTTGAACTGGATCGCCGCATCCGATACAGGTCGTTGGTCGTTGAGGCTTGGCCATAGGCAGTCGCAAACCACGGAAGGCACGCGTAGCGCCTGATGCTCATTGGCGGCGGGCGCGCCGCGAAGTGCGGCCGACCAGCCGGGAGGCGTTCGCTGGCAAGATCACGTGCTGTGACCGCGATGGTGCGGATCGTCCTGTCGACGCTGGCTATGTGCGTCGCGTTGGTGGCGTGTTCCTCAGGGGCGACGTCTGCGACCCATCGCACGCCGAGCGACTCGCCGCCATACAACCCAAGCCTCGGCCCCAGCGACATCACGGGACCGACGGTTCTTCCGCCGACAGGGGCCAGACTGTCCCCGACGCGGGCTGCGGTCACGGATCTGAGACGCTCTGGCTTGCCTCCCACGGCTGGCAGGTCACGGCGGTGGACTTCTCGACCAGTGCCCTGGCCCACGCACGTTCAACCGCCGAGGCCGTCGGGTCGAATATCGCCGAGCGCATCGACTGGGTCGAGGGCGATCTCGCGACCTGGATCCCACAATCGGGCCACTATGACGTCGTAGCGTGCCTGTACGTCCATGTGGCGGGATCGGTGGCAGAAATGGTGCGCAGGATGGCGGACGGTGTCGCGCCTGGCGGGACGTTGTTCATGGTTGGTCACCGTCCGGTTGACCCGGCAACCGGGACCGCGACGGCCGCGGCCGGTCAGGTGCAGGTCTCCGTCGACGACGCAGTCGCCGCGCTCGACGCCCGCCACTGGGAGTTGGTTGGCGCCGAGGACCGGCCGCGGGCCGCTGCCGGAACTGGCGTCGACGCCGTCATTCATGCGCGACGTCGCTCCTGATGCCCGGCTGCCGGTCGCCAACACCTGAATCGCTTTCCCGGCGATTCGGCGGTGGAGAGTTCGGCCCAGAATCAGTAACGGGTGCTGCAGGGGAACTCAGGCCGTCGCTTTGGCGCGCTCGAACGCCTCGGCGAACTCCTTCATGTCGCCGGCCTTGCCTTCGAGCTTGAACGAGCTGCCGCCCGCACTGATCTCCATGACGCCAGCCATGCCCATCCGCTTGACCTCGAGAGAGTCGATATCGGCCAGCGGGACTACGCTGAGGACCTCCGTTACTTCTTTGATCTGCCCGCCGAAGCTCACCTTGACCTGCATCGTCAGGAGGCTGGTGGGCGTCACGGCGACTGCTCCCGGATTGCCGAGGGCGATGCCAGCGGACTCCGCCCCCTTTCTCTGGTCACTGACCCGCTTCCCGCCGATCCCGCTGACGATCGGGCCTCCGCCAATGCCCGCCGTCGTTGCGCCGCGGGGCTTGGCAAAAGTCGCGGCGAGGATCTGCTCGCCGACCTTTCCCGTCGCCGCCGCGATGATCTGATCCTGATGTTTTGACAACTAGCCCTCCCCGTCGTGCCCTTGTTTGGCGCCATGCTTCCACAGGAACGGTGAAATCGGTCGGAAGACGCATCCGGCGATGGATTCACGCCAGCGGACTCGCAAGTAGTCGCGAGTAGTGCGCGAGATGCCAATGAGCGCGCTCGTGATCCAAATGATCAATACGGAGAATTGGTCGTCCCCTCGACCACAACTTCGTCTTGATCAGTTCCAGATGTGCGACCGGATCTGATGAGCGTGCACTGTTATGCCGCAGGTCGATCCGCTGCGGGGCGCAGCGTGCGGCGGCAGCCGCCCCCGACAATGCCAACAGCCGTTGAGCCAACGACCGCGAATCGCGCGACGATAAGCATCGCCGCGAGCTGAGACCGCGCCGACGTCATGGCGCCAGTATGCGGCCATTTGACACAGTTCGGCGCGACCCGCATCCCGTGTTGATCAGCTGTCCGCGGGCAGACCCAATATCCGAACTATGCCGCCGATGGTGCGACCGGAATTGCCGATAGCGCGGATTATGGATACGTCAAACCGGTTAGGGCTCGTTCAGCGGGTCGGTACTTGCGGTTAAGTCGGAGCGGCTCGGATCAGCCGACGTGGACGCCGAAGTCACGCGCGATACCAGCTAGGCCTGTGCTGTAGCCCTGGCCCACTGCCCGGAACTTCCATTCGCCGGCGTTGCGGTACAGCTCCCCGAAGATCATCGCGGTTTCGGTCGAGGCGTCCTCGGACAGGTCGTACCGGGTCAATTCGGCGCCGTCGGCGTTGTTGACTACGCGGATGTAGGCGTTGCGGACCTGCCCGAAGGACTGCAAGCGGGCCTCAGCCTCATAGATCGACACGGCGACGACGATCTTGTCCGTCTCGGCGGGCACCTGGGCAAGGTTCACCTTGATCTGTTCGTCGTCCCCGCCGCCGCCTCCGACCAGGTTGTCACCCATGTGCTGGACCGAGCCGTCCGGACTAGTGAGGTTGTTGAAGAAGATGAAGTGCCCATCAGAGAGGACCTTGCCCGCCGCGCCCACCATCAGCGCGCTCGCGTCGAGATCGAATTCGGCGCCGCTGCTGACGCGAGCGTCCCAACCCAGGCCGACGACAACATCGGTGAGGCCCGGCGCCTCCTTCGTCAGCGACACATTGCCGCCCTTGCTCAGGCTGACGCTCAACGTCGATCCTCCTTGTGACCCGGCTACCACGCCGTCTTAATGACCAACACGATCTAAGGCCGAATGTAGTGCCGAATCGTATGAGTCATCCCCGGTCAGGACCTGCGTCTCAGCGCAGCCGCAGCTCGGCGGTCCGACTCGGGCCCGCGAGACGCGTGGCGGTCCACCCGAACGTCTCCGCCGCGATCAGGAAGTGTTATACGCGATCACCTGCACGTACGACTGCGTCATCTTGAACGGCGTCGGCATCGAG
>JAVHVH010000010.1:0-3693 GCA_032160665.1 Pseudonocardiales bacterium
CATCGGCGCGAAGGCGATCATCGTGCACGGCGGGCATCTCGGCGAGGGCGACGACCCGGCCGTCGGCGTGGACAACTGGCGCAAGACGTTCGCCTACCAGGAGAACGACGGCGGCTTCCCGCTACCGGTGCTCATCGAGAACACCGCGGGCGGCACCAACGCGGTGGCCCGCCGCTTCGACCGGCTCGCCCAGCTGTGGGACGCGATCGGCGGGTACGGCGTCGGGTTCTGCCTGGACACGTGCCACGCCCACGCCGGCGGCGAGGACCTGGACGGCGTGGTGGACCGCGTCCTGGCCATCACCGGGCGCATCGACCTCGTCCACGCCAACGACAGCCGTGACGCGTTCAACTCCGGCGCCGACCGGCACGCGAACTTCGGGTCGGGGCAGATCGACGCCCCGGTGATCGCCGATGTGTGCCGGGCCGCCGGCAGCGACGTGATCGTCGAAACGCCCGGTGGCGCAGAGGGCCAGGGCGCCGACATCGCCTACTTGCGCAAGACCGTCTGATCCTCGAGTTCGACCTCGACGTCGGGGTATTCGAACCGCTGGCCGCCGTCGGGGGCGCCGTCGAACACGCCGCCGCCCGGATCGTCCACGCCGTCGACGCGCACGACATCGAGCCAGGGATGCCACATCTCGCGCACGACCATCGCGGCGAGGCCGATCAGCAACGCGTCCCGGATCACCAGCATGAGCACGAGCCAGCCGTAGCTGATGCCGTGGGCCTGTACCGAGATGCCCAGCAGCAGCGTCAGCGTCAGCATCCACACCGCGATCTCGCTGAACTGCCAGATGAGCGTGAGCCGCCAGCGGGGGCGCGCCAACGCAATGAGTGGCACGAGCCACAGCGAGTACTGCGGGCTCCAGACCTTGGTCGTCAGCAGGAACGCGAGCACGCACAGGAACGCGAGCTGGGCCAACCGCGGCCGCACCGGTGCCTTGAGTCCCAGGAAGATCACCACGAGCAGCGCGCCGAACAGCGCGAGTGCGACGGCGATGCCCGGCGGCACCCAGTAAGGCGAGTCGGAGTCGGCGAGCGATGCCGTCGCGAGGGTGCGGCCCATCGCCCAGAAGGTCGACCGCTCGGTCGGCCGGTCGATGCTGAACTTGTAGAACTCCCACCAGCCGCGGTGATACGCGAGCGCCACAGGCCCGTTGATCGCGAGCCAGACCAACCCGGCGGTCACCACCGTCCAGGTCGCGTCGGCGAACTTGCGGGTACGGAGGGCGAGAATCGCGATGGCGACGAGCAGGAACAGCGGATAGAGCTTCGCCGCCGTACCGAGCCCGATGAGCGCACCGGCGAGCACCGGATGTCTTCGCGCCCAGGCCCACAGCGCCGCCGAGGCGAACGCCATTGCGAGCAGGTCCCAGTTCGAGAACGCGTGGAACACCAGGAGCGGCGACAACGCGAAGATTGCAGCGTCCCAGGGGCGCCCGCGGGCGGTCTGGGCTGTCGCGGCGGTGACCACCAAGCCGCACACCGCCAGCAGTAACGCAGTGAGCACCCCGAAGACGACGAGCTCGGACCAGCTCGACACGATCGCGTGCACACCGCGGGTGAGATCCGCCGTCAGCCACATGAACGCACCGGTCAGCACCGGGTACTCCACAGCCGTGTCGCGGTAGGGCACCGCGCCGACATCGAGCCGCTCGTCGCTCCAGAGGGGCACGATGTCGGAGTAGCAGAAGTGGGTGTACTGCTTGTTGCCGTCCCAGACGCCGGTGGCGCACGGCGCCTTCTGGGCGAACCCGAGCAGGAGGGTCACCAGTGTCATCGCCAGCAGCCAGCGCAGCGGCGTCCACCACGACCGTTGGCCGATGCCGGCATGGCGTCCCCACGAGCCGCCGAGCGGCTTTGCAGCCCGCCACGCCATGGGATCGACGAGGCTGGGCAGGAGCCGTGGGCGTGACCCGGGCGGGGCCGGTTCCTCGCCGGACGAGGTCGAATCGGCCGCGCGGGTCACCCGGTCATCCTGGCAGAACGCGTTTGGTCACCCACCTGGCGGCGCGGGGCTCGTCGTACATGGCGGTCCGATGATCCGCCCGCAGGTGGCGGTGTTCGTCGGTGACGACGGGGCAGTCGACGAGCTCGGCGGCGGCGTCGACGACGACGGTGGCGCCGAAGTGCTCGACGACGAGAAGCCGGTGCTGATCGAGAACGTGGGCTTCGGGGTCGTCGGCGTGGGGGTCGACGTCGTCGGCGTGTAGGTCGGCTTCGGGATCGGGACCTGGCCGTTGGGGCTGATCATCTGCTTGCTCACCATAGGCAGATTCGGCTTGCCGGCGAGGTAGGTGTCCATGAACAGCTTCCACGTCTTGCCCGGGAGGTCGGCGCCGTAGAGAGGTGACCCGGCGGCGTTGTAGATGGGCTTCGACAGCCCGGTGCCGACCCACACCGCCGCGCTGACCTGCGGGGTGAAGCCGACCATCCACGCGTCGCTGTTGTTGTTCGACTTCGCGCTGATGCCTTCCGTGCCGGTCTTGGCGGCGGAGGCGCGGCCGCCGGACAGGCCGTCGCCCGAGTATTGCGCCACCGGCTTCATGGTGAGGGTGACGTCGTTGGCGACCTTCTTGTCGATGGCTTGCGTCGGGTGCGCCTTGTGCGTGTAGACGACCTGGCCATCCGAGCTCGTCGCCTTCTGCACGAGGTAGGCGTCGTTGCGGATGCCGCTGTTCTGCAAGGTCGCGAAGCCGTTGGCCTGATCGAGCACCGACACCGGGTAGTCACCGATACCGATGCCGAAGGTGGTGTTTCCCTTGGCATCGACCAGCGACTTGTTGCCATTACTGTCGGTCGTCGCGATGCCCATCGCGTGGGCGGTGTCGGCCACCTTGCTCGGACCGGCCTCAGAGGCAAGCAGATCGAACGTGGTGTTCAGGGAGTACTTCATCGCGTTGGCGATGGACACCTGCGGACCACTCACCGTTTGATCGCCAGGGTCGTTGCAGATCTTGGTGCCTTCGATGTTGAGGCAGTAGGTGCCGTTGACCTTGCTGTCGATCGCGTAGTGCGCCTTGCCCTCCGTCTGCTTGAGCGTCTGCGTGAGCACGGTCGCGAGCGTGTACGGCTTGAAGGACGAGCCGGGTGGACGGACACCCCGGCTCGCATAGTCGTTGTAGTCGACCTGGCCGTCGTAACCCTTCGTGTCGGGGCCGGTGCCGCCGTAGTAGGCGAGCACCCCGCCGTTCGTCGGGTTGACCGCCCCCAGGGCGTTCTTAAGATTGCGTTGCTTGGCGGTCAACCCCGTGAACGTCTGCTTGATCGCGCTGAGCGCAGCATTCTGCGCGTTCTTGTCGATGGTCGTCC
This sequence comes from Pseudonocardiales bacterium, assembly GCA_032160665.1. Lineage (GTDB taxonomy): Bacteria > Actinomycetota > Actinomycetes > Mycobacteriales > Jatrophihabitantaceae > Jatrophihabitans. The sequence goes on from JAVHVH010000010.1 coordinate 3,315, forward strand.
TGATGGTCAGGCCCTTCGCCGACACCTCGTCGGCCGAGATGCCGTGCGCCTCCAGGTCGGCGAGCACCGCGTTCTTGAGCAGGAACTTCCAGCCGGTGGCCCCGAGTCCGTTGCCCCGTAAGGGTTTCGTCTTCGGGAACTTCATTGCGGCTTCTTGTGCGGACGTCAGGTGGCCGGTCTTCACCATCCCGTCCAAAACGTAGCGCCAACGATTCTTGGCCGGTCCCGGATTCGTCGCGGGGTCGTAGTAGCCCGGCGCTCGCAGCAACCCGGCGAGCAGGGCCCCTTGTGCAGTGGTGAGCTGTGCGACGTTCTCGCCGAAGTAGGCCTGGGCGGCAGCCTGGATGCCGTAGGTGTTGCGGCCGAAATAGACGGTGTT
>JAVHVH010000171.1:0-6429 GCA_032160665.1 Pseudonocardiales bacterium
TCTCGCCGACATCGCGCTGGAGTACCTACGGGTGCAGGTCGCCGCCGGTGTCAGTGCCGTGCAGTTGTTCGACTCGTGGGTGGGCACCCTTTCGGCTGCCGACTACACACGCTTCGTGCTCCCGCACAGTCAGCGTGTGCTTGCGGGTGTGACCGGCGTACCCCGCATTCATTTCGGTGTCGGCACCGGTGAGCTGCTCGCGCTGATGGGTGACGCAGGAGCTGACGTCGTCGGCGTCGACTGGCGGGTGCCGCTCGACGAGGCGGCCCGCCGGTTGGGTCCGGGTGCGGTCGTCCAGGGGAACCTCGACCCCGCGCTGCTGGGTGCTGACTGGCCAGTCGTGGAAGCCGCCGTCCGACGGATCGTCGAGCAGGGCCGCGCCGCCTCGGGTCACATCTTCAACCTCGGTCACGGGGTGCCGCCGGACACCGACCCGAGCGTGCTCAGCCGGATCGTCGAGCTCGTCCATTCGCTCGCGCCGTGACTGAACAGCGGCCGACGCTCGTCGTCGTCGGCGCCGGAATCTCGGGCTTGGCGGCCGCCTGGTACTCGGCCGAGGCCGGCTACTCCGTGGTGGTTCTCGAAGGGTCGCCGGTCGTCGGCGGCAAGCTCCGGCTGGGGGAGATCGCCGGCATCCCGGTCGACGTCGGGGCCGAGGCGGTCCTGACCGCGCGTCCAGAAGGCGTGGACCTCATCGAAGCCGCCGGTCTGGGCGGCGAGCGGATCGCGCCGCTGACCACCGCCGCGCGAGTCCGGGCGGGCGGCGCGAGTCACGTCCTGCCGGCCAAGACGATGATGGGCGTCCCGTCGGACCTGGACGCGGTCCGCGAGTCGGGCGCCCTGAGTCCGGCCGGGCTGGCCACGCTCGCCCAGGAGCCCGCCCTCGAGCCGCTCGCACCGCTGACCCATGACGTCTCGGTCGGTCGCCTCGTGCGGACCCGACTGGGGGACGAGGTGGCCGATCGGCTCGTCGAGCCGCTGCTCGGCGGCGTCTACGCGGGCCGGGCCGACGACCTCTCGCTGCGGGCGACGATGCCTCGCCTCGCCCAGCGGCTCGAGGCCGGGGGTTCGCTGCTCGAGGCGGCGCGGGCGGTCACCGACGCCGGTACCCGGGCCCCGACGACCGACTCGATCTTCACGAGTCTGCGCGGCGGCGTGGGCCGACTCCCCGGCACGCTGGCCGGAGCGGGCCGCTTCGCGGTCCGTACCGGTGTGACCGTGCGTGCCATCCGGCGTACCGCCGCGGGCTTCGCCCTGGACTGCGGCGCGGTCCCGGCCAGCGAGGTCGTCGAGGCGGACGCGGTGGTGGTCGCCGTCCCGGCCGCGAAGGCCGCCAGACTGCTGCGCGACATCGCGCCGTCGGCGGCAGGAGAGCTCGCCGAAATCGACAGCGCCAGCATGGCGATCGTGTCGTTCGCGTTCGCTGGCGTCGAGGCGCCGCCTGGCAGCGGATTGTTGGTGGGGGCGGGGGAGCGATTGGCGGTCAAGGCCGTCACGCTGTCGTCGCAGAAATGGCCGCTGCCCACCGACCTCACCCTGCTGCGGGCCTCCGTCGGACGCATCGGCGAGCCGGTCGCCCTGCAGCTGGACGACGGGGAGCTGACCGACCTGGTGCGCCACGAGCTGCGCGTCCTGCTCGGCATCGATGCGACGCCGGTGGACTCGCTGGTCACGCGGTGGGGCGGCGGCCTGCCGCAGTACGCCGTCGGGCACGTCGAGCGCATCGCCCGGGTCCGGACGGCGGTGGCCGCGGTGCCCGGCCTCGCGGTCTGCGGTGCGGCGTTCGACGGCGTCGGGATACCCGCGTGCATCGCCGCCGCCAAGGACGCGGTGAGCCGGGTCGTCACCGCCGGTACGACGCGAGGACAATGAGCAGCATGGTCGACGGTAAGACAGCGCGAAATCTCAACGACGTCATCCGCTACACCGCGTGGTCGGTGTTCCGGTCGGTCCGTCGGCTCGGCAACACCGAGCGCGCGGCGATCGCGGCCGAGGTCGACGAGTTGTTCGAGCAGCTCGCCGCCAAGGATGTCACGGTGCGCGGTACCTATGACGTCTCGGCGCTGCGCGCCGACGCCGATCTGATGATCTGGTGGCACGCGTCCACCGCGGACGCCTTGCAAGAGGCGTATTCGCGGCTGCGGCGCACCGCGCTGGGTGCGCACCTCGAGCCGGTGTGGTCCAACATGGCGCTGCACCGCCCGGCCGAGTTCAACAAGAGCCACATCCCGGCGTTCCTCGCCGACGAGAATCCGCGGGCCTATGTGTGCGTGTATCCGTTCGTCCGGTCCTACGAGTGGTACTTGCTCGAAGACGCCGAACGGCGCGCGCTGCTCGCTGAGCACGGTCAGATGGCCCGTGAATATCCCGATGTCCGGGCCAACACGGTGGCGTCTTTCGCGCTGGGTGACTACGAATGGCTGCTGGCCTTCGAGGCGGACGAGCTGCACCGGATCGTGGACCTCATGCGGCACCTGAGGGGCTCGGAGACCCGCCGGCACGTGCGCGAGGAGGTCCCGTTCTACACCGGTCGCCGACGCTCGATGGCCGAGCTGGTGGAGTCGCTGCCGTAAGCGTTCGGTTTGCTCACGGGGGGTTGCGGGTAGCTCTATAGCAACGCTGCCACGGTGACAGCGATTCAACCAGCCGGAGGTTTCGCCATGATCGTGCTAGGTGTTGTACTGCTGATAATCGGCTTCGTCGCCAAGATCGCCATCGTGTGGACGCTGGGCATCATCGCCATCGTCGTCGGCGCGATTCTCGCGATCGCGGGCGGTAGCGGCCGGGCGGTCGGTGGCCGTCGTCACTGGTACTGAGTCCTCAGCTCATCATCGGTTCGCCCCGGCCGCGGCGCCGCCCTCCGGGGCGGCGCCGCTGCTTTGGTGTCGGGCCTTGACTGCCTTGTGTCGGGCGCTGACCGGTAGCGGACCAGACTGGGTAGCGGATCAGCCGCTGGCGACGCCACCCGACGGAACCGCACCCGCCGCCGACGTCGACCCGGTCGTGGAGGAGGACGGCGTACTGGAGGACACGGGCTGGGAGGTCGTCGGGGACGAGCTGGTCGTGGGAGCCGCGCTCGTCGTCGCCCGGCTTATCGCGGACGACGCGGAGCTAGTAGCCGGGTGGGATGCGGTCGTCTTCGCCGTCGTCGACGGTGCACGCGTGCTCGGCGGCGCCGACGTGCCGGTCACGGAGTGACTCGAATGCTTGGATGCGGACGACTGGTGGGTTGCCGCCGGCGCTTCCGACGGCGTGCCGCTTGTGCCCGACGGCGACTGGAACAGCAGCAGGCTGCCGATCGCCAGCGCCATGAGCAGGACCGCGGCGGCGACCAAGGCGATGGCCAGCGTGCGTCGGCGCGGCCGGGTGCGGCCGGGCCCGTCGGCGTATGCCGCCTCCGGCGCTCCCGTAGCTGCCGCTGACACCGGGACCGCCCCGGTAGCGGGTGCGGGCCTAGCCCCGGTGACGGCTGCGCCTCCGGTGACGGCTGCGCCTCCGGTGACGGCTGCGGCTCCGGTGACGGCTGCGGCGGCCGCGGTCACGCCTGCGGCGGCTCCAGCAGCGGCGAACGCGGACGGTCGCAGCGCCGCCGTTGTGGTTTCGCCGACCGGCAATGCCCCGGTGCCGCCGATGCGCAGGATCTGGGCAACCTGGGCGGCCGACGGCCGTTGCTGCGGATCGCGCGAGGTCATGGCGGTGAGCAGTCCGGGCCAGGGCGCGGGCAGGTCGGCCGGGATTTCGGGATCCTGAGTGAGGCGCGCGACCACGGCCTCCATCGGGGCGCCATCGAAGGACCGCACCCCGGTGAACGTCTCGACCAGGGACAGCCCGAGCGAGTAGACGTCGGCCGCGGGGCCGACGCCCGACCCTCGGGCCTGCTCGGGCGCCAGGTAGGACGCGGTACCCAGGGTGAGATCCCCGCTGGTCATCGCCTCGCTACCGAGGAGCCGGACGATCCCGAAGTCGGACAGCCGGGGTCGCAGGGTCACCGAATCGGTCGTGCGATCCGTGCCCAGCAGGATGTTCGCGGGTTTGACGTCGCGGTGCACCATGCCGGCGGCATGCACGTAGGCCAGCGCTTCGGCGATCCCGCTGCCGATCTCGCGCACCTCGGGTTCCGGCAGGGCGCCGAGCGCGATCCGCTCGGCGAGCGTAGGCCCCTCGACGAGTTCCATCACCAGGTAGGCCGGACCGTCGTGGTCGCCGATCGCTCCGTCGTACAGGGTGATCAGATTGGGATGATTCAGCCGGGCGAGCGCGTGCAGTTCGGCCCGCTGGCGCTCCGGACCGTACGCGGCGTCCGGAGTGGTGCGCGTCCGGAACACCTTGACGGCGACGTCGCGCGCGAGCAGCTCGTCGTGGGCGCGGAAGACGTCCGCCATTCCGCCCGCACCGATCCGGTCGACGACGCGATAGCGGTCCGCGACGCGCCAGCCCTGGTTGGCATCTGGGGAGTCGCCGGCGCCAGTCGCCGGCATCGTGGAGTCGGCGGCGGAGGGAGCAGGGCGGCCGGTCATGTCGGGCATGATGATTGGTTCATTCCCCGCTTTCCCTTACTTCAACCCCACGCCGCCGTAACATCGGCGGATGCGCCCCACGGCACCATTTCGACTCCGACGGGTGATCGGCGGCGTGCTCGTTGGGTTGGTGGTCCTGTTCCTGGCGGCGTTCGGTTGGGTGGGGTACCAGACCGCGCTCTATCACCGCCACGAGAACTCCGTCCTGGCCAAGTACCGAGACGAGTTTAAGACCTGCCTTGCCGGTGGCAGCGTCCGGGCGGCGTGCGCAGCGCGGTTGTCCACGCGGTGCGTCGACGACGTCTTCTGGACCCGGGACAAGCCCTTCAACTTCGGGCTGGGCAACGACATCGACGACGCCGCCGCCCTGTGCCGGCTGGGCTGAGGGGGACTAACCGGCGCTCCCGTCCTCGTCCTCGAATTTGAGGGAGATCGAGTTGATGCAGTACCGCAGATCGGTCGGGGTGCCGTAGCCCTCGCCCGAGAAGACGTGCCCCAGATGGCTGTGGCAGTTGGCGCACAGGACCTCGGTGCGGGTCATGCCCCAGTTGCGATCGGTCTTCTCGATCACATTCTCGCCGGCCAGCGGGGTGAAGAAGCTCGGCCACCCGCAGTGCGAGTCGAACTTGTGCTCGCTGCGGAACAGCTCGTGTCCGCAGGCACGACAGCGGTAGACGCCGACCTGGTGGTTGTCGGTGTACTCGCCGGTGAACGCCCGCTCGGTGCCGGCCTTGCGCAGGACTTCGTACTCCTCCGGCGTGAGCAGCGCGCGCCACTCGGCGTCGGTTTTCGTGACAGCGGCGGCGGGGATCTCCTGGGCGTGCTTCATGCGTCGACGGTACCCATCCGGCGGGCCGACGGGCCTTACCGAATGCGGACGCGTCACCAGACCTGGATGATGCCGAGCGCGCCGTAGACGATGGTCAGGGCGGTTCCGATCAGGATCAGCCAGACGACGATCTTCGCCGCGGTGCGCCGCGGGCCGGACAGTCGAGCGAGCCCATTGCCGAAGGCCGCGAGGTTCTGCAGCTCACCGTCCGCGGTGTTCGGATTGGCCGTACGGCCCCAGGCGCCATCGATGTAGGGCGGGCGGCGTACCGGCTCGTCCTCGTCGTCGCGCTCCTCCGTCCACATTCGCCCACTGTAGACACGCACAGCGGCCGCGGCGTGGCGTTTCGTGTGAGTCGACCGTCGCCGGTGCGCGCTACCGTGCGTCCATGCCGTCGCCGAGTACGGAAATCGCGGTCGGGCCGCACACCGTCCGGATCAGCAACCCCGATCGGGTGTACTTCTCCGCCCGCGGTGAGACGAAGCTGGACCTCGTCAACTATTACCTGTCGGTCGGGGACGGCATCCTCCGGGCGTTGCGCGAACGCCCCTGCATGCTGCACCGCTATCCGGACGGGGTGGACGGTGCGAAGATCTATCAGAAGCGGCTGCCCAAGGGCGCGCCCGAGTGGGTCGAGACGGTCGAGGTGCGCTTCCCGTCCGGCCGAACCGCCGACGAGCTGTGCGTTACCGAGCTGGCCGCCGTCGCCTGGGCGGTGCAGATGTCGACCGTCGAGTTCCATCCGTGGCACTCGCGGCGCGCGGACACCGAACACCCGGACGAGCTGCGTATCGATCTCGACCCGCAGCCGGGCACCGGTTTCGACGACTGCAAGCAGGTCGCCCAGGTGGTCCGGGAGGTGCTGGCCGAGGTGGGCGCGATCGGCTGGCCGAAGACGTCCGGCAGCAAAGGCGTGCACGTTTACGTCCGGATCGAGCCGCAGTTCGGTTTCCGCGAGGTGCGCCGAGCGGCGCTGGCGTTCGCGCGCGAGGTCGAGCGGCGGGTGCCCGACCAGGTGACCACAGCGTGGTGGAAGGAGGAGCGCGGCGCGCAGGTGTTCCTGGACTACAACCAGAATGCGCG
>JAVHVH010000177.1:0-27372 GCA_032160665.1 Pseudonocardiales bacterium
GGCGCATTCATCGCGGCGACGTCCGTGCGCGAGCCGGCAAGCATCGTGGAGCGATTGGGCTTGGACGCTCCGTCGCGAGAGACACCACGCTCCATACCGCGCTCGCACAGCGGCGGATCCGGTCGCAGGTGTGGACTTGATCAAGACGGGGTTGTGATCCCGGGGACGACCAATTCTCCTGATTACGCGGGTTCGATCCCCGTCGCCCGCTCCCGATGTTCCGCTGTTTCACTGGTCCTAGACCGGTCGAGTCAGTCAATCTTCCACATCACGGCATGTTCAGAGCCCGACGCGGTATAGCTATAGCCAACTATCTGTCTGGCGTTGTTCATTGCTACGCCGCCGCTGCGAACGGCTCCGGCAAGCGGCGCCAGAATTGTCAACCTGCCGTTCGCCCAGTAGAAGGATTGAACGTCGCCGGTCTGACCGGCGGCGGTGGTGTCGTAGCCAAGCACCTCTCCGCGGTCGTTGATGGTGATCGCGCCGGTGTACGTGCGACCCGCCGGTGCAGGCAGCTCGACCATCACACCGCTCCGCCAAAGGAACGCGCGGTCCACACCGGTTCGGGTGGCGCTTGTGCCAACGACCTGGCCTCGAGAGTTGACGTTGCCGAGCTCGCAGCACGCACCTCCGAGGTTGCCAAGCGGGGTGCTGCGCCCGGCCCGCCACAGGAGGGCCTGCCCGTCTCCGTCGCCTAGCACCTGGCCGGCGTCGTTGACGGCGATGGCGTGGCTCTCGGTATCGGCCGCGCTGAATCTAAGCTCAGTCATCACCCCGCGATCCCACAGGAACGCGCGTTCCTCACTCGATCGAGTATCGGCAATGCCGATGACTTGGCCACGGTCGTTGATCGCCCCGGCGGAACTGTGTTCACCGCCGGGCAGGGTGCCGAGATCGGTCATGGACCCCTTCTGCCATAGGAAGGCACGTGCCCCGGAGTCGCCGACAATCTGGCCCCGGTCGTTGATGGCGACGGGGTTCGTCGCGCCACCTCCCGGCAAGGTGCCGAGGTCGGTCATCGCGCCGTTCTGCCAGACAAAGGCGCGATACCGCCCGGCCGTGGTCGTGCTGGTGCCGATGACCTGGCCTCGATTGTTGATGGCCACGGCACGGCTTTGGTGTCCGCCGAGGGTGCCGAGATCGATGATCACACCGTTCTGCCACAGCACCGCATGTGACTCGCCGGGACGTCGTGTTGAGCTGGTACCGACAACCTGCCCGCTAGCGTTGATCGCAGCCGCTTCGCTGAAGTCGCCGCTCAGCGTGCCGAGGTCAAAGGCCGCGGCAGTCGACGCGCTACCTCCAGCGCGGTGGGTTTCGCGTCCGGCCGACGTCCAGAGAACCGTGCTGATGACCGCGACCGCGGCGATTGGGACACCTGTGAGGAGCGCAGCAGTGATCGGAGACCTCAACCGCAGCTGGCGCTTACGACTCATCTGGCGCTGCGGTTGTGTCAAACGCGTACTCATGCCCAGCCCGCACTCGTCGGTAGCGCGCCCCAAGTCCGCATAACCATCATGGTGGAGGAGCGGGCCCGGTGGCAGCTGCGTGATAGTGGTTGGCGACGTCGGTCGTCGTGAGCGCAGTGCTGTAAAGGGAGAGCTCGTCGATGCCACCGTTGAGGAAGTAGGCATTGCCACCCTGAGCGCCGATCGAGCCGGTGAGGTTGGCGGTGGCGGTTGCCGGCAGGTCGGTGCGCTGCCCGATCAACATGCCATCGCGATACAAGGACAGCGTGCTACCGGCCCTGGTCAGGACCCACTGCACCCAATTGCCTAGGTTGGACGCGGTGGCGGTCGGCTGGAGCGCGTACTCGACACCGCCTAACCAGATGCCGGCGTACGCGGCGGTCACAGTGCCGGGGCGGGCGAGCAACCTGACCGCGCCAGCGGATCCGTACAGCGCGTTGTTGCCGTTGCTGTTGTTGCTCGCGCCAGAGCTGAGGTTGGTCCAGCCCTCGATGGAAAAGTTGGTGACGTTCGGCGGGGCCGGAAGGGTGGCCGTAGCGGTCGAGCCGTTGAACCCGGCGGCGGTGTTGGAGTCGTTGACGAGTGCACCGGGGACGCCCAGGGCGACCCCGTTCAGATAGGTCCCGTTGGCCGTCCCCTTCGTGTCGGCAGCAACCGTGCCGGTGCGTTCGCCGAGGCGCCAGTACGAGATCAGGCCGCTCTGGCCGAGGACTGTGTCTCGGTAGGAGCTGCCAGCGGGTGGTGGCGGTGCGCTCGAGCCGTTGATCGCAGTGTTGTAGTCGTTGCTGACGTCGCTCGCAGACAGCGCGGCGCTGTAGACGGCGACCTCATCGATGGTTCCGGTCAACGGATACAGGCCGCGGGCCTGCTGGCCGATGGTCCCGGAGAGGTTGGCGGTGGCGGTGGCGGGCAGGTCGTTACGCTGTCCGATGGTCGTGCCGTTGCGGTAAAGGGTAAGCGTGCTGCCGGCTCGGGTCAGCACCCAGTGCACCCAGGTGTTGACGTTGGACGCAGTACCAGTGGGCTGCAGAGCGTATTCGGTGCCGTTCAACCACACGCTGGCATAGCCACTCACCGGCGAGTTCGATCCGCTGGGGCGTGCCATCAGCCGGACGGTTCCGTTGGCGCCATACACAGTGTTGTTCGCATTCTTGGCGCTGGTCACGTAGCTCCAGCCTTCGATGCTGAAATCGCTCACGGCACCAGACAGGGGCGGCGTTGTGACTTCGCCGGTCGTCCCATTGAATCGTGCAGCGGTGTCGGGGTCGGCTCGGATGGCGCCGGGTGCGCCGAGCGTGACGCCTTTGAGGTAGGTCCCGTTATAGGTGCCGGTGAAGTCTGCGGCGGTCGTACCACTCGTCTCGCCCAGCCGCCAGTGCGCGACTAGGCTGCGGCGGCCGTCGACCACTGACGCGTAGGCGGGGCCGGTGCTGACGACCTGGATGGGCTGCGCCCGGGTGGGCTCGACGTTCCCGGCGTTGTCGGTGGAGAAGGTCTGGACCGTTGCGGTCTGGCTGACCGTGAACGGTCCTGTATACGTCTGGGTGGAGGGGCTAACGGTTGGGTCGGTGCCATCGGTGGTGTAGACGGTCGTAGTCAAGCCCGAACCGCCGCTGTCGCCTGCGGACAGGCTGACTGACACGAGCCCGCCATACGCCGTCGTTTGGCACGGAGCGCCGTTGCAGTAAATCGCGGTCACCGGTGCGACGGTGTCGATCCGGACGGGTTGGGACCGGGTTGGCTCGGAGTTTCCGGCGTTGTCGCGGGAGTAATAACGCACTGTGGTGGTTGCGGCCACTGCGAACGCCCCTGCGTACAGCGCCGCCGTCGAACTGGTCGCTGGGTCCGATCCGTCGGTTGTGTAGAAGATCGCGGCAACACCGGAGCCGCCCGTGTCGGTCCCGACCAAGGTCAGGGTGACCGGGGTGGTCCGGTACCAGCCGGTCGAACAGGCCGAGCCATCACACAAGGCTGCGGTGGACGGGGCAGCTGAGTCGAGCTGGATCTGCTGGGAGTGGCTGGCCTCGACGTTGCCGGCGTTATCAGTGGAAGCGAACCGCACCGTGGTTGAGGTGGTGATCGCGAACGGTTGAACGTAGGTGATCGCCGTGGAACTGGTCGTCGGCTCGCTGCCGTCCGTCGTGTAGACAGTCTTGGCCACCCCGGAGCCCCCGGTGTCGCTCGACGCCAGGCTGACGCTGACCGGGCTGCTGCGGTACCAGGCGGCTGAGCAGGCCGCTCCGTTGCACGCGATACTCGTGTCCGGGGGCACCGTGTCCGACGATGCGCCGAACTGGATCGACTGCGCACGGGTCGGCTCGACGTTGCCCGTGTTGTCTTTCGAGAAGAACTTCACGGTGGTCGTCGACGCGACCGTGAACGAGCCGGTGTATGCGACAGCGGCGGTGCTGCTCGCCGGATCGGATCCGTCCGTGGTGTAGAGGGTAGTGGCGACTCCCGATCCGCCCGGGTCCGTGGCAGACAGGCTGACCGTGACAGGGGCACCGTACGACCCCGAGCAGGGCGCGTTGTTGCACGCGACGGACGTCGTCGGCGCGGCGGGATCCACCTGGATCACCTGTGAGCGCGCGGTCTCGATGTTGCCGGCGATGTCCGTCGAGAGGAACCGGACCGTCGCGGGTGAGGTGAGACCGAACGGGCCGGCATAGCTGACGGCAGTAGCGCTGCTGGCCGGGTCGGAACCGTCCGTGGTGTAGCTCGTGTTCGCCACCCCGGAGCCCCCCGAGTCCGTCGCCGCAAGGCTGACGGTCACCGGCGCGGGGTACCAACCGGTCGCGCACGCCCCACCATTGCAGGCGATGCTGGTCACCGGCGTTGCCGAGTCGACCTTGATCAGTTGGGATTTGACGGCTTCGGAGTTGCCGGCCAGATCGGTCGAGAAGAACTTCACTGTCGAGGTCGTCAAGACCGTAAACGGTGTGGTGTAGGCGGTACCGGCGGTCGTGGGTGGCGAGCCGTCGGTGGTGTAGTACGTCTGGTTCACCCCGGAGCCACCCGCGTTGTCGGCGGCGCTCAGGCTGACCTGCACCCCGGTCTTGTACCAGCCTGCCGAGCACGCCGCGTTCTTGCAGGAGATAGCGGTCGTTGGCGCCGTGGTGTCCGACCCGGTCGCGCCGACCTTGTGACAGCTCGCGGTGCCCGAGTCGGTGAACGTTTGACCAGCCTGGGGGACGAGGTTCCAGTCGTAGCTGCCTGAATGTAGCGTCAGCTTCAGCACACCGTGCGTGCGGTCATCGGACGCCTGGCTGGTGGCTAGCCGCGTCGACAGTGACATCAACCCTGCGCCGCCCGTGCCGACGATGAACTGTCTGACCCCGTTAGGGTCCGGTTGCCCGGCCGGATTCTGTTGGGCGAACCGCTCATAGAAGTGCTCATGGCCGTTCAAGATCACATCGGCCTTCGCCGCGTAGAGGTCTTGCCAGAACGGGTCGAGCGCCGTGTTCGAACCGGAGCCGTAGGAATAGAACCGAGGTTCGTGCCAGTAGGCCAGTGTGCAGCTGGTCGGGTGCGCGGCAAGATCGTTTTTGAGCCAGACCTCCTCGGCGCTGCCCGCGGCGCAGCCCGGCGCGGTGAAGCACAATTCGGAGTTCAAGGCCACCAGGTGCCAGGCGCCGATGTCATAGCTGTAATAGCCGGTCGTCGCCGTCCCTACCGAAGTGCCGAAGTATCCGAAGTAGCCAGCCGCGTTCGGCGCACACCCGGTTCCGCCGCTGGTTTGGTACTCGTGGTTGCCGGGCACCGGGTGGGTAATGAGCTTCTGCTGGCCCCACGTCGGGTCGTATGCCTGGTTGAAAGCAGTCAAGCCACCGCAGCCGTACTGCTCATCGCCCAGCGGCAACACCGCATCGACGCTGCCTAGCAGGCTGGCCGTTGCCTTCGCGGTGCAGTCGGTCGCCGTTCCGCTGCCGCCGTTATAGGCAGCCGCCGTGGGATCACACGCGATGTCACCAGCTGCGGCGATAACCGGATCGCCCGCGGCACGCGCCGGTGCCGGTGATAGCGGCGGAGGGGAACCGACCGCGACGACGATGAGGGAACAGACAAATGCCCCGATGCCGATTCGGGAGACGAAGGAGCGCAGCGACCGAGCGCGGGAGGTACGGACAACAGACACGGTCAGATGCATGATCCGCCTCCGGCAAGGCGGTGTGGTGAATCGTCACCGACACTTGTCGACAAACGATAGGGGACAGGGACCTGGCTGGGAAGCGAACCCGCGCCCGCCCAACCTTCCCTTAGCCTCCTCCCGCCCGTCGGCGTCGGCTCCTGCCGCGGCGTCCCGGCGGCCACCAGGTGGTCCGACCGGGTACAGAAGCGGGCACCCGCGCGGATCGGCGCGGGAATCTCGATGTGCCGTCGGCTCGTAACAGTCCGCGGGATCTTGAGTCGAGCCCACGCGCGTCGCTCGCACGGGCGGTATTGGTCATCAGCACGTCGACCCAGACCGCGACCAAGCACGTCGTATACATCGCCGAGTTAGGCGCAACTTAGGACCGCAGATGAACGGCTCCTAGTTCTTGACGGGGTGAATGTTGCGAGCATACGTTCCGATTTGCCGCATGCGTCCAAACAGTCCTGGATGCCGGTTAAGGAGCTCCGGACATGTTGAAGACGAATCAATCGGCGGTTTCTCATCGTCGATCGCGCCTCTCCCTGCTGGTGGCGGGGGTAGCCGTGACCGCGAGCCTGTTCGCCGCGCCTGTTTTCGCGTCGTCGCCCGCGCAGGTGGCCCGAGCCGCCGCCACGACCGCCTCGTCCGCATGCCCGTGGGTGGGCTCCGCCGCGCCGACGAACACACGAGTAGCGCAGGTGCTGGCCCAGATGACGCTCGACGAGAAGATCTCCATGGTTCACGGAGCGGCCGGCTCGGCCTACACCGGCTACATCCCCGGCGACGCGCGGCTGTGCATCCCGGCGCTGAAGCTGCAGGATGGCCCGGTCGGCGTGCGGATGAGCAACACCACGCAGTTGCCGTCGGCGGCGAACGTCGCGGCGACCTTCGACACCTCGATCGCCCAGTCCTACGGACAGGTGATCGGCGCCGAGGACAAGACGAAGGGTGTTGACGTCGATCTCGGACCGACGGTGAACATCGTGCGTGACCCCCGCTGGGGGCGTGCGTTCGAGTCCTACAGCGAGGACCCCTACCTGACCGGCCAGATCGGTGCGGCCGACATCAACGGCATCCAGTCGCAGGGCGTGATGGCGCAGGTCAAGCACTTCGCCGTCTACAACCAGGAGACCAACCGCAACACGAGCGCCGACAACGCCGTCGTCGACGACCGCACGGTGCAGGAGATCTACACGGCCGCCTTCGGCGCGATCGTCGCGCAGTCGCATCCGTCGTCGGCGATGTGCTCGTACTCGTCGGTGAACGGCAACTTCGCCTGCGAGAACGCCTACCTCAATAACATCCTGAAGACGCAGTTCGGCTTCGACGGGTTCATCACCTCCGACTGGGGCGGCACGCACAGCACGGTGGCGTCGGCCAACGCCGGCATGGACATGGAGATGCCCGACGGCACGTTCTTTGGCACGGCACTCAAGCAGGCCGTGCAGAGCGGCCAAGTGGCGCAGAGCCGTGTCGACGACATGGTCACGCGGATCATGCGCGAGGAGTTCCGCTTCGGCCTGTTCGACCACCCGTCTGCGGATACCCCGAACGCCGTCGCATCGACCCCGGCGCACGTAACAACCGCTCGCACCGCCGCCGAGAACGGTGCGGTCCTGCTCAAGAACAGCAACAACGCGCTGCCGCTGACGGCCAGCAGCACGCACTCGATCGCGGTGATCGGTGACGGCGCGGGTCCGGACACGATGAGCCACGGCGGCGGCAGCGCGGTCGTCGACGGCACCGGAACGGTGACGCCGTACGACGGCATTAAGGCTCGGGCCGGCTCGGGCACTACGGTGACCTACGCACAGGGCAACCTGGGCAGCAGCGGCTATCCGACCATCGACAGCAGCTACCTCACCCCACCATCGGGTACTGGGCACGGACTGCAGGGCCAGTACTACTCGAACACCACACTGTCCGGCCCGCCCACCGCGACGCAGACCGACCCGCAGGTGAACTACACCTGGAACGGCGCGTCACCGGCACCGGGCGTACCTGGCACGAACTTTTCGACGAAGTGGACGGGCACGCTGACCCCGCCGACCACGGGCACGTACACCTTCGGGCTGACCAGCGACGACGGCAGCCGGCTGTTCATCAACGGCACCCAGGTGATCGACAACTGGCGCGACCAGGCGCCCAACACCGAGACCGCGCAGGTGTCCCTCACCGCGGGCACGCCGGTGCAGGTCGAGGTCGACTACTACCAGGGCGGCGGCGGCGCCATGGTGAACCTCGGCTGGCTGCAGCCGAACAGCGACCTGATCAGCCAGGCGGCCGCGCTGGCCGCCAAGTCCGACGTCGCGATCGTGTACGCCAACGACTTCGAGTCCGAGGGCAGCGACCTCGCCAACATCGATCTGCCGGGTGACCAGAACCAACTGATCGATGCAGTGGCAGCGGCCAACCCGAAGACGATCGTGGTCCTGAACACGGGCTCGGCCGTGACGATGCCATGGCTGAACAAGGTCGCTGGCGTCTTCGAGGCGTGGTACCCGGGCCAGCAGGCCGGTAACGCGATCGCCGCGCTGCTCTACGGCGACGTCAACCCGTCCGGCAAGCTGCCGGTGACGTTCCCGACCTCACTCAGCCAGGTGCCGGCATCGACCCCGGCGCAGTGGACGGGCGTGAACGGGCAGGTGCAGTACTCCGAGGGGCTCGACGTCGGATACCGCTGGTATGACGCCAAGAACCTGACACCGCTGTTCCCGTTCGGCTACGGCCTGTCCTACACGTCGTTCAAGTTCAGTGGCCTGCACGTGTCCGCACCGAATTTGTCGCAGAACGGGCGCGAAGAAGTCACTGCCCAGGTGACGAATACCGGCACGCGTGCGGGGGCCGAGGTCGCGCAGTTGTACCTCGGCGACCCGGCCTCGACCGGGGAGCCGCCGAGCCAGCTCAAGGGATTCCAGAAGGTGTTCCTGCAGCCGGGCCAGACCAAGCAGGTGAAGTTCGCCATCACGTCGCACGACGCGTCGTACTGGAACAGTGCCGCGCAAGGTTGGACGCTGGGCGCCGGCACGTACGCCGTGCGCGTCGGTGACTCGTCGCGGTCGCTCCCGTTGTCCGGCACCTTCGCCGTGACCCGCACGAGCGGACCGGAGATCACCACGGTCTCGGCCCCGCCGGTCGCCGTCCCCGGCTCGACCGTGGCAGTCAACACCACGTTCAACAACGGTGCGACGGTGCCGGTGCGCAACGCGATCACCAGCCTGACCGTGCCGTCCGGCTGGAAGGCCACCGCCACGACGCCGACGCAGTGCGCTGTCGTGTCGCCGGGGCAGACGGTGACCACGTCGTGGACGGTGGACGTGCCGGCGGGTGCGAGCGGCGGCGCGGCGATGTTGTCGGCCAGCACCGTGTACTCCGGTCCGGACGCGCACCCGGCGACCGCTTCGATCACGCTGAACGTCGCGTACGCGCAGCTGTCCGATGCGTTCAACACGATCGGCGTCACCGACGACTCGAACCCGACCGTCGGCAACCTGGACGGCTCGGGCTACAGCTACTCGGCCCAGGCGCTCGCCTCCCAGGGCGTCACGCCCGGCTCGACGCTCACCAGCGGGGGTGCGACGTTCACCTGGCCCACCGTCCCGGCCGGTGAGAAGGACGTCGTCACCACCGCCGGGCAGGTCATCGCGACGGGCGGATCGGGAACCACGCTGTCGGTGCTCGGCACCGGCAACAATGGCAACGCGACCGGCACCATCACCGTGACCTACGCCGACGGCAGCACCTCGCAGGCGCCGCTGACCTTCGCGGACTGGTACAGCAATGCCGCCGCGCCGGGCAGCACGCTCGTCGTCACCGCCCCGTACTGGAACCGGCCGACCGGCAGCACGCAGCCGGCCATCCATCCGGTCAGCGTGTATGCGGCGAACCTGCCGATCACGTCGGGCAAGCCGATCTCCTACATCACCCTGCCGAGCAACTCACGCCTACACATCTTCGCGACCGCGGTCAGCTGAGCCGCTTCTTCGCCACATCGTGACGTGCTGAGGACTCCTCACAATTGATCGGCTACCCCCGTTAAGCAAAGGCTCACGGGGTGTTCACCATGCGGCAAGTGGAGTGGCGGGGTTGCGCGGCCAGGATCGAGAACTGCGATCCACGCACCCCACGAGAGGACCTTCCGGGATGACCCCTGTCAGCCGCCGCCGCTTCCTCCAACTCGGCGCCGGAGCCACCGCGGCCTCCATCCTCACCCCGAGCATTGCCCGCGCCGCGGCGATCGAAGGCAACCACCGCACCCGATCGATTCGCGACGTCGAACATGTCGTGGTCCTCATGCAGGAGAACCGCTCCTTCGATCACTACTTCGGCACGATGCGCGGCGTGCGCGGGTTCGGCGATCCGCACCCGGTGCGGCTGCCGAGCGGCAAGAGCGTGTTCCACCAGCCGAACGGCGCGGAAGAGGTACTGCCCTTCCACCCCGCTATCGATGACCTCGGACTGGCCTTCCTCGAGGACCTCGACCACGGGTGGACCAACGGTCACCACGTCCTCGATCACGGGCTGTACGACCAATGGGTTCCCAACAAGACGCCCGCCACGATGGCCTACCTGAGGCGCGCTGACATTCCGTTCCATTACGCCCTGGCCGACGCCTTCACGATCTGCGACGCCTACCACTGCTCACTGATCGGCCCGACCGACCCGAACCGCTACTACCTGTGGACCGGCAGCACCGGTGGTGCCGGCACGGGCGGTGGCCCGGTCATCGCCAATGACGAGATCGGGTACTCGTGGACGACCTACCCCGAGCGGCTTCAGCAAGCCGGAGTGGGATGGAAGATCTACCAGGACGCCGGCGACGGCCTGGACGGGCCCGGCTACTGGGGCTGGACGGGCGACCCCTATATCGGAAACTACGGCGACAACTCACTGCTGTATTTCACCCAGTACCAGACGGCGACGCCCGGCAGCCCGCTCTACGACCGCGCCCGAGTCGGCACCAACGCCAAAGGTGGCCAGGATCTGTTCGCGATCCTGCGCCAAGACGTCGCGGGCAATGCGCTGCCCGCCGTGTCCTGGGTGGTCGCCCCCGAGGCCTACACCGAGCACCCGAACTGGCCCGCCAACTACGGCGCCTGGTACATCGCGCAAGTTCTGGACGCGCTGACCGCCAATCCCGATGTGTGGAGCAAGACCGCGCTGTTCATCACCTACGACGAGAACGACGGATTCTTCGACCACATCGTGCCCCCCTACGCGCCGATGACCGCAGCCGACGGAGCATCGACGGTCGACACGTCACTCGAGATCTACCACGGCGTCGCCGGCACGCCCGGGGCGACCGTGGGTGAGCCGGGCCCCTACGGCCTCGGTCAGCGTGTGCCGATGCTGGTCGTCTCACCGTGGAGCAAGGGCGGCTACGTCAGCTCCCAGGTCTTCGACCACACGTCGATCATCCAATTCATCGAGCGGCGCTTCGGCGTCAGAGAGCCCAACATCGCGCCGTGGCGCCGCGTCGTCTGCGGCGACCTCACGTCCTCCTTCGACTTCGCCGCCGCCGACAGCGACCTGCCGCTGCTGCCGAGCACTACGAGGTACGCCCCGCCGGACCGAAACCGCCACCCGGACGTCGTCGCGCTGCCGCCGCACGATCAGCACCTGCCCAGCCAGGAGCCCGGGGTCCGCCCAGCCCGGCCGCTGCCCTACGACCTCGAGGTCATGGCGCTTTCCGCGCCCTCGGGCCTGTACCTCGAATTCGACAACCGGGGTGGAGCCGGCGCCGTCTTTCACACCCGCGCCCGCACCTTCGGCACCACCGACGTGATGCGGGCCCAGATGTTCACCGTCGAGGCCGGCCGCCAACTCAGCACCACCATGCCGGCATCAGGGCCGATCTACGACGTCGAAGTCCATGGGCCCAACGGCTTCTACCGACGGCTGGCCGGACGCGCCGGCTCCGGTCCGGAGGCATGGTCCGCACCGTCCCGGCACAGCGATGAGCTCAGAATCCGGATCAGCAATGCCGGCCCAGGCGTCGAGCTGACGATCACCGACAACTATCGCCCGGTGCGGCGCGAGACTGTTCGTCTCGCGCAGGGCGACAACCTGCTTCGCGCCGTCGAGACCGGGAGCCATGGATGGTACGACGTGACGATCACCTCGAGCGGTGACTCCGACTTCGCCCGGCGACTTGCCGGTCATATCGAGAGCGGCCGCCCGAGCACGAGCGATCCCGCTGCGGGCAGATAGGTCGGCGGCAGCACACCCTCCATTCGCCCCGAATTCACCAACGCGGCGTCACCTCCACCCCTGGCACCGCGTTGTTGGTACGTGCCCCTATCGCGCAGACAGTTCCTCGCGTCCGCGGCCTTGGTCGGTGCCGGTGCTGTCACGGCCACAGCTGCCCCCGGATGGATCGGCGCCGACGAAGCAGCCCGCGCCACGACCACGCTGCCGCCCCCCGAAACGTCCGGCATCGACCACATCGTCGTCGTGATGATGGAAAACCGGTCGTTCGACCACTTCCTCGGCTGGCTGCCCGGTGCCGACGGCAAGCAGGCCGGGCTCACCTACGTCGATCGCTACGCCCTGAAGCACTCCACGTTCCACCAGACCGCGTACGCCAGTTGCGGGTTCCACGACCCGGACCACTCGTACGAGGGCGGCCGGATCGAGCTGAACAACGGCAACTGCGACGGCTGGCTCAAGGCGGGCGAGAACGACTCGCTGGCGATCAGCTACTACACCCAGCCCGACCTGGCGTTCCTCGGCAAGGCGGCGCCCGCCTGGACAGCCTGCGACCGGTACTTCTCGGCAGTCATGGCCGAGACCTACCCCAACCGCTTCTACCAGCACGCCGCGCAGACCGACCGGCTGCACAACTCGATGACCATCTCGACGATGCCGACAATCTGGGACACCCTCGCCACGGCTGGGCTGACCGGGCGGTACTACTTCTCGGACATCCCGTTCACCGCCCTGTGGGGCACGAAGTATGTCAGCATCTCCCAGCCGTTCGCCGCGTTCCTCGCCGATGCCGCCGCCGGCCAGCTCCCCCAGGTGTCCTTCATCGATCCGCGTTTCGAGGACGAGGCCTCGGGAACGTCGTCCGACGACCACCCGCACGCCGACGTCCGAGCCGGCGAGGCCTTCCTCAACCAGGTGTACGCCGCCATCACGTCCAGCCCCAACTGGGCCAACACGCTGCTCGTGATCAACTTCGATGAGTGGGGTGGCTTCTACGACCACGTGCCGCCGACCACCGCGCCGGACGTGAGCCCGCAGACCGCGCTGCGCGGCTTCCGGGTTCCGGCCCTGGTGATCTCGCCGCGGGCTCGACGGGGCTACGTCGACCACACCGTGTACGACCACACCTCGATCCTGCGGGCCGTGGAATGGCGGTGGAACCTGCCGGCCCTCACGACTCGGGACGCCGCCGCAACGAACATCGTCCAGGCGCTCGACTTCAGCTCCGCGCCCAACCTGTCCGCGCCGGCCTTCACGGTGCCGCAGTTCGTCGCCGCGATCTGTCCGGGCAACCAGCTGCCCACGACCGAATCCGGTGAATGGTCCGACCTGAAAGAACTGGCCATCAGCCTCGGATGGAGCCTTCCCGCATGAGCACCCTGCGTCGTCCACGCCTGCGCGTCCGCTTCGCCGCCGTCGCGGCCACGCTGCTCGCCGTGGGCGTCACCCTCGTGTCCAGCAGCAGCACGGCCTCCACGGCCGCGGGCCGCCCGGCATACGTCCCTGCGATCAAGCACGTCTTCGTCATCAACATCGAGAACAAGGGTTACGACGAGACGTGGGGTCCGACGTCGGCCGCTCCCTACCTGTCCCAGACGCTGCGCAACCAGGGCGTCCTGCTCAACTCCTACTACGGCACCGCGCACAACTCGCAGCCGAACTACGTTGCGCAGATCTCCGGTCAGGGCCCGAACCCGCAGATGCAGGGCGACTGCCAGATCTACTCCCAGTTCGTCGGGGCCGGGACCGTGCCGCCCGGGCAGGCCGTCGGCACCGGCTGCGTGTTCCCGGCATCGGTGGCCAGCCTGCCGGCCCAGCTGAGCGGGGCGGGGCTGTCCTGGAAGGGCTACATGGAGGACATGGGGACGCCGTGCCGGCACCCGGTCCTGAACACCCAGGACACCACCCAGACCGCCAAGGTCGGGGACCAGTACGCCGTACGGCACAACCCGTTCATGTACTTCAGCTCGATCACCTCCTCGTCGTCGTGCGCGCAGCACGTGGTCGACCTGTCCACGCTGACGACCGACCTCGCGCTGGCCGCCACGACTCCGCGCCTCAGTTACATCACCCCCAACCTCTGTAACGACGGACACGACGCGCCCTGCGTCGACGGACGTCCGGGTGGCTTGGCGTCGGTGGACGCCTGGCTGCAGGTGTGGGTGCCGAAGATCCTGAACTCGCCGGCCTACAAGAACGACGGCATGCTCGTGATCACCGCGGACGAGGCGGACTCGCCGCAGAGCGACGCCTCGGCATGTTGCGGCGAGGGGCCCGGCCCCAACTCTCCGCTTCCCGGCATCGTCGGGCTCGGCGGCGGCCGGGTCGGCGCGCTGGTGCTCTCGCACTGGACCAGTGGCGGCACCTGGAGCACGACGCCGTACAACCACTACTCGTTGCTGGCGTCGCTCGAGGACGTGTTCGGCCTGCCCTACCTCGGGTACGCCCAGACATCCGGCCTCAACCGATTCGGCCTGGACGTCTATAACAACGGCTGGAAGTAGCCGCCCGAGACCGGCTCATCGCGGGCCCGTCAGGCTGTTGGCACCGCCGCTTTCGCGCGCGACGCGGCGCGCAGGGGCGCGCCCATCTCGTTGAGATGGCTGAGCGCAGCCCGGTACGAACCGATCAACGAGGTCTCGCAGTAGGGCACGCCGAGGGCATCGCAGTGCGCCCGCACGAGCGGTTGAGCGCGCCGCAACGACGCGCGCGGCATGTTCGGGAACAGGTGGTGCTCGATCTGGTAGTTGAGCCCGCCGAGGGCGAAGTCGGTGAGCATGCCCCCGCGAACGTTGCGCGACGTCAGCACCTGCCGGCGCAGGAAGTCGAAGGTCTCGCCGGGAGCGATGAGCTTCATGCCCTTGTGGTTCGGCGCGAACGTGCACCCCATGTACACACCCCAGACGGCTTGGTGAATCGCGGCGAACACCAGCGCCTTGACCGGTGACATCACCAGCAGCAAGCCGGTGACGTAGAGGACGGCGTGAACCATCAGCCCGATCGCCTCGGCCCGGCGGCTGCCACCACGGGCACTTCGATACTTGCCGCTCCGCACCGCGATCACGCTGTCGACGTGCAGGCTGATGCCCTCCAGCGTGAGCAGCGGGAAGAACAGCGCGGCCTGGCGACGGGCGATGAACCCGCTGACCCGGCCGGTGTGCCTCGCGGCCTGGCCGGTCGTGAACGCCAGGACGCCGTCGCCGATGTCGGGATCGCGCTCCTCGTGGTTCGGGTTCGCGTGATGCCGGTTGTGCGTGTCGACCCACCAGCCGTAGCTGAGGCCCACGAGCAGGTTGCCGAGCAGGCGACCGAGCACGTCGTTCGCCCGGCGGCTTGTGAAGATCGCCTGGTGGCCGCTGTCGTGGCCGAGGAAGGCGATCTGTCCGAACGCCAGCCCGAACACCACCGCGGTGACGGTCTGGTACCAGGAGTCGCCGACCCACACGATCGCCAGGCAAGTCGCGACGTAGAAGCCGACAGTGAGAACGCCACGGATCGAATACGAGAACGGACGCCGGTCGAGCAGACCGGCGGCGCGGATCGCGCGGCACAGGCTCGCGTAGTCGCTGCCGCGTTGGGTGGCCGGCTCGGCTTCGATTGCAGTCACGGACAAACTCCTGCGCATGGCAGGACGGAATGCAGGATGATCACGGAGCACCTCGGGACCGGAGACCACTTAATCTCGCCCGGCTACGAGCTCACGCTCACGACATTCGCCTCAACGCTGTCGGCCCGGGCTGGCTGGTTCCCAACGTCACCAGGGTACCCAAGACCGACCTCGGAAAGTCTCGGCCCAGCTATGAAACTTGCGCTCGCGACGACGAGTCCAGGCGGGCTAGTGGGTGCGGGATACTGGCGCTCGACGAAAACAGTCGAAAACGCGTAGTCTGATGCACGGTTGAGCAGGCAGCCAGCCCGGAACAGGCCTGAAACGGCCGTACAGAGCGCAACCGCTCGGAGCCGGGCAACCCCAAGCGGCCTCACCCAAGCATCTCGTGCGCAGCTCAGGCTCGCAGCACACCCGCCTCAGGTGACGGCGATACGTCCGCGACGGCATCCGTGCGCGGGCGAAGAGGTTGGCGGGAAGGCGCCGGATCCGCCGGGGGGCCCCGGAGCCTTCCCGCCAACTGTTCTACGAGTCCGGCCGGGCGGCCATCGCTTCACCGTCAGCGGCCCGCTGCAAGATCTGGCTTGCTGCTGCGGCTGGGCTCCCGCCGGGCTGCTTGCCCAGGCGCCGCAATTCTGCCCTGGCCGCCTCGGGCGTGAAGCCTCGCTCGATCAGGACGCCGAGCGCCTGGTTGATCCGTCTCGCCCGCGTGGCGGCGCTCAGCCCGTCCAGGAGCGTCGTCCGGCCGAGGTGACGATCGACTTCGATGACTCCTTCGGCCAGGCCCAAAGCGGAGCTGACTTCGTGGACGAATTCGACGAATGCTCCCGGTGCAGTCGCATAGAACACGATCGCGCTACCTACCTCGATGTCGCACAGGGTCGCCAATGGCAGGGAGGCGGAGGAGCGGACGACGGCGCTCGTCGCATCTTCGTCGAAGGCCGCGATCGTGAACGGAACGCCGCGGCTTATGACCGTCAGCGTCAGCCCGAGGTAGGCGGGGTTCGTCATCCGGATGTCGGAGATCAGCTGCCCCAGCTGGATGGCAAGATCGATCCGGGGCGGGTCGAGGGCCTCGGTGAGTGCTTGCAGATCGGCAGCGAGCGCGGTTGGAATTTCCACGGCGGAACTCCGGGCGCCCCGACCGCCGTGCCTTCGTGCCCTTTCGCACCCGGCAGGTCGCGGTGTGCGGCGCGGCGGCAGGAACAGGTCGGGACCTGTTTCCGGACGGCCGATGCCCCCAACGTACGCCTGTTCGGCTCGGCCCTGAGCGAGGACGTCTCAGCTGTCGGTGTGCCGGGCCCGGGCGCGCCGGACGGCTTCATCGACCAGCTGCTGGGCAAGAACCGACACTTTGCGGTTCTCCGCCTGGCTCATCACCCGCAGTTTGTCGAACGCTTCCTCCGACGTGCCGCCCGTCCGGCTCATCAGGATGCCGAGCGCCTGGTCGATGATCGGCCGGCTCACGAGCGCCGCCTTCAGCTGGGTCGCGAGCGTGCGCGCCTGGGCCAGGGCCCGCGCGTTGTGCACCGAGATCGCGGCCGGTATGGCGAACAACTCGCCCAGCCGGGCGGCGTTGTCGTCGAAGGCGTTCGGCGGATGGGCGTACACGTTCATCGCCCCCAGCACCTCGTCACCGGCGAGCAGCGGCAGCGACATCACGCTGTTCACCCCGAGGCGACCCACCCGGGGGCCGAACTTCGGCCACGCCGGTTCGGTCGCGAGCGAACCGCAGAGCACGGTTCGCCGCTCGGCGGCGGCACTGATGCAGGGACCCTCACCGATGCCGTACTGGATGGCGTCGACGTCGCGGACGAACTCGGCGCTCGCGACGATGGTGTCCGGTCGGGCGTCCTGAAAGAGGGTGAGACCGGCGCCCTCGGCTCCGGGAATGGCGCGCACGGCGTAGATCGCGACCCGGGTGAGCAGGTCCTGCAGTTCGAGGTGCGCCACCGCGAGGCGGGACAGCGCGTCGAGACTGTCACGTAGGTCCGCGTTCTCGGCGGCGCGCTCGGCCAGTTCTTCGCGGAGCGGCGCTGACTCGTGCGGCCGCGCCGCGGGCGGCGGATCTTCGGTCATGGCGAGCTCCAGAACCCGACACGGGGGCGATCATCGAAGCGCACTAGTGGTTGCACGACTGCCTCGATCGGAGAAGCGCGGATATGTCCGGCGGCGAGCGTCTGCTCTTGACCCTGCGCTGCGCAGGCGTCGACCCGGACCGGCTGCGTTCCCAACCGTGAGTCACCATACCTGGACGGCTCGCGAGGTGCGCGGAGAACACCGCGGCCCGTTCGACCCTGCGCTCGAGCCGGGCGCGGCGGGTACGCTGGGGCCACAGCGGGTATGTCGCACGCCGAGCTTCGAGCCGGCCTCGCCCCTGGCGAACACAACCGGCCCCCGGGCCCGGAACGGCGCAGTTCATGAGTACATCGGCAGGCTCCACCGCACCCGACGACCCGCATCGACCCGGCCGACTGCGACTGCGCCTGCGCACCAAAGAGGTCGCTCACGGCTTCGTGGACGGCGGCTGGTGGCCGCATTCCCGCGAGCTCACCGCGGAGCTGCCCGCCCTCGTGGACGCGCTGCAACTGGCCGGATACGACGTGTTCCGCGTCTCGTTCAGCATTGCGTTCTGGGGGGACGCACCGCGCAAGCTGGCGACGGGCCAGAAGATCGTACGTCTCGGCGGCTTCCGCACCCAGGACCCGGCGCTGATCTCTCTCGTCGACACATCAGGGTGGAAGCGCGTGGACCTCGTCGTCGTGCCTCCGGAGGCCGAACCGGCGTTCGCCGAGCAAGCCCTCGTCATGGCCGCCACGGACGGCGACGTCCAACGCGCTGCCGCATTGCTGGCGTCCGAGCCCGTGGCGGTCCGCACCTCGTGACCGTCGTCCTCTTGAGCATCGGCATTGCGGCGATCCTCGCCGTCGTGCTCCACGGAATCTCGACCAGGCGCGCCGCCCGGCGGGCCCGGTCCGCGCCGCCGACACCGCCCGCGGCGCCGCGCCATCGGCGGCCGCACGGGGTCGCCTCGGTCTATGGCAACACCCGCGACCGCGACGAGTCCGCCGGTCCAGGTTTCCTGAGCTGATCGTGCGGCGCGCGCGGTCCGTATTTACCGGCGCTTGGCGATCCGCCGTGCGTGCTGGGCGGTCGACAGCATCGCCAGCGTGGACTCGGCGCCCTGGTTGACGTTGTGGCCGTCGCGTTCAAGCCCGTCGTAGGCGCCGCCGGTGGCCGGGTCGAACATCGGCGTCTCGCTGTCGTTGTCACCCAGGAACCAGCGCCACGCGAGCTGGATGCCGGTCAACCAGCGCCGGTCCAGAGTCACTCGATAGGCGGTTGCGCACGCGTCGGCGATAGTCGCCACCTCGATCGGCCGCTGCTCGAACCCGGCCTCAGTGTCTTCGGGTCCGCGGCCACCCACAGGGGTTACCGACAGGTGACCCTCGCGCTGGTCGACCGTCAGGATGAAGTCGAGCATCTCGAGCCCGCGCGAGAGCGCGTGGTGATCCGAGAGGGTCTCACCACCAACGATCAGTGCTTCGGCCAGCGTGGCGTTGGCGTAACCGAGCCGGGGCTCGGGCCACGGCCACTCCGGGTCGCAGTTGTCCCACCAGATGGTCTCGACCGCGTCGCTGAGCAGGGCGCGGGCCGGCCGCTCATCGGGGCGGCGGTCCAGGACGTCGGCCGCGCCCAGCGCGGCGAAGGCCATCGAGCGAATGCTGGTCGAGCGCTGCTGCGCCGCCACGCGGAACCCGGCCAGCGCGCGCGCCTGCATACCGGTGGTCTGCGCCGTGCCGGCGGCGACGCCCAGGCCCCAGATGGCGCGGCCCCACCAGTCGCCGACCCCGGGCTCGTCGACCCACGCACGGTCGACAGCCATCCGGTTGTGACACGTGCCTGACGGGTGCAACGCGGCCAGGACGAACTCCAGATACCGACGCGAGATACCGGACACGTTCGGCGCCGGGCGCGGCTCCCGCGAGACGACGACGAGGGCGCGGGCGACGTCGTCGACGCGGTAGCCGTGCTCCTTGAGTGGTGTCGTGTGGTCGGCATGTTCGAACAGCGCGCATTCGTCGGTGAGCCGGTGCAGGTGGTGGAACACCGGCACCGGGGGCGCCTCGGTGATCATGCTGCGACGGTAGCGAGGATGAGCAGCGAGGCAAGAGCGCGATACTGCTCCGCCACCGTCGGCCACATCAGCGCGGGTGCGGCGGCGGCCGCGGCCGCGGCCATGGTCGTCGCGAGGTCGTTGCGGCTCATCAGCATGCGCAGAGCAGCGGCGATGGCCGGGGGATCCCGGTGCGCGACGATCAGGCCGGCACCACCGCCGAGCAGCTCGCGGGCATGCGGGAAGTCCGTGGCGATGACCGGCTTGCCGGCCGCCACCGCTTCGATCAGCACGCCCGATGTGACCTGCTCGGTGGAGTCATAGGGCAGGACCACGACATCGGCCGATCGCACGAGCTGGGCCAGTGACGCCGGGTCGCGGTAATGGCTGTCGACGGTGACCGAGGTCTGCAGGTCCAGCTGCCGCACGCGGGCATGCAGGCTCTCGCGGTAGGCCTCGCCGTCCGAGGCGAGGACGTTGGGATGGGTTCGCCCGGCGACGACATACCGGGGCGGACGCGGCAGATCGCCCAGCAGCGCCATCGCGTCGATGACCCACTCGATCCCCTTGCCCGGACCGATCAGTCCCCACGTCAGCGCGGTGAACTGGCCGCCGCGGAACATCGTCGTGTGCGTCGGGGCCCGCATGTCCGCAGCACCGTGCGGGATCATCCGGACCTTGCCCAGGTCGACGTCGTACACCGACGCGAGACGATCGCGGGCGCTCTGCGTCATGGCCACCACGGCACCCGCCTTGGCGACAACGGCCTCGAGGACCTCGCGCTGGTGATGCGTCGGAGCACTCAGGACGGAGTGCAGGACGACGATCGACGGCACGTCCAGACGGTCGAGCAGGGTCAGGATGTCGTCGCCGTCCTCGCCGCCGTACACGTCGTACTCGTGCTGAATGATGACGACGTCACATGTATTGAGATGTCCGGTGGCCCGGTTCAGGCCCGCGTGATCGTTTTGGACCAGCTGGGCCACGACCTCGGAGCCCGGACGCGCCGCCGGAGCGTCGACGAGCCGGACGACGAGCCCTTCGTCGGCGCCAGGACGGACGAGCGCGTCGCGCAGCGACGAGGTGAACGTAGCGAGCCCGCACGGGGTGGGCGGATAGGTGCTGACGAATCCGTAACGCGTGGTCAACAGCGGAGCCTTTCGATGGGCGGTCCCGCGATCGTGACGACCACAGAGCCTCGCGCTCGGCGATCGGTGCGGGCTGCGCCGGGGGATGGGTTCAGGCTACTCGCTCACAGGTCCCATTCGGGCCTAACTCTTGACGGGGACCGTCGGTCAGCGTCGAATGATGGAGCAAGACCGCTAAGCCGGTCGATCGACGCCGCCTTCTACATCGGTGGGGCGGAACGCCGCCGATCGCCCGGAAAGCCGTGAGGTGTTCGGATGCTCGCCAAGCCAGCGACGTCCACGGACACCCGCAACCGGCGCGGTTGACCACACCGATAGGGGAGTCCCCAATGGCTGATGTAAGTTACGTCGACGCGACCTGCTTCTACCCGGGAGCTTCGTCTCCGGCGGTCGATCGCTTGAACCTCGCCATCAACGATGGCGAGTTCATGGTGCTCGTCGGACCCAGCGGCTCGGGCAAGTCCACCGCGCTGCGGATGATCGCGGGGCTCGAAGAAGTGTCCAGCGGCGAGATCCGCATCGGCGGCCAGGACGTGTCGAACAAGCCGCCCAAGCAGCGCGACATCGCGATGGTGTTCCAGAACTACGCGCTGTACCCGCACATGAGCGTCGCCGAGAACATGGGATTCGCGCTCAAGCTGATGGGCATCCCGAAGGAAGAGCGCAGGGCCAAGGTGGAAGAGGCGGCCAAGCTTCTCGACCTGGAGGCGTACCTGAACCGTAAGCCGAAGGCGCTGTCCGGTGGTCAGCGGCAGCGCGTCGCGATGGGCCGGGCGATCGTGCGCTCGCCGCAGGTGTTCCTGATGGACGAACCCCTCTCGAACCTCGACGCGAAGCTGCGCGTCGAGACTCGGGCGAACATCGCCGCCCTGCAGGCGCGGTTGGGTACCACGACCGTCTATGTCACGCACGACCAGGTCGAGGCCATGACGATGGGCCACCGCGTGGCCGTCCTCAAGGACGGCCTCCTGCAGCAGGCGGACACGCCGCGGGCGCTCTACGACGCTCCGGCCAACGCGTTCGTCGCCGGATTCATCGGCTCGCCGGCGATGAACCTGCGCAAGGCTGAACTCCGCGACGGCGGAGCAGCGCTCGGGTCCATGCTCGTACCGCTGAAGCCCGAAGTCGTCGCCGCCGCTCAGCAGGCCAACCTGCAAGAGATCATCCTCGGACTGCGGCCGGAGTCACTGAGCACGGCCGGCGCCGAGCGGGACGACATCTCGGTCGACGTCGAAGTGGTGCTGGTCGAGGAGACCGGCGCTGACGCGTTCGTGTACGGCCGCATCCCGGGCGAGGCCGAGGGCGAGAAGCAGTTCATCGTCCGTTTCGATGGCCGTGTCCCGCCGCGGCTCGGCGACAAGCTGCGCCTGCACGTCAACGCCGACGAGGCGCACGCGTTCAACCCTGAGACGGGCGACCGCCTCGCGTAGCCGCCGCGTCCAGCGCATCGCGCAATGACGTACTGACGCCCGCCGCAGCCACGGCTTCGGCGGGCGTCAGGTCGCGCATCAGATGCAGGACCGCGGCGCGCGCATTGTGCCCGCAGGCCGACAGCGCGGCCGCGGCGCTGGCGCGCGGGCAGCCGACGATCTCGGCGACCATGTCGGCCGCCCGGTCATGCAGTTTCGCGTTGGCCGCGACCACGTCGATCATGAGGTCGCCGTGCACGCGGCCGGCCAGGCTCATGCCGGTCGTGGTCAGCGTGTTGAGTGCGATCTTCTGTGCCGTACCCGCGGTCAGCCGCGTCGAGCCGCGCAGCACCTCGGCGCCGACCACCGTCTCGATCGCGGCGGTGGCCAGCCGGGCCAGCGGGGTGTCCGCCGCCGTGACCACCGCGACGACGCGCGCCCCGTTCTCGATCGCGGCCGTGGCCGCCGCGAGGGTGTACGGCGTGCGTCCGCTCGCCGCGACGGCGATCAGCAAGTCGCCCGACCCGACCGCGATCGCGCGGACCGCCCGCTCGCCGGCCGCGGCGTCGTCCTCGGCGGCGTCGTCGATCGGGCCGGAGGGGGAGCTGCCGGCGACGACGGCGATGCAACGGGTGGCCGGCAGACCGAACGTGCCCGGTAGTTCCGCGGCCTCGGCCGACGCGAGCCGGCCGGATGTCCCCGCCCCGGCGAACACCAGACGGCCGTCCGCGCGCAGGGTGTCGGCCAGGATCCCGGCGGCGCTGGCGATCGAGGCGGCCGCCGATCGCACCGCCGGCAGCACGCGAAGCTCTGCGGCGAGGAGGAGGTCGATGATCTGATCTGCGGGCAGCCGGTCGAGTTGGGCCCGCTCGCCGCTCGTCACCACGTTTCGGTCACCTTCGTCAGGCCACGCGGACGGTCCGGGTCGCCACCGCGATCGATCGCGAGCCGCCATGCCATCTGTTGCAGCGGCAGGATCTCCAGTATCGGCTGCAGCTCCTCGACGATGCCGTCGGATGCGATCGGGAGTCCGTCGTCCGCGCCCACGTGCAGGACGTCCGCGCCGGCCGCGTGGAGTCGGTCCAGCACCGGGCGCATCGCCGCTCCGCCGCGGCCCGGTGCGGCCACAGCGATCACCGGCACGCCCGGACCGACGACGGCCAGCGGCCCGTGCAGCAGGTCCGCGCCGGAGAACGCCTGTGCGGACAGATAGGACGTCTCCATCACCTTGAGCGCCGCTTCCCGCGCCGTCGGGTAGGAGAACCCGCGCGCGGTGGTGATGAGGCGCTGGACGTCGCGATACCGGCCGGCCGCCTCGTGCGCGCGGTCGGCGTACTCGAGGGTGCGGGCCGCGGCGTCGGGTACGGCGTCGGCGTTGCCCCCGACGAGCAGCAGGTAGAGCGCAAGCAATTCGGCGGTGTAGGTCTTCGTGGCGGCGACGGCGCGTTCCGCCCCGGCGTGTACGTGCACGTGGTGGTCGGCGGCCGCCGCCAGCGCCGAGTTCGGGGCATTGGTGACGGCGACGGTGAGCGCGCCGCACGAGCGGGCGACCTCGGTCGACTCGACCAGGTCGGGGGAGCCGCCCGACTGGCTCACCGCGACGAAGAGGACACCGGCCATCTGTGGCCGGGCGCCGTAGACCGTGAAGGACGACGGGGACACCAGACCGGCCGGCGCCGGCCAGCACACCTCGACGAGATACTTCGCGTACAGGGCCGCGTGATCGCTCGTACCGCGCGCGGCGATGAGCACGAAGCGCGGCTGCGATCGCTCGATCACCTCGCGGACCCGGGCGATCTCGAGAGCGCCCTGGCGCAGCAGCCGGTCCAGCACCTGCGGCTGCTCGGCGATCTCGGCCGCCATCAACGTGCCCGGCTCGGTCATCGGACTCCTCTTGTTCGGGGCTCGACCCTGCCATCGGGAAGGAAGGTCGAATGGACTAGACCAATATCATGCTGCATGGTTCACTTGGCCGGGTCAATGGTGTAGACAACTCCAGGCAGCCTTCCGCATTGGCTACCTCAGGACGACCAGGGAGAGCAACGGTGACGACCGCCGACGTGCAGCCGCTCCGCGAGCCCAAGTACTACACCGTCAAGCGGCATCTGCTCGCGCGCATCGCCACCCTGTCGCCCGGGTCGGCCGTCCCGACCGAACGGGACCTCGCCAGCGACCTGTCGACTTCGCGCACGACGGTCCGGCAGGCACTCGTCGAGTTGGTGGCCGAGGGCCGGCTGGTGCGGCGCCAGGGTGCCGGGACCTTCGTGGCCGAGCCCAAGATCACCTGGCCGCTCCACCTGACGAGCTTCACCGAGCAGGCCGAAGCGAACGGCTTCGTTGCTTCGACCGAACTGTTGGCGGCCGAGCGGGTCCGGGCCGAGGGCGAGGTCGCCACTCGGCTCGACCTCGAGGCTGGGGCGCCGGTGTTGCGCATCGAGCGGCTGCGCCTGGCCGACGACCGTCCGATGGCGGTCGAGACCTCGCACCTCTCGGCGGCCCGGTTCCCGCAGCTGACCAGACACATCCGCCGTCAGCAGTCGCTGTACACGGTGCTGCGAGAGATCTACGGAGTGGTGCCCGTCAGCGCCGAGGAGCTGATCGCCACCGCGCCGGCCTCACCCCGTGAGGCCGCGTTGCTGGGGACCGACCCGGGCGCGCCGATGCTGGTGCTAGGCCGGCACAGCCGGGTCGCCACCGGGGAGCCGGTCGAATGGGTGACCAGCTGGTACCGGGGTGATCGCATCACGTTCGTCGCCAACCTCGCGACGCCGCGATGACCGACGCATCCGGTGGCTCGATCCTGCTGCGGGGGGCGCGAGTCGTCACCGCGGACGGGGTACTCGAGGCCGGTTGGGTGGCCGTCGACGGGCCACGGATCAGCGCAGTCGGACACGGTCCGGGGCGGCCGGGCGACGCGCACCAGGTCGTGGATCTGGACGGACGCTGGCTGCTGCCCGGTTTCGTCGACCTGCACATGCACGGCGGTGGCGGGCACGACGCCACGACCTCTCCCGAGGCGATGGCCGCGGCGATCGCGTTCCACCGCGGCCACGGCACCACTCGCACTCTGGTGTCCCTCGTGGCCGCCCCGCTCGAGGACCTCGAACGCCAGTTGGCGTGGGTCGCGGACCTCGCCGCGGAGGACGCGCAGGTCCTCGGCGCCCATCTGGAAGGGCCCTACCTCGCCCAGCCCCGGTGCGGTGCCCAGAACCCCGAATACCTCCGCGTGCCGGACCGCGCCGAGTTCGCCCGCCTCGTCTCGGTGGCCCGCGGCACGCTGCGCTCGGTAACGCTCGCGCCCGAACTGCCCGGCGGCCTCGACCTCATTGCCGACGTCGTCGCTGCGCGAGCCGTGGCCGCGATCGGCCACACCGACGCCACGTACATCCAGGCCCGCGAGGCGATCGCGCGCGGTGCGACGCTCGCCACCCATCTGTTCAACGGAATGCGTCCGTTGCATCACCGCGAGCCCGGCGTCGTGGGTGCCGCGCTGGCCTCGGACCTCGCCTGCGAGGTCATCAACGACGGAATCCACGTGCACCCGGCCATCACCGCTATGGTCGCCCGTCCGCCCAGCCGGCTCGTCCTCGTCACGGACGCGATTGACGCCGCCGGCATGGGGGACGGTGACGTCGTTCTCGGCGGGCAGGCGGTGCGGGTGCGCGACGGCGAGGCTCGTCTCGCCGATAGCGGGTCCCTCGCCGGCAGCACGCTCACGATGGATTCCGCGGTGCGCCGCGCCGTCGTCGAATGCGGCCTGTCCGTCGTGGCGGCGTCCGCGGCGGCGTCCGGGAACCCGGCGCGGGTGCTCGGAATGTCGGCATCGTTCGGGGCGATCGCGGCGGGTCTGGCCGCCGATCTGGTGGTATTGGACAGCGAGCTCCGGGTCGAGTCCGTGCTGGCCGGCGGTCGGTGGAACCCGACCCCTATACGTAACACAGTTGGTACAGACAAATCCTCGAACTGGTCTAGACCATTAGCGGACGGTGCGCTACCGTCCCGTGCAGACAACTAGCTCCAACACGGACCCGGACGGGTGTGTCGGGGACACAGAGAGAGGTCGGACATGAATCGACGCTTGGCCGCGATCGCGGCCCTGTCGGCCGCCATGGCGCTCGCACTGAGCAGTTGCAGCTCCTCGGGGGGCGGATCGGGCGGCTCGAAGACGCTGAACCTGGTCGCAGCCGACTACGGCACCGGACCCGCGA
This sequence comes from Pseudonocardiales bacterium, assembly GCA_032160665.1. Classification (GTDB taxonomy): domain Bacteria; phylum Actinomycetota; class Actinomycetes; order Mycobacteriales; family Jatrophihabitantaceae; genus Jatrophihabitans. The sequence continues at coordinate 26,298 of JAVHVH010000177.1, forward strand.
ACTCCAGCCAGAAGTACTGGCAGGGGATCGCCGACGCCTTCCACAAGGCGAACCCGTCCATCACGGTGAACGTCAAGACCGTCAACTGGAACGACTTCGACAACCAGATCCAGACGGCCGTGCAGAACCAGCAGTATCCCGACATCACCGAGGGCGACTACTTCTCCAACTATGCGCAGGAGGGCCTGCTGTACAAGGCCAGCGAGGTCATGAGCAAGCCGGACAATCTGATGCCGGTGTTCTCGAAGCTGGGCAGCTACAAGGGCACCCAGTACGGGATGCCGTTCACCACGAGTTCACGGACGCTGTTCTACAACAAGAAGCTCTTCCAGCAGGCCGGTATCACGTCGGCCCCGCAGACGTGGGACGACATCAAGGCCGATGCGCTCAAGATCAAGGCGCTCGGGAAGATCGGCTTCGGCTTGCCGCTGGGCTCGGAAGAGGCGCAGGGCGAGGCGCTGCTGTGGATGCTGGGTAACGGGGGCAACTACCAGGACGCCAGCGGCAACTGGGCCATCGACAGCCCGCAGAACGTCGAGACCTTCCAGTTCCTCAAGGACCTCGTGGCCTCCGGCGCGACCGAACCGAACCCCGGCACCAAGAACCGCACCGACCTGTGGAAACAGTTCGCCCAGGGTGACATCGGCATGATCAACGGCTCGCCGGCCCTCATCCCGATCATCGAGCAGGGCAAGGTGCTCACCTCCTCCGACTGGACCTCGGTGCCGATCGCCGGCAAGACCGGTCCCCTGCAGAGCACGCTCGGTGTGTGCGACTTTGCGGCGGCGTTCAAGGCCGGCGGGACGTCGAAGCAGGCGGCGATCAAGAAGTTCCTCGACTTCGCCTACCAGGACACCTACCAGCTCCAGTTCGACAAGGAGTACGCCCTGCTGCCCGCCACCACGTCGGCGGCCGCGTCCCTTTCGTCGGACCCGCTTTTCGGTCCGTTCCTCAAGGCCCTACCCCGTGCGGTCCAGTATCCGAGCAGCACTGAATGGGCCGCGGTCAAGACCCAGGTGCAGCAGACGATCGGCACCGCTGTGAGCAGCGATCCGAAGAAGGTGCTGAGCACGAT
>JAVHVH010000247.1:0-32059 GCA_032160665.1 Pseudonocardiales bacterium
GGTCGGTCTCCGGGATCGCCACCGGTTCAGGCTAGAGGTCGATGACGGTGACGGTGTTGGCGTCGATGAACGCATCGACGTCGGGCGGGCGGAAACGCAGCTGGCGAGCGATGCGGATCGCCAGCAGCCGACGGTCCCGTACCTGGTCGTAGCTGAAGTCCTTCGAGACGCCGAGGTAGGCGCACAGGTCCTCGACGGTCATCAGCCTGTCGGGGACCCGGACGGTGAACGGATGGTTCTCGGTGGTCGTCATGGTGAATCTCCTCGGGGCCTCCTCGAATGCGGGCACGGCCCTGCGCCCGTACGTACCGCAGTAGATCAAGCGCCTCTGCCACGGCCCTTGCGCCGGCGGGGTGTCAGAGCAAGGGTGCCGCCCGAGCCCGAACAGAGCGCACATCTGCTCCTCGGTCACCACCCCGGCCACGACCGACTCGGGCCGCTCACCGGCCAGCGAGCCAAATCCGGAGCCGAGCCAGACGCCCGGCGACTCGCCCTTCTGCTCGTAGTACTCGCCGAGCGAGCCGGGCCCGCGACGCGTGTCGTCGGCGGCCGCGTACCTGCCGCGTCAGGTACGTGTACCCGTCGCCGGCCGAGAGCTTGTGCAGGCTCATCACCGGCCGACCGTGACACGCCCCTATGCCACCTCGGCCGCAAGATGATCTTGCGCTCGAAATGCACCAGGTGTGTCGCGCCGACTGTCGAGGTAACGACAGGAGCTTGCTCGAGAGGTGTCTATGGTCGAGAGCGGCGGGACTGCGCGTGTTCCTGTCGTAGGCCGCTCGTACGCTCGTGTCGTAACGAATCTAGGCGGTGGCTGTGCGCGGTCGCATGTCGTCACAGCGGGTGTGTTGCGCGGGCGGTTGATCCTGACGTCCTACGCGCCTTTGTTCGCGATCCACGCCGCCCGCACCGCGCCGGGCATCGGCAACTCCGGCGAGCCCCCTGCTCGATTGCGCCCGAACAGGCCTCAGTGGGCGCGAGCCAGACGGTCATTTGACGGCCATTCGGCGTTTCAAGATCAACGGTAGTAATCTTGAAAATGAACGAAGGCCCCGGAGTCCGGGGCCTTCGTCGTTGTAGCGGGGGCAGGATTTGAACCTGCGACCTCTGGGTTATGAGCCCAGCGAGCTACCGAGCTGCTCCACCCCGCGTCGGTGAGTTCAGCCTACCTGGCGCACGGCAGCGGTTCCAAACCGCCTCGGGCGGCGGCGCTTGTGGATCTTCCTAGCACCAGGTGCGTCAGGGCGTCCGGAGCGCAGGAAGGTCACGTCGCGGGCGGGTCGTCTCCTCCCGGCCAGGTCGGCCCGGACGAGCACCCACGCCTGGCCCGGACGCGCACTCGCGCCCGGCCCTCAGCCCCACACTTCGGCGGCGGTCTCGACGATCAGCGCGAGCTTCGCGATCTGCTCGTCGCGCGTGAGGTCGTTGCCCTCGACAGTGGACGAGAACCCGCACTGCGGCGACAGGCACAACCGCTCGATCGGGACGTACTGCGCGGCTTCGTCGATGCGCCGCTTGAGCTCGTCCTTCGCCTCGAGCGTCGGCGACTTGGTGGTGACCAGGCCGAGCACGACCAACTTGCCTTCCGGGACGTATCGCAACGGTGCGAACGAGCCCGAGCGGGCGTCGTCGTATTCCAGGAAGAACCCGTCGACGTCGAGCTGGCCGAACAGCGCCTCGGCGACGAAGTCGTAGCCGCCCTCCGCGGCCCAGGACGAGCGGAAGTTCCCTCGGCACATGTGCGTCGTGACCGTCAGACCCTCCGGACGGCCGGCAAGCGCGGCGTTGATTTGGCGGATGTAGCGCTCGTGCTGGTGCTCGGCGTCGCGGCCCTGCGCGCTGATCTGCGCGCGCTGCGCAGGGTCGTTCAGATACGCCAGGCTGGTGTCGTCCAGCTGCAGGTAGGTGCACCCTAGTGCGGCGATCTCGCGGACTTGATCGGCATACGCGGCCGAAAGATCCGTCCAGAAGTCCTCCTCGTCCGGATAGACGGACGGATCGAGCGCGGCCGCACCGCCGCGGTAGTGGACCATGCTCGGCGACGGGATGGTGAGCTTCGGCGTGCCCGTCGTGACAACTGACTGCAGGAAGGTGAAGGCGTCGCCGAAGATCGGTCCGTCGATGCCGATCTTGCCGTCGACCTTGAGCGCGGCCGAGGTGAAGTCGAGGTCGCCGGACGCGTTGCGGAAATGCACGGTAATCGCGTCGGTGGTGCGTGAGATGCCGCGCAGCGAATAGATGAAATCCATGTGCCAGGACGTGCGGCGGAATTCCCCGTCGGTCACGGTCTGCAACCCGACGTCTTCCTGCATCCGGACGACGTCGCGGATGGCGGCGTCTTCGGCCGAGCGCAGCTCCTCGTCGGCCAACTGGCCGTTCCTGTGGTTGTCGCGAGCCTGCAGCAACGGCGCGGGCCGGAGCAGGCTGCCGACGTGATCAGCGCGGAACGGGGGAGTCGTGCGGGCCGTCATGTGGTGTCCCTTCCCGGATCGGGCTCGTCCAGAACGTCGCGGGCGATCCCGACGGCACGATTTGCTCGTGGCACGCCGGCGTAGATCGCCAGGTGCTGCAGGACTGCGATCACCTCGGCCGGGCTGAGTCCGTTGCGAACCGCCCCGCGGACGTGCGCCGCCAGTTCGTGTTCGGCGCCGATTGTGACGAGCGCGGCGAGGGTGGCGATGGAGCGTTCGCGGCGGGACAGCTCGGGCCCCGTCCACACGTCGCCCCAGGCGTAACGGGTCAGGAAGTCCTGGAACCCGGCGGTCAGCTCCGTCCGCTGAGCCAGCGCCGCGTCGACATAGCGATCGCCGAGCACGGCGCGGCGCACGGCGTAGCCGACCGCCGCCGTCCCACCTCCGCGGAAATGGTCCAGCAGCAGCGCCGCAATCCGCGCCGGTTGCTCGACCGTGGCCAGGTGCGCGGCGCTGTCGACGATCTCGAGGCGGGCGCCGGGGATGCCCGCGGCGATCTCCTGCTGGTACGGCGGTGGCAGGGCGGGGTCGTTTGCGGCGCCGACGACGAGGGTTGGCGCCGCGATCCGGGCGAGGTCGGCGCGTAGATCAAGGGCGACGATGGCCTCGCAGCACTGCGCGTAGCTCTCGGCGTCGACACTCACCAGCATCGTCCGCAGCCGATCGAGTAGCACCGGGTCACGTTCGGCGAGGCCCGGCGTGACCCATCGTGCGACTGCGGCGTCGGCGATCGACGTCATGCCGGACGCGCGTACCGACACCGCCCGCTCGAGGTAGGTCTCCGGCGTCGTCACGAACGCCGCGGTGCACAGCACGGCGAGCCGGGACACTCGCTCCGGGCGATGCGCCGCAACCCACATGCCGACCATGCCGCCGAGCGACAGCCCGGCCAGCGCGGCGCGCTCGATGCCCAGCTCGTCGAGGGTCGTCAGAACGTCCGCGGCCAGATCGGCGATCGCGCCGGGCGTGCGAGCCGGCGATGCAGCCGATCCACCGTGCCCGCGAGTATCGATGCGGATCACCCGGAACTGCTCGAGGAGCGGCGCGAGCACTGGGGCCCACATCGCCGTCGTCGCCCCGACCGAGTTGAGCAGCACGAGGGGCACGGCGTCGGCCGGACCGTCACTACGCCACGAGAGGTTCATGCCCGCCTCCGGTCGAGATAGCGGTCGACAAGGTCCACGGCGTGCCCGAGCGCGGGCTCGTCGACGGCGAGGTTGCGGCGCATCGCGTCGGCGTCGACCTCGAGGCCGGACAGACTGGTCCGCAACCGTGATGCGGCTCCTCCGACGCAGCGCAGCAGTCCGGTCAGCGCGTCCCGTTCAGCGTGCCAGGGACCCGCCCCGCGCTGCAGTTCCGGGGTGCCGCAGCTGAGCAGGGTGCTGACGTGGCCGGCGGCCTGCGCGGCGCCGGCGCGGGCCGTGATCGCCGCGATCGGGTTGCGCTTGTGCGGCATCGACGACGACCCGCCGGGCGCAGCCTCGCGCAGCTCGCCGAGCTCGGTCTGGGCCAGCAGGACGATGTCGGTCGCCGGCTTGCCGATCGCCACGGCCGCCGCTCCGAGTGCCCCGCCCAACCGGGCGATCACCGACCGGTCCGCATGCCACACGCCGGAGGGTTCGGCGAGATCCAGCTCGTCGGCCATCGCCTCGATCACCTCGAAGCCGTGCGGGTGCAGCGCGGCCAGCGTGCCGGCCGGCCCTCCGAGCGAGACCGGAAGCGCGAGCCGGATGGCCTGGAGGCCCGCGACCGCGCTGTCCAGACCCGTGCCCCACACCGCGGCGAGCGCGCCGAACGTTGTCGGCAGTGCCTGTTGCATGAGTGTCCGCGCGATCATCGTGGTGTCGCGGTGCCGTCGGGCGAGGGCGGCGACGTGGTTTCCCGCCTCGGCCAGGTCGGCGGTGAGGACGCCCAACGCCCGCGACGTGACGAGCATCGTGGCGGTGTCGAGAGCGTCCTGACTGGTGGCGCCCATGTGGACGGCTGCCGCGGCCTGCTCGCCGCCGCGTTCGCGCACCCGGGTCCGCAGCGCGTCGACGAGCGGGACCACCGGGTTGCCGCCGTCCACGGCCGCGCGGCCGAGATCGGCGGGATCAGTGGCCGCCACGAGTTCGGCGGCGTGCCCGATCTCGAGCGCCGTCGCGAGGTCGATCAGCCCGGCGCGGGTGCAGGCGCGGGCGAGCGCGATCTCGACCTCGCACAGCGCGGTCAGCCACGCCTGATCGTCGAGGGCGGCGTCGATCGCCGTTTGTCCGAAGGCCGGCCCGAAAAGTTCGCTCACGCGGAGCACCATCCGTCCTCGTGGGGCAGGCCTGGCCGGTTCTCGGCCGGCGACGGGCGCACTCGTCGGCTCTCAGAGCCAGAACGTGTCGTGAGTCAGGAAGAACTCGTCGCGCTCCTCGGCGCTCATTCCGGCAAGATCCGGCAGCCCCTCGAAGTAGGCCTCGCGCGGCGCCCCCGGCGCGAAATGCAGCAGCATCGAGGCCGACTGACCGGACTCGTTGCGGAACCCGTGCACCCCGCCCTCGGGAACGTGCACCCAGTCGCCCGGCTCGGTGTCCAGCCATCGGGTGCCGTCGTAGATGCGGACGTTGCCAGCGAGGATGTAGAACGACTCGGAGATCGCGCGGTGGAAGTGCGGGTCGGGGCCCGAGACGTCCGGGCCCATCTCCCAGCGGTACAGCCCGAACTGGCCGTTAGTGGTGGCGCCCGTGGCGAGGTAGTGCACGGAGTTGCCGGACGGGTAGAGCAGGTCGGGTTCGTGATCGGCCGGGCGGTAGACGGCGCTGACCTCGCCGTCTGCGCCCAGGTACCGGTCCGCCGGATAGCTCATGGTGGCCATCCTGCCCCTTCCGATCATTGCCCGGCAGCCCGGCAGCCGACGAGGGGCCGGAGCTTCCGCACCTGCGGCATTTATTGATTGACATAGCCGTATACGCGGACACGGTGGCTAGGATCGTCCGCATGTCGAGTTATCGGATCCGCGAAGCCGCTGGGCTACTCGGGGTCAGCGACGACTCCTTACGGCGGTGGGCAGAGAGCGGCCGGGTCACCAGCAGCGTCGACGCGGCGGGCCGTCAGGTCATCGACGGTGCCGAGCTCGCCCGCTTCGCCGAGAAGAACGCCGCGCCGGTGCCAGCGGCCGGATCCATCGCGCACGAGTCCGCACGAAACCGCTTCGTCGGTCTCGTCACCCGCGTGCTGCGCGACACGGTGATGGCCCAGGTCGAGATGCAATGCGGGCCGTACCGCGTCGTGTCCTTGATGAGCCGTGAGGCCGCGGACGAGCTGGGGCTCGAGCCCGGCGTCACCGCGGTCGCTTCCGTGAAGTCCACCAACGTGGTCGTCGAGGTGTCGGAGGTCGGCCCGTGAAGCTCCTCGTTCTTTGCGCCGTTGCCCTACTCGGGCTCGCCGGCTGTTCGTCGTCGGGTTCGGCGAAGGCCGGCGACGGCTCATCTGCCTCCGGGCTGCAGGGCTCGATCACGGTCGACGCTGCGGCGTCGCTGACCGAGGCGTTCGACGCGATCAGCCGACAGTTCACGACGGCCCATCCGGGAACGAAGGTCACGATGCGCTACGGCGCGAGCTCGGACCTCTCGACGCAGATCACGCAGGGCGACGACGTCGATGTCTTCGCGTCGGCTTCGACGAAGAACATGGACGCCGTGGTGAGCGCGAACCTCGCCGCCCACCCGACCGACTTCGCCTCGAACACGCTCGAGATCGCGGTGCCGCCGAGCAACCCGGGCAAGATCGCGACCCTCAGCGACCTGGCGAAGCGGGGCGCCAAGGTGGCCGTCTGTGCCGCGTCCGTGCCGTGCGGCGTGGTGGCCGCCAAGGTCTTCGCGAACGCCGGCGTCGACGTCACGCCGGTCGCCAACGAGGCCGACGTCAAGTCGACGCTCGCCGCGGTGGAATCCGGCGAGGTCGACGCCGGTCTGGTCTACGTGACGGACGTCCGCTCCGCCGGCGACAAAGTGAAGGGCATCGTGATCCCGGACGCCGTCAACGCCAGCACCACTTATCCGATCGTCGTTCTCAAGGGCTCGGGCAACGCGGCGCTCGCCCGGGCCTTCGTCGCCTACGTGCTGTCCGCCGCCGGTCAGCAGGTGCTCATCGCGGACGGCTTCCACAAGCCGTGAGTCGGCGAGCACGACGGTCGGCGGGCCTGGGAACGCCCCTGGTCGTCGTGCCACCGGCGCTGATCGGCGTGCTGTTCCTGCTGCTGCCGACGCTCGCACTCCTGATCCGAACTCCATGGAGTTCGCTCGGCGCGATCTATCGCGACCAGGGTGTGTGGACGGCGCTGCGGCTCTCGGTCGAGTCGTCGATCGAGGCGCTGGTCGCCTCACTCGTCCTCGGCGTACCGCTGGCCTGGCTGCTGGCCCGGTTCCGCTTCCCCGGGATGGCCATCGTGCGGGCGATCGTCACGATCCCGCTCGTCCTGCCTCCGGTGATCGGCGGCGTCGCGCTGTTCAGCATCTTCGGTCGCAACGGCATGCTGGGTGACGGGATCAACGCCGTGTTCGGGTCGGATCTGCCGTTCACGTTCCCAGCGATCGTGGTGGCTCAGACGTTCGTCGCCATGCCGTTTCTCGTCGTGACGGTCGAGGGCGCGTTCCGGATCGCCGACCAGGGTGTCGAGGAGGCCGCGGCCACCCTGGGGGCGTCCCGCACGCGGATCTTCACCCGCGTGACACTGCCGCTCGTGCTCCCGTCCATCGTCGCGGGATCGGTGTTGTGCTGGGCTCGCGCGCTCGGCGAGTTCGGTGCGACCCTGCTCTTCGGCGGCAACCACCCCGGCACGACGCAGACGCTGCCGACGCTCGTCCTCACCGTCTTCGGCAGTCAGCCCGAGGCCGCGCCGGCGCTCGCGTTGCCGCTCATCGCAGTGGCGGTGCTGGTGCTGGGTGCGATGCGGGACCGGTGGCTGCGTCCGGTGGCCGCGTCATGAGCCTGTCGGTCGAAGGACGGCTACGGCGCGGCGAGTTCGAGCTCGACGTCTCGATCACCGCCGAACCCGGCGAGGTGGTCGCGGTGCTCGGTCCGAACGGAGCGGGCAAGTCCACCCTGTTGCGGACGATGGCCGGCCTCGTGGCGCTCGATTCTGGGGTCGTCCGGCTCGACGAGGACGTGCTCGACTCGGCCCCCGACGGCGTGTTCCGGCAACCCCAGGACCGCAGCCTGGGGGTGGTGTTCCAGGACCACCGGCTCTTCCCGCACCTGCGAGTGCTCGACAACGTGGCGTTCGGGGCACGCTCGCGGGGGGCGTCCAAGGCCGCGGCTCGGGACGCGGCGCGGACCTGGCTGGATCGGCTCGGCCTGACCGACCTGTCGCGCCGCTACCCGCGCGAGCTGTCGGGCGGGCAGGCGCAGCGGGTGGCGCTCGGGCGGGCGTTGGCCAGCCGGCCGCGCGCGCTCCTGCTCGACGAGCCGCTTGCGGCGCTGGACGTGCAGACACGGGCCGAGGTCCAGGGCGAGCTGCGCGACCATCTCGGTGCGTTCGCGGGCCCGACCGTGCTCGTCACCCATGACCCGATCGAGGCGCTGCTGCTCGCGCAGCGGATCGTCGTGCTCGAGCGCGGCCGGGTCGCGCAAATGGGCTCACCGGCCGAGATCACCAGCCGTCCGCTGACGCCGTACGTGGCCCGGCTCGTCGGGATGAACCTGTATGCGGGCACCGCGTCCGGCGACGAGGTGCGCCTGGACGGTGGCGGTTCGCTCGTGGCGGCCGAGGCGCCCCGCGGGCGCGTGCTGGTCGCGTTGCGCCCGTCCGCGATCACCGTTCACATGCACGCGCCGACCGACACCAGCGCCCGCAACGTGTGGCCAGTGACGATCACCGGGCTCGCGCCGCTGGGCGACCGCATCCGGGTGACGGCGCGGGGTGATTTCGTGGTGAGCGTCGACGTCACCGCCGCGGCGGTCGCTGAACTCAGCCTCGGGCCCGGCGCGGCGGTGTGGCTGTCGGCCAAGGCGACCGACGTCACCGCGTATCCGGGTTCGGACCGCTGACTCTGGCAGGCTGAAGGCGTGCCCGCCACCGTGACCGTTCGCTATTGGGCCGGCGCCCAGCGCGCGGCCGGCGTCGAGCAGGAGACCTTGTCGGCCGCCACGGTCGGCGAGCTGCGTGGTCTGCTGGCGGGGCGGCCCGCGCTGGCCCGCGTCAGCGAGGTGGCGTCGTTCCTCGTCGACGGTCAGCGGGCTGGCGACACGACGTCGCTGCACGACGGCGCCGAGGTGGACGTCCTGCCGCCCTTCGCCGGCGGCTGACCCCGGCGATCGTCCGGGGGAGAGCGGAAACGTTGCACGACATGCGATCGCCGGTAACCGCGGCGAAACGACACGCCGCGATCGTTGATCATGCGCGGCGGGTATCCGCGTGCAGGTAGGAGAGGCGGACCCCATGTCGGAGCATGAATACGTCACGAACGATGCCTGGCTGCGTCAGGTCGGGCGTCCCGACGCGATCGACGAGATCGCTGACCAGTTCGAGCGTCCGGTCGCGCGCGGCGTCGAGGCCTTCTGGACGGCGGCGTCGGGCACCCGGTGGCCGCGCACGCCGCGGGGCTGGCGGTCGATGGAGCGCACGCACCAGCACACCCTGGAGCGCAAGGTCGGCTGATCAAGACCGGCGCACGAGAAGACCGGCGGTCAGGCCGCCGTCACGGCCATGGCTGCGGCCGGCACGCCCGGACGCGGCCTCAGCTCTGTGGCAACGACCACGAGAGCGCTCGACAGCACGACCGTGGTCGAGATCATGACCGGAAGGTCGTGCACGAGGATCGCGTAGATCAGCCACGACAACTGCGATGCGGCCCGCAACAGCCACGCCAGTACGGAGACGGCGGACGTGCTTGCCCGTTGGCGCGTCAGCGACCGGACGGTTTGCGGTAGCGCCGAGAGCAGTCCGATCCCAAACGCGAGAAAGCCGATCGCCGTGGGCGGGAGCACCGTCGCCAACCCGATCACAAGGAGCGCCGGTACGCCGAGCTGCACCGCGCGGACCGGAACGCTCGTTGCGGAGGGCACCGCCAACACGAGCACCACGGCACCGCTGACGATCAGGATGTTGCCGGGGATCTGCGGGATCTCAGCGGCGCGCACTCCGTACAGCAGCCACGTCATGCAGCCCAGCGCCGTCAGCGCCCACGACATGGCCGACACGCCGGGCAAGGCGCGGTCTCGGAAGGTGCGCAGGATCTGCGGAACGACCATGGCGACACCCAAAGTGGCGCCGAGATAGCCTGTAGCCGCGGCAGCAACCTGCACTTACGGATCCTCGGAGTTGATGGCCTGGATCGATACAGAAGACACGAGCTGTAACGATACAGACCCACCGATTCGACGGGGCTTGGAGTGATACGTGGCACGTGAGCGGCCGACCCTCGACACCGTCGCTGCGGTCGCGGGCGTCTCCCGAATGACGGTGTCGAACGCTTACAACCGTCCCGATCAGCTCTCGTCGGCGACGCGCGTGCGCGTGCTCGAGGTGGCGAGCCGGCTCGGCTACTCCGGACCGGATCCGACGGCGGCGTCTTTGCGCCTGCGCCGCACCGGGACCGTCGGCGTCGTCCTCACCGAGCGGTTGCCCTATGCGTTCACCGACCCCGGACTGGTGACGATCCTGCACGGCATCACCACCGAGCTCAGCGATGCCGGCAACGCGCTGCTGCTCGTCCCGGCCGGCGGCGCAGGCAGCGAGTCGCTAGTGCGGCACGCCATGGTGGACGCCCTGATCCTCTGCTCGCTTGCCGCTGACGATCCCGCGGTCGCCGCTGCCGTCGAGCGGCAGGTCCCGCTCGTCACGGTCGGCAAACCGCGCCTGCCCAGGGTCCCCGCCGTCGGCGTGGACAACGCGACGGCCGCTGCGTCCGTGGCCCGCTACCTGCTGGATCTCGGACACCAGCGGTTTGCCGTGCTGACAACGGTCACCGGCAAGCGGCGGACGTCGTCCCGGACGCTGTTCCACGAACGGGTGGACGGGTTCCGGGACACGCTCGTCGAGGCCGGAACCGCTCCGTCCGATGTCGAGGTTCTCACCGCGGCTGACAACAGCCGGCCGTCGGGGCGCAAGGACGTGATCGAGTTGTTGTCGCGTACGCGGACGAGGCGGCCGAGCGCGCTGTTCGCCGTCACCGACATCCTCGCGCTCGGCGTGCTCGATGCCGCGACCGACGCGGGCCTGACGGTTCCGCGCGATCTCTCCGTCGCCGGCTTCGACGACATCGACGCCGCCGCGGCCAGCCGTCCGCCACTGACGACGGTGGCGCATGACCTGTTCGGTCAGGGCCGCGCCGCGGCGCGTCTTGCCCTCCGACAGATCGCCGGCGAGTCGGTGCGGGCGCCGCGGATCGTCGCCGAGCTCATGGAGCGAGCAAGCACGGCTCGCGCGCCGCGGAGCAGCCGACCGGGGGGTGCCGGATGAGCGTTCGATTGACCGTGCGCGTGAGCGGAGACGTGCAGGGCGTCGGATTCCGGTACTGGGTGCGCCGCCGGGCCGAGCCGCTCGGTCTCGACGGCTCGGCCACCAACCTGCGCGACGGGCGCGTCGAGGTAGTGGTCGAGGGACCACGGACGGCGGGTGAGCAGCTGCTCGCCGCGCTGCGCGGGGACGGGCCGCCCGGATCGGTGGCCGACGTCGAGGCGACGTGGTCGGACGCGAAGGGTCTGCCGGTCGGCTTTCGGGTGCGCTGAGCGGCCGACAGGGTCAGCCGCTGACGTTCGGGCCGGCCCGTTCGATCGCGAACCGGACGATCACGCGCTGATCGCGCTGCATCGCGGCGCGGTAGTCGTCCCAATCCGGATGTTCGCCGCTCACGCTGCGGTAGTACGCGATGAGCAGGTCCATCGCCTCGGGCAGGTCGACGATCTCGGCGGTGCCCTCGACCTGCACCCAGTCGCCGTAGAAGTTGTCGGTGAACGCTGTCAGCGCGACACGTGGGTCGCGGCGCAGGTGCTTCACCTTCATCGCGGTCTCGCGCGTGCTGACGACGACGCGGCCCTGCTCGTCAATGCCCGCTGTCACCGGCGACACGGCCGGCCTGCCGTCCCGGCGAAACGTCGCCATGACGGCCCGGTGGTTGGTGCGCAGGAACTCCTGCGCCGTGGTGGCGTCAACGGCCACGATGGTCTCCTCTCGTCGGTCCCGCACCTGACCCTAGAGTTGAGAGGCACGCCGAGCGAGGGAGACACCAGATGACCGACCGACCGCTGATCGTGGGGATCGGCGGATCGACCGGGGCGGCGTCGTCGACCAATCAGCTGTTGCAGCACTGTCTCGACCGAGCGGGCGAGCTCGGAGCGCGCACCGAGATGATGGGCGGGGACCAGCTCGCGGCCCTGCCGATCTACGCCGGTGACTCGGGTGCGGACGCCGCCGCCGGGCTGGTCGAAGCGGTGCGTGCCGCTGACTGCGTGGTGATCGCCACCCCCGGATACCACGGTGGGATGTCCGGTCTGGTCAAGAACGCGATCGATCACCTCGAGGCGCTGCGCGACGACCCGCGGCCCTACCTGGACGGACGGGCGGTGGGCGTCATCGTGTCCGCCGCCGGATGGCAGGCCTGCGGAACCACGCTCGTCTCCGTACGCTCGACGATTCACGCGCTGCGCGGGTGGCCGACCCCGTTCGGGGTGACCGTCAACACCGCCGAGCAGCACCAGGACGGGAACGGGCGCTTCGACGACCAGATCGAGGGAGCCCTGGCGATCCTGGCCGGGCAGCTCGTCGAGTTCGCCTCGTGGCGGACTAGAGCGACGGTGCGGTGAGCCGCAGCCGACGCTGTTCGATGATCAGGCAGCGGTTCTCGACGTACAGCAGCCCGGCGTCCTCGGCGATGCGCCGGGCCTCGTCCGAGGCGATGTGCAACTGGAGCCACAGCGCGGTCGCACCGGCGGCGACGGCCTGACGGGCGACGTCGGGCGTCTGGTCGGATGGGCGGAAGACGTTGACGAAGCCGGGCTTCGGTCCGTCGGCGAGCGTCTTGTAGGCCGGCTCGCCGAGGATCGTGCCGCCGCGTGGATTGATCGGGATGATCTTCCATCCGTGCTCACGCATGTGGACGGGCACGTAGTGGGCGGCCTTCTCACTGGCGTCGCTCGCGCCGACGACGGTGATGGTGTCGTACGTGCGAAGAATCTTGTCGACCGCGGCGTCGGTGTCCATATGTCCACAGTACGGTCGGCATGTGGGCGGACCGGGAAACCTCGACTGGCGGGACGCCACTGACGACCTCGTGGCGGCGCCCGTGACGGCCGCGCTGGCCGGCCTGACCTTCGCCGGGTCCGTCCGGGCGGCACCGATCGATCCCTCGCTCGCAGACACGGCCGCGTTCTGCGCGAAGTACGACGTGGCCATGGAGGACTCGGCCAACTGCGTGGTGATCGCCGGCCGACGAGGTGACGTCACGCGCTACGCAGCGTGCGTCGTGCTGGCGACAACCCGGGCCGACGTCAACGGAGTGGTGCGGCGCCGGCTGGACGCCCGCAAGGCGTCGTTCGCTCCGATGGACGACGCCGTCGAGCGCACAGGCATGGAGTACGGCGGCATCACCCCGATCGGCCTGCCCGCCGACTGGCCGGTGCTCGTCGACGCCGCGGTACTTGTCCGCGCGGTTGTGGTGATCGGCAGCGGACTGCGCCGATCGAAGATCGCATTGCCGTCGGACCTGCTCGCGCAGCTCCCGGGCGTCGAAGTGATCGAGGGTCTGGCGAGCTGATCTGAATGACGGCCTACATCTCGGCACCGGACCTGGACTTCTACCTCGAGGTCTTCGATGCATCGGCGAAGGAGGTGCAGCTGCGGGTCGCGGAATTGGTGCGGGAACAAGCCGCGATCGGGGTGGGTCCAGGCCGAGGTACCTTCATCAACTTCGCCGCCCTGGCCGCCGCGCGCGTGACGAGTGACAGCCCGGCTCTGTGGATCGCTTACCTGAGCGGCGGGCACCCCCGAGCGTGTGTGAAGATCACCCTCAAAGACCTCGAGCCGCTTCGATGAGGTTCGCGGTCTGCCCGATCGTGCGCCCGAACAGACTCTCCTGCGGTGGGGGACTCGTCGTATCTTCGATCAATGTCTGAGAATGAGGCACCCGAACCGCAAGCGGTGCAGTTCCACACAGAGGCGGCGTTCGGTGCGTCGCAGGACTACGGCAGCGACTGGATCGCCTATGCCGTCAACACCGAAGCGCCGTCGTTCGTCGGTGGCGTGGACCCGAGCCGCAACCCTGACTTCGGCCAGGGCGAGGACGGCGGGACGGCCTACGCATGACCGATCCGGCGCAGGCGGCGACCCCGACCACGACCCCAGGGCTCACGACGCACGTCGAGCCCTTCCACCTCCACCTCGAATTCCAGTGGGACGGCGGAACGTTCGCCGAGTTCGAGTCCAACCTGCAGGCGTTCTCGTGGGAGGTCCCCAAGGTCGTCTACTTCAGTGAGCCGATGAGCGGGTTCGGCACGCACCTCACCCTCAACGCCTTCGAGACGACGGTCAAGGACCGCAGCGGGGACCTGGTCCACGCCCTGGTCGGCGGCGTCGCCGACCTGCACCAGAGCGGGGGCATCGATCTCGGGGGCCACGCGCAGATCGACTACCGCATCCTGCAGGTCCACGGCGCCCAGGTGTTCCTCGGGATCGAGGGGACTGTCACCGCCGATCCGCGTGGCGGCGCGGCCAACGTGACCTTCGCTCCGGCCTTCAGCATTCAGTTCGGCGGCACCGTCCACCCGCCGGCATCCAGCCCCTGACCGGCCGGCACCAGGAGGTCACCCCGCGGGAGGCCCGGCCGGGTCAGGCGCCGCGGCGTAGGGCAGCGGGCAGGTAGACAGCGCCGGGCCCGGCCCGTCTGGCCAGGTCGCCCGGGTTCTGCATCGCGCATTTCTTCAGCGACAGGCAGCCGCAACCGATGCAACTGTCGAGCCCGTCGCGCAACTTGGTCAGCGCCGCTATCTGGCTGTCGAGCCGCGCGCGCCACAACCTGGACAGTCGGGTCCAGTCGGTCTTGGTCGGCGTGCGGTAGTCGGGCAGGGTGGCCAGCGCGGCGGCGACCTCGTCGAGGGTCAGTCCGACGTTCCGCGCGGCGCGGATGAAGGCCAGCCGGCGCAGCACATTGCGCTCGTAGCGGCGCTGGTTACCGGACGTCCGGTGGGCGCGCAGCAGGCCCTCGCGCTCGTAGAACCGCAGCGCCGAGGGCGCGAATCCACTGCGTTCGGCGACCTCGCTGACGGTGAGAAGTTCGGCGGGATGCAAATCGGTTCTCCGCTTCGCTTGACTTGAAGTTGACTTCAACTAGAAGCATGGCCCCATGACATCGACCTCGCAACCGACGGCCCTGGTCACCGGAGCTTCCAAGGGGCTGGGGCGCGCTTTCGCTCGAGCCTTGTCGGCCCGCGGCTGGCGGGTCGTCGTGGACGCGCGCAGCGCGGCGGCCCTGGCGGCAGTCGCCGACGATCTTGCCGGCGCCGTCGTCGTCCAAGGGGACGTCACCGACCCGGCGCACCGTGAGGCGCTGGCCGCCGCGGTGGAGGCGCTGGGCCGCCTCGACCTGCTCGTCAACAATGCCAGCGACCTCGGCCCGAGCCCGCTGCCCGCGCTCGCCGACCTTCCGCTCGACGCGCTGCGCGGCGTGTACGAGACCGACGTTGTCGCCCCGGTCGCGCTGACGCAGCTGTTGCTGCCGCAGCTGCGGGCCTCAGCCGGGGTCGTGCTCAACGTCAGCTCCGACGCCGCCGTCGAGGCGTATCCGGGATGGGGAGGCTACGGCTCGGCCAAGGCCGCGCTCGATCAGCTCAGCGCGGTGCTCGCGGCCGAGGAGAGCGACCTGCGCGTCTACGCCGTCGACCCGGGGGACATGCGGACGGAGATGCACCAGGCCGCGTTCCCGGGCGAGGACATCAGCGACCGCCCCGAGCCCGAGACGGTGGTGCCGGCGCTGCTGCGGCTGCTCGACGAGCGTCCGGCGTCGGCCCGCTACCGCGCGGCCGACTGGGCGGTCAGCGAGGTGGCCTCGTGACCGCCGCGGTCTTCGACCTGCCCCGCGGGCTGGAGGCGAGCGCGCCGCCCACCACCCGCGACGGCGTGCGCCTGCTCGTCGCCCATGCGGGCGGCGTCGAGCACGCCCGCTTCGCCGAACTCGGTACGTTCCTGTCGCCCGGCGATCTCGTCGTCGTGAATACGTCCGCAACCCTCGCCGCCGCGATCGACGGCGTCCGAGGCGACGGCCGGCCGGTGACCGTCCACTTCGCCACCGCGCTCGACGACGACTCCTGGGTCCTCGAGGTGCGACGGCAGGGGTCGGCTGAGGGGCCCGTCGGCGACAGCCGAAGCGGGGACGTCATCACGCTCCCCGACGGCGTACGCCTCGTGCTGCAGCAGCCCCACCCGAACGGGCAGATCCGACTGTGGCAAGCCCGCGCCGGCGTGGAGGGCGGCGTGCCCGCGTACCTCGCCCGGCACGGACGGCCGATCCGCTACTCCTACGTGCCCGAGCCGTACCCGCTGTCCGAGTACCAGACCGTGTTCGCCCGTGAGCCCGGTAGCGCAGAGATGCCCAGTGCGGGCCGGCCGTTCACTCCGCACATCGTCACCGATCTCGCCGTGCGCGGCATCGGCGTCGTGCCGGTCACCCTGCACACCGGGGTGTCGTCGCAGGAGCCCGGCGAACCGCCGCAGCCGGAGCGGTTCCGCGTCTCGGCGAACACGGCCCGCCAGGTCAACATGACCCGGGCCTGGGGATCGCGGGTCGTCGCGGTCGGCACCACGGTGACCCGGGCGCTGGAATCGTCGGCGGATCGCGAGGGCATCGTGCGTGAGCGGTCGGGTTGGACGGACCTCGTCCTGGGCCGCGACCGTCCGGCGCACGTGGTCGGTGGTCTGATCACGGGTTGGCATGCCCCCGGCGCATCACACCTGAACCTGCTCGCGGCGGTGGCCGGCGACTCGCTCGTCGAGCGCGCTTACGCACAGGCCGTGCGCGAGCGGTACCTGTGGCACGAGTTCGGCGACAGCTGCCTGCTCCTGCCGTAATCCTCAGCCGCCGAGGGCGGCGAGCAGCTCGTCGTGCAGCAGGCCATTGCTCGCCGCGGCATTGCCCTGGTGCACGCCGTCGATGCCGTTCAGGCCGGTAAATCGTCCGCCCGCCTCGGTGACGATCGGCGCGAGCGCGGCCATGTCCCAGAGCGACAGCTCGGGTTCGGTGGCGAGGTCGACGGCCCCTTCGGCGAGCAGCATGTAGGACCAGAAGTCGCCGAACCCGCGGGTGCGCCAGACCCGGTCGGCGAGGGCCACGAATGCCTCCCGGCGGCCCAGGTCGGCCCAGCCCCCGAGCGACGCATAGGACAAGCTCGCGTCCTCGAGCCGGGACACCCGGGACACGGCCAGTCGACGTGGACCCGAGCCCAGGACCGTCGACCACGCCCCGCCACCGTGCATCGCCCACCACCGGCGCCCGAGCGCCGGAGCGGACACGACCCCGACGACGGCGTCATCGCCGTCCAACAATCCGATCAGCGTGGCCCACACCGGGACCCCGCGGACGAAGTTCTTCGTCCCGTCGATCGGGTCGAGCACCCACCGACGAGCCCCGGACCCGGCCGCGCCGAACTCCTCGCCGGACACCGCGTCGGCTGGCCGCTCGCGGCTCAGCACTGCCCGCAATTCCCGTTCGACCGCGGTGTCGGCGTCGCTCACCGGAGTGAGGTCAGGCTTGGACTCGATGACGAGGTCGGCCGCGCCGAAACGCTGCATCGTGATCGCGTCTGCGGCATCGGCGAGCCGCCGGGCCAACTCGAGGTCGGCTGCGTATTCCGGCACGCCAGGCAGGTTACCGTCGCGGCCCCGCGGGTCGGGCCGACGTATAGCGTCAGGATCGTGACGGACATCGTGGGTCGGCTGGCCCAGCGTGCGGGCATCCCGCCGTTCCACGTCATGCGCGTGATCGACGCCGTCGTCGCCCGCCGCGAAGCCGGCCGGTTCGTGGTCGACCTGTCGGCCGGCCAGCCGTCGACCTCAGCGCCGGCCACCGTCCGCGCCGCCGCCCGGAATGCGATCGACACCGACCGGATCGGGTACACGAACGCCCTCGGCATCCCGCCGCTGCGGCAGGCGATCGCGCGCCACTACCGCGATCGGGTCGGTATCGACGTCGATCCGGCCAATGTCGCGGTCACCACCGGTTCGTCAGGGGGATTCCTCTACTCGTTCCTCGCGTCCTTCGACGCCGGGGACACCGTGGTGATGGCCCGGCCGGGCTACCCCGCGTACCGCAACATGCTGACCGCGCTCGGCTGCCGGGTGGTGGAGCTGCCCTGCGGGCCGCAGACGCGGTTCCAGCCGACCGTCGCGCAGCTCGACGTCCTGGTCGACCCGCCGGCCGGACTGGTCGTCGCGAGCCCCGCGAACCCGACCGGGACGATGGTGGTGGCCGAGGAACTCGCCGCCCTCGCGGCTTGGTGCGACGAGCGCGGCACACGGTTCGTCAGCGACGAGATCTACCACGGCATCACCTACGGCGAGCCGGCCACCTGCGCCTGGTCGATCGGGCGCAATTCGATCGTCGTCAACTCCTTCTCGAAGTACTTCTCGATGACGGGATGGCGCATCGGGTGGTTGCTCGTGCCGGACGAGCTCCTCGACGCCGTCGACCGGCTGGCCGGCAACTTCACGATCTGCCCGCCCGCGCTGTCCCAGCTCGCTGCGGTCGCCGCGTTCGACGCCTACGACGAGCTCGACGCGAATGTGGCGCGCTATGCGTCGAACCGGGCTCGCCTGCTGGAGCAGCTGCCGTCGATCGGGCTCACCCGGCTCGCTCCCGCCGACGGCGCGTTCTACGTCTACGCCGACGTCGCGCACCTGACGGACGATGCGATGGGCTGGGCGGCGCGACTGCTCGACGAGACCGGCGTCGCGGTGGCGCCCGGAGTCGACTTCGACCCGGTCGAGGGCAACCATTTCATCCGGATGTGTTTCGCCGGGGACGGCGACGAGATCGAGCAAGCCATCGCGATCATGGGCGCCTGGATCGCGCGGCGTTGAAGGACCGCTGCAGCCGATCGGTCCACCTGAAGGCGGGTCGTGCCGGGCGCCGCGATCACCGCGACCTTTAGCATGAGCCACCATGGCGGAGCGGTTGCACGGGCGACCGCCGCCGAAGACCACGAGCCGGGTCGTCGACGAGGACTGGAGCCGTGATGACCTCACCGGCCGCGTGGCCGACCACGTCGAGTACGTCGGCATCGACCTGGCTGAGACGACGTCGACCGGCGGCATGCACTTCGATGAGTGCACGTTCCGCGACGTCGGCTTCCACCTCGCCGAGCACACGGCAGCCGCGTTCGCCAACTGCACGTTCACCGGGTGCAACTTCTTCGGCGCGACGTTCAGCGAGTGCAAGTTCGTCGGCTCGATGTTCGACCGTTGCACGTTCGACCGCGTGAAGGTGGACGGTGGCGACTGGTCGTTCGTCGGCCTGCCTGGTGCCGACCTGCGCAGTGCCCGATTCGAGGGCGTCCGGATGCGCGAGGCCGACCTCACCGGCGTCACCCTCGTCGGCAGTGTGCTGCGCAAGACCGACCTGCGCGCCGCCGTGCTGCACAACGCCAAGCTCGACCGCTGCGACCTGCGCGGATCCGACCTCTCCGCCGTCGACCCGTGGAACGTGAGTCTGCGCGCCGCGGTGATCACCTGGGAACAGGCGGTCGTCATCGCCGCCGGGCTGGGCCTCGATGTCCAGCCCGAGTGACGGCTTTGGCAGGCTCACGGCTATGACGGACGAGGAGCGGGCCGGCTGGTTCTGGGAGCTGGTCGGTGGCGGCCCGCCGCCCGCCGTGACCACTCTGGGCTTTGCCCTGACGTCGATATCGACCGAGCGTGGCGAGGTCGAAGGGACGTTCGAGGCCGGCGCGAACTTCCGGAACCTGATGGGCGGCGTCCAGGGCGGGTTCCTCGCGGCCATGCTCGACACCACGCTCAGCTGCGCGTTGCTCGCGACGCTGCCGCGGGGCAACCTCGCGCCGACGATCGAGCTCAAGGTCAACTACCTGCGTCCGGCTCCGCTGGGTCGCCTCACCGGCCGCGGCCGCGTCGTCCACCGTGGCGGCACGATCGCGTTCCTGGCCGGCGAGTTGCTCGACGATCAGGGTGAGACGCTCACGACGGCCACCGCGACGGCACGCATCGTGAAACCGGCCTGACGGGTTCTATCGTCGGTCCCGACGAAGGGATGAGCATGGGCGAGATCTACGACGGGTACGCGCTGCAGGCCCGGGTGGCCGAGCTCGAGCGCAAGGTGGAGTACCTCATGCAACGAGTGAACGCGGCGCCGCCGATCCCGATGGCGAAGACCCCGGGCGGGTTCTCGCCGGCCGTACTCGCGCTCGTCCAGCGGGGCAACAAGATCGGGGCGATCAAGCAGTACCGCGAAGAGACCGGCCTGGGGCTGCGCGAGGCGAAGGACGCGATCGACTCGCTCGGCTGAACCTGCACGCACTCAGCGGGGCGGGCCGTCCGGGGCCGGCACCGACTCCAGAATCTCGATCTCGTCGCCCACCGCGATCTCGACGCCCGGAGTGTCCGGGATCAGGTTCATGCCGAACCACGTCTCGCCATCCCAGCGCCGGTACTTCGCCAGAGTCGCGATCGGCTCCTTGGTCTTCTGCGCGGTTTTCGGGTCGATCATCGTCATCACGCACCGATCGCAGCCCTTGACCGCGCGGAACACCGCGTCGCCGACCCGGATCCGGCGCCAGCCGTCCTCGGCCCATGCCACCGCGCCGCCGACGACGACGTTGGGGCGAAAGCGCGTCATCGCCAGCGGGCCCTCGTCGGCACCGGGGCCGATCGCAACGAGGTCGTTCAAGGCATCAAGCGACGCGACGCTCGTGAGCAGCAGCGGGTAGCCGTCGGCGAAGGACACGTAGTCCGTCACGTCGGCGAAACGCGGGTTCGGCCGGCGCCGAGTCGGGTCGTCCAGGTGGACGAGTCGCGCCGGCGTGCCGATGATCTTGCTGAACCACGCGTGCGCCTGGGCCGACGCCGCCGCGGCAACCAGCCCGCTGTGCCACACGCGGACCGGCACCAGCGAGTCCGGGCCAGGTGGTTCCACGGCGAGATCGGGTGCGTCCGGACTGGTGAACGCCAACCCGCCGCCGTCGCGCAGGCGGGGCTCCACGAGGAGCAGCCGCGGGTGTTCGCGAGCGGTGATCACCATCCCGTCGTCGTCGACGAGCATCCAGCGGCGATCGCCGGCCAGACCCCAAGGCTCGACGGTCGCGCTCCGCACACCTTCACCGCGGCAGGACTTGACCGGATACCGGTTGATCACGGTCAGCGAGAGGGCCACGGGTCGAGCTTAGGGCGGCCACGGAGCAGGATTGCGGTGTGTATGACATCGCAAGGCAGGTCCGGACATGGCTCGATGAGGGACGCGAGGTCGTCGTTGCGCAGGTGGTGGCCACCCGCGGATTCAGCTCGCGCGAACCCGGCGCCGCAGCGGCATGGACCGACGGCGCGGCCCTCGTGGGCCGGCTCGTCGAGGGGGTGCCCGCGGACGCGCTCGCCGGGGTGGGACTGGTCGACGTGACCGTCAGCGAGGACGACGCGGTTGCTGCGGGGCTGGCGTGCGGAGGGACGGCCTCGGTGCTCGCGCAGTCGGCTGCCGCGTATCCGCCGGACTTGTGGACGCGACTGGTGGCGCGGGAGCCGGTGTGCGTCGTGACCCGCGTCCGCGACGGAGCGGCGGAATCGACGCAGCTGTACACGCCCGCGACAATCCGCGACGCCCATGTCTTCGGCGATCGGGTGCCGCGGCTGTTCGGCCGCGGCGTGACCGCGGCGGAGGTGATCGAGGGCGACCCGCGGACGGTGGCGGTGGCGCTGTGGCCGGTGCCGACGCTCGTCGTGGTCGGCGACGGGCTCATCGCCACCGCGCTGCATGACACCGCGTCGCTGCTCGGCTGGCCGGCGCAGGTGACGCCGGACGCCGCCGCGGCCGTGGCGGCCGCCGGCCAACTCAGCCGCAGCGACGCCTTCGTGGTGTTGAGCCACGACCGCGCCGTCGACGGGCCGGCGCTCAGCGCGGCGCTCGCCGGAGGGGCCGGTTACGTCGGGGCCCTGGGGTCGCGACGCACCCAGGCCGCCCGACGCGAGTGGCTGACCGAGCACGGGGTCGCCGCCGACGACCAAGATCGCATCCACGGGCCGGCCGGGCTGGACATCGACGCCCACACGCCGGGCGAGATCGCGATTTCGATCGTGGCCGAGATCCTGGGCAGCCGCTCGTCGGCGTCCGGAGGCGCGTTGCGCGATCGCGAGGGGCCGGTGCATGTCGCCGGCGTGCAGGCCCCGCCGCCGCGCTACTGACGATCAGCGGCTGACGAGCAGCTGCCGGAACGCGGCCAGCCGGGCGGGCGTCGAATGCCCCTGCGCCACCCAGGCGTCCAGGTGGCAGCCCGCCTCACCGGACACGTGCTCGCAGCCGGGCAGGCACTGCGTCGCGCCGTCCTCGAGGTCGGGAAACGCCCACAACAAGTCGTCGGCGGTGACGTGCGCCAACCCGAATGAGCGCACACCCGGCGTGTCGATCACCCAGCCGTCGCCGTCGGGAAGCGCCAGCGCGACGACCGACGACGACGTGTGCCGCCCCTTGCCGATCGCGCTCACCACTCCGGTCGCGCGGTACGCGGTCGGCACCAGCGCGTTGATCAACGTCGACTTGCCGACCCCCGAGTGCCCGATCAGCACCGATGCTTTGCCGACCAGATGGGCGCGGAGTTCGTCGAGCGGTCCGCCCCGGCGCGTCACGATCGCCGGGACCGACAGCGCCTCGTACCGTTCGATCACGGCCTCCGGGCCGGCGAGGTCGGACTTCGTCAAGCACAGCAGCGGCTCGATACCGGCTGTCAACGCCGCCACCAGGCACCGGTCGATGAATCCGTAGGACGGCTCGGGGTCGGCCAGCGCGGTCACCACGACGAGCTGGTCGGCGTTGGCCACGATGATCCGCTCCTGCGGGTCGTTGTCGTCGGCTGTGCGGCGCAGGACCGTCTTGCGCTCGTCGAGGCGGACGATGCGGGCGAGCGTGTCGGTGGCGCCGGACACGTCGCCGACCACCCCGACCCGATCACCTACGACCATCGACGCCCGGCCCAGCTCGCGGGCGCGCATCGCGGTCACTTCCGCACCGTTGACCATGACGCCATACCGCCCGCGATCGACACTGAACACGGTTCCGGCGACGGCGTCGTCGTGCGCGGGGCGCTGCTTCGACCGGGGCCGGGTTCCGCGCGGGTTGGCGCGGGCGCGGACGTCGTCCTCGTCGAGGTCGCGACGGCGGGCCATTCAGCCGTCCACCGGTTCAGCTGCTCAACAGAGCCGACCACATGCCGGGGAAGTCCGGCAGCGTCTTCGTCGTGCACTCGATGTCGTCGACCTCGATGCCGTCGACCACCAGTCCGATGATCGCGCCGGCGGTCGCCATCCGATGATCTGCGTATGCGTGCCACGTGCCGGCGTGCAACGGGCGCGGAGTGATCGTCAGTCCGTCGGCGTGTTCGATGACGTCCCCACCCAGGTTGCTCACCTCCGTGCACAGCGCCGCGAGGCGGTCCGTCTCGTGGCCGCGCAGGTGCCCGACGCCGCGCAGCGATGACGGTCCGTCGGCCACGGCGGCGAGCGCGGCGAGCGTGGGCGTCAGCTCGCCGACGTCATGCAGGTCGGCGTCGAGTCCGCGCAGCGTCCCCGAGCCGGTGACCGTGAGGCCGTCGGCACCGAGGCGGACGTCAGCCCCCATCGCGGCCAGCAGATCGCGCAACGCGTCACCGGCCTGGGTGGTCGACATCGGCCACCCCGGAATCCGGACCGACCCGCCGGTGACGATCGCCGCGGCGAGGAAGGGTGCGGCATTGGAGAGGTCGGGTTCCACCTGCACGTCGCGCGCGGCCACTGGACCGGGTGCCACCTGCCACATGCCGGGCGACACGCGCGAGGCGTCGACGCCGGCCGCCCGCAGCACCGCGAGCGTCATGTCGATATGCGGGCTCGAGGGCACCTGCGCCGCGCCGGTGTGGGTGATCTCGACGCCCTTGTCGTACCGGGCGGCGGCCAGCAGCAGCCCCGAGACGAACTGCGACGACGCCGACGCGTCGATGCGCACATGCCCGCCGGGCACGGTGCCCCGGCCCAGCACGGTGAACGGCAGCGCCCCGCGGCCGTCGTCATCGACGCCGACGCCGGCCTGACGGAGCCCGTCGAGCAGCGTGGCCATCGGGCGCTCGCGGGCGTACACGTCGCCGTCGAAGGTGACCGGACCGTCGGCCAGCGCGGCGACCGGCGGGACGAAGCGCATGACGGTGCCGGCCAGCCCGGTGTCGATCGCCCCGCCGTGCAAGGGGCCAGGCCGCACGACCCAGTCGGCACCGTCGTCCTCGACCGAGACTCCCAGCGCCCGCAGCGCACCCGCCATCAGCTCGGTGTCACGCGCCCGCAGCGGCGCACCGATCCGGGACGGGCCGTCGGCGAGGGCGGCGAGCAGAAGCAGCCGATTGGTGAGCGATTTCGAGCCGGGTACGGCGACCGACGCGCGCACGGGTCCGTGCGACCGCGGGGCCAGCCAGCTCTGCATGCGCACAGTGTGCCGTATTTCGCGGTGTCCGAGCGGCTGGGTAACGTCGACGGCATGTGCGGTCGCTACGTCTCGGTGCGCTCCGACGCCGACCTCACCGATGAGTTCGAGGCCGTCGATGCGACGGACGGTCTGTGGCCCGAACCCGACTACAACGTGGCGCCGACGAAACCCGTCCGGGTCGTGGTCAACCGTCCGCTGCGCGACGCCGAGGGCAAGCCCGCCGCCAACCCCACTCGGCAGCTGCGTGTCGTGTCGTGGGGACTCATCCCGTCCTGGTCGAAGGATCGCAAGACCCAGGGACGCATGTTCAACGCCCGGCTCGAGAGCGTCGCGACCACGAGCGCGTTCCGCCGGGCCTATGCCAAGCGCCGCTGCCTCGTGCCCGCCGACGGCTGGTACGAGTGGCAGGCGCTCGGCGACGGCACCAAGCAGCCGATCTTGATGACGCCCGAGGACGGTCACCCGCTGGCGTTTGCCGGCCTCTACGAGTTCTGGGGGGAGCGCGGCGAGACGATCACCACCTGCACGATCATCACCGCCCCGGCCGCGGGCGCCCTGGCCGACATCCACGACCGCATGCCCCTCGTCCTGCCGCGCAGCGGGTGGCCGCGCTGGCTCGATCCCACGGTCGACGACCCGGCCGATCTGCTCACGGCCTGGGACGAGGCCGCCGGCGAACATCTGGAGCTCCGGCCGGTCGCCCCCCTCGTCAACAAGGTCGACAACAACGGCCCCGAACTCGTCGAGCGGGCCGAGCCGCAGCCCGAGCCGCAGCGGCTGTTCTGATGCGCCTCGAGATCTCCACGCCGTCGGGAGCGGCCGTGATCGAGCTGGACCGGCCGCGCGGCGAGCTGAGCGCCGTCCTGGTGCTCACCCACGGGGCCGGCGGAGGGGTCGACACGAGCGACTTGCTGGCGGTCCGCGCGGCCGCGCTCAAAGCCGGGATCGCCGTGGCTCGCGTGCTCCAGCCCTACCGGGTGCTCGGCCGCCGCTCGCCCCCTGCCCCCGCGATCCAGGACACCGCCTGGCTCGCGGTCGTGGCAGCGCTTCGAGCTCGCCGCGGTCTGGCTGCAACGCCCCTGTTCGTCGGCGGCCGCTCGAACGGCGCCCGGGTCGCCTGCCGCACGGCCCGCGCGTCCGGCGCCACCGGCGTCATCGCGCTGGCCTTCCCGGTGCACCCGCCGGGTCGCCCGGAAGCCTCCCGCCTCGACGAGCTGGACGGCGCCGGTGTGCCGGTCATCGTCGTCCAGGGCGACCGCGATCCGTTCGGCCTGCCGGCGCCCGGCCCGAGCCGCGAAGTGGTCGTGATCCCCGGCGGCGATCACTCGCTCAAGCGTGACCCCGCAGCCGTCGCGGCCGCCGCCCTCGGGTTCGTGACATCGCGGATCGGGCATGCCAGGGTCGGTCCATGACGTCTGGAACGGAGCAGTTCCGTGCCGCCCGCGACCTGCTGATCGAGCATCGAACCGACTACGACGCCGCCTGTGCCGCCTTCCGCTGGCCCCGTCCAGAGCAGTTCAACTTCGCGATCGACTGGTTCGACGGCGTGCTCGCCGCCGAGCACCCGCACCGGGCCGCCCTACGTCTGATCGAGGCCGACGGGACCGAGGCCTCGTACACGTTCGGCGAGCTGTCCGCCCGCTCGGACCAACTCGCCGGCTGGCTGCAGGCCGAGGGCGTCGGCCGAGGCACCCACCTGCTGGTGCTGCTCGGCAACCAGCTCGAGTTGTGGGAGACGACGCTCGCCGCGATGAAGCTCGGCGCGGTGATCATCCCGGCTACGACGCTGCTCGCGGAGGCCGATCTGCGCGACCGTATCGACCGCGGCGACGTCGGTGCCGTCATCGCGCAGTCCCAGCTCGCGCCCCGTTTCACCGACGTCCATGGCTCCTACCTGCGCATCGCCGTCGGCGAACCCGTCGAGGGTTGGCTGCGCTACTCCGACAGTGCCGAGAGCCTCGCCCCGTTCGACCCGAGCGGCCCCACCGACGCCGACGACCCGCTGCTGCTGTACTTCACCTCCGGCACGACCGCGCTGCCCAAGCTGGTCGAGCACACCCACGTCAGTTACCCGATCGGGCATCTGTCGACGATGTATTGGATCGGCCTGCAGCCCGGCGACGTCCACCTCAACGTGTCCAGCCCGGGCTGGGCCAAGCACGCGTGGTCGTGTGTGTTCGCCCCGTGGATCGCCGGAGCGACCATCTGCCTGTTCAACTACGAGCGCTTCGACGCGAAGGCCATGCTCGACACGCTGCGTGATGCCAAGGTCACGACGTTCTGCGCCCCGCCGACGGTGTGGCGGATGCTCATCCAGCAGGACCTCGCGGCGTGGAAGGACGACCTCTCGCTGCGCGAACTCGTCGGCGCCGGCGAGCCACTCAACCCCGAGGTCATCGAGTCCGTCCAGCGCGCGTGGGGGATCACGATCCGGGACGGCTTCGGGCAGACCGAGACGTCATTGCAGATCGGCAACTCTCCGGGGCAGCCGATCAAGCTCGGTTCGATGGGACGCCCGATGCCGGGCTTCGACATCGCGTTGGTCGACCCGGTGTCGGACGAGGTCGCCGATGAGGGCGAGATCTGCGTCGTCTGCGAGCCGGAACGGCCGGTGGGCCTCATGGTCGGCTACCGCGGGGACGGCGCGCGCAACGATGCCGCGTTCGCGGGCGGCCGCTACCACACCGGTGACGTCGCCAGCCGCGACGCCGACGGCTACGTCACCTATGTCGGTCGCGCGGACGACGTCTTCAAGGCCAGCGACTACCGGATCAGCCCGTTCGAGCTCGAGAGCGTCCTGATCGAGCACCCGGCGGTCGCCGAGGCCGCCGTGGTGCCCGCCCCCGACGAAGTGCGGCTGGCGGTGCCCAAGGCCTACGTGGTGCTCGTCGCCGGCCAGGAGCCGAGCAAGGAGCTCGCCGGCGACATCCTGCAGTTCTGCCGTGAGCACCTCGCGCCGTACAAGCGGATCCGTCGGCTGCAGTTCGCCGAGCTGCCCAAGACGATCAGTGGCAAGATCCGCCGCGTCGAACTGCGCAACGCCGAGTCCGAGCACGCCGCGGACCGCCTCGAGGGCGAGTACCGCGAGGAAGACTTCTCGCGCTGAGCGATGTGGTTTCAGACCGAGCGCAGCAGGTGCGCGCGCACGCGGCCTTCGGCGGCGGTGGCAACGAGCAGGACGAGCTCGTCGCCGGCCTGCATCACCAGCTCGGGCGCAGGCGCGAGGACCGCCTTGGCGCGGGTGACCGCGAGCAGGGCCGCGTCAGCAGGGATCTCGAGGTCGGTCAGCGGCTTGCCTACCAGGACCGAGGTGGCGGGCAGCGTGATCTCCAGGATCGTTCCCTGACCGTGCTGCAGCGTCATCAACCGCACGACGTCCCCGGTGATGACGGCTTCCTCGACGGCGGCGGCGAGTGAGCTCGGTGTCGAGACGGCGACGTCGATGCCCCACCCGTCGTTGAACATCCAGTGGTTGCCGGGCTCGTTGATCCGGGCCACGACGCGCGGGACGTTGAACTCCTGCTTGCACAGCAGCGCGAACACGAGGTTGGCGCGGTCCTCTCCGGTTGCGGCGACCACGACGTGCGCGGTCTCGACACCGGCGTCCTGGAGGGTGGACAGCTCGCAGGCGTCCGCATACATCCAGTCGGCTTCCGGCACCAGCTCGGGCCGGTAGTGCGCGCGCCGGCGTTCGATGAGCAGCACCTTGTGTCCCGACATGATCAGCGAACGCGCGATGGACTGGCCGACGTTGCCGGCTCCGGCAATCGCGACTCTCATGTGGTCGATTCTCCTGCTTCACCAGGCTTTGGCACGCGACGGGCCGGTGGCACGAAAGACTGGGGCAACGACACCGGCGGAACGGGGCACCATGAGCTTGCAGCAGCTGTACGTGGCGCTGCTTGCTGGTGGCGTCGTGGTGCTGGTCAGCATCGTGGCCACCCGGGTCGCTTCGCGGGTCGGGCTGCCCAGTCTGCTGCTCTTCCTGCTGCTCGGCGTTCTTCTGGGCGAGGACGTTCTCGGGATCCAGTTCAACGACGCGCAGCTGGCGCAGAACCTCGGCACTGCGGCCCTGGCCGTGATCCTCATCGAGGGCGGGCTCACCACGGCGTGGTCGGACATCCGGGCGGTGGTGGCCCCGGCCGGCGTGCTGGCCAGCGTGGGCGTCGGGGTCAGCACGTGCGTCACCGCGGTAGGAACCCACTATCTGCTCGACGTCGGTTGGCAGCCGGCCCTGCTGCTCGGCGCCATCGTGTCCTCCACCGACGCGGCCGCGGTGTTCTCGACGCTGCGCGTGCTGCCACTGCCGCGCCGGGCGGCCGGCCTGCTGGAAGCCGAGTCGGGCTTCAACGACGCGCCCAGCATCATCCTCGTGCTGCTGTTGAGCGCCACCCCGTTCGATCTCGATCCGCTGGAGTTCGCCGGCACCCTGGTCTACGAGCTCGCAGCCGGTGCCGCCATCGGCGTCGTGCTGGGTCGGCTCGGCGCCGTCGCTCTGCCGCGCCTAGCCCTGCCGGCGTCGGGGCTGTACCCGCTCGCCACCTTCGGCCTCGGCGTCGTGGCGTTCGCTGCCGCGGGCGCGGCGCACGCGAGTGGCTTTCTCGCCGCCTACCTCGCCGCGCTCGTGCTGGCCAACGCGGGGCTGCCGCACCGCGCGGCGACACGCTCGTTCGCCGAGGGGATCGCGTGGCTGGCCCAGATCGGGCTGTTCGTACTGCTCGGTCTGCTCGTGAACCCCAGCAACCTGCCGCACCAGATCTTGCCCGCGCTCGGCGTCGGACTCGTCCTCCTTCTCGTCGCCCGGCCGCTGGCTGTCCTGCTCTCGCTGTTCGCGTTCCGCGTCCCGCTCCGCGAGCAGGTGTTCCTGTCCGCTGCTGGTCTGCGCGGCGCCGTCCCGATCGTGCTGGCGACGTTCCCGATCGTGAAGGGCGTACCGCACAGCGACCGGCTGCTCGACATCGTGTTCGTCCTCGTCGTGATGTTCACGCTCGTCCAAGGGCCGAGCCTCGCGCCCCTCGCGCGCCGGCTCGGCCTCGTTCCGCGCGAGGTGACTCGCGAGATCCTCGTCGAGTCGGCGCCGCTGGACGTGCTCGACGCCGAACTGCTGACCATGACCGTGGCGCCGAGGTCACGGCTGCATGCCGTTTCGATCGTCGAACTCCGGTTGCCGGATCCGAGTGTCGTCACGCTCATCATCCGGGGCGGACGAACGTTCGTGCCCGCCGAGGACACCCAGCTCCAAGTCGGGGACGAGCTCTTGATCGTGACCACCCGCACGCGGCGCGAGTCCACCGAACGCCGGCTGCGGGCCGTCAACCGTCGTGGGCCACTGGCCCACTGGTTCGACGAGTACGGCGATCCCGACTGACGCTGGTCAGGAGGCGGCGATCGGCGCGACGATTGCGCCCGCCGCCCGTTCCAGATCAGCTGGTGTGAGCTGCACCTGCAGGCCGCGCTTGCCGGCCGAGACGTAGACCGTCTCGAAGCCCTCGACGGACGCATCCACGACGACTCGCAGGCGGGCCTTCTGGCCGATCGGGGAGATGCCGCCGACCACGTAGCCGGTCGCCCGGGCGGCCGCGGCCGGGTCGGCGAGCTCGGCGCGTTTGCCGCCGAGGACGGCGGCGAAGGCCTTCAGGTCGAGCCTCGCCGCCACGGGGACGACCGCGCACGACAGCTTCCCGTCGACGCTGGCGATCAGGGTCTTGAAGATCCGACCCGGATCGACGCCGAGAGCCGCGGCCGCTTCTTCGCCGAAGGCCTGGGCGCGGGGGTCGTGGTCGTAGGGATGCAGCGAGAACGTGATCCCGGACCGGGTGAGTAGCGCCGTCGCTGGTGTTCCGGTGGCCACGGCCGCGACCCTATCCGGAATGCCGGCGGCCACGCCGGGGTTGAGGCGATGAACCCCCCCGAGAGGAGAACGCTAGATGTTGGTGTCCGCACCGCCCCGGCCGCGTGGGATCGCAGCCGCGATCCGGCCGATAAATGCTGCCGCGATAGTCTCCAAGCCGGGATCAGGTTCTGGGCGCGAGGGGAGCACGGTGGCAGACGAGACGGTCGAGGCCCGCCGGGCGCGATTCGAACGGGACGCGCTCCCGTTCCTGGACCAGCTCTACGCGGCCGCAATGCGGATGACGCGCAACCCGGCCGATGCCGAGGATCTCGTCCAGGAAACCTTCGTCAAGGCGTTCGCCGCGTTCCACCAGTTCACCGAGGGCACGAACCTCAAGGCCTGGCTGTACCGCATCTTGACCAACACGTTCATCAACAATTACCGCAAGAAGCAGCGCCAGCCGCAGGAGTCCGGCAACGAGGACGTCGAGGACTGGCAGCTCGCCCGGGCCGAGTCGCACACGTCGACCGGCCTGCGTTCGGCCGAGATGGAAGCTTTGGACCATCTGCCCGATTCGGACGTCAAGGACGCGTTGCAAGCGCTGCCGGAGGACTTCAGACTTGCGGTGTACCTGGCTGATGTCGAAGGATTCGCTTACAAGGAGATCGCCGAGATCATGGGCACGCCCATTGGCACGGTGATGTCGCGTCTGCATCGCGGACGCAAACAACTGCAGACTCTGCTCGCCGACTACGCGCGCGGGCGGGGCCTCATTCCGAGCGCTGTCGGAGGCGAGTCGTGACTGGATTCGGATTCGGTCCCGGAAACATCGACTGCGACGACGTCCTGCGCGACGTTTATCTCTACCTCGACGACGAGTCCGACGACGCGCTCAAGAACCGGATCCGGCAGCACCTCGACGCCTGCGCGCCGTGCCTGAAGCAGTTCGGCCTCGAACAGGACGTCCGCTCCTTGGTCTCACGCTGCTGCGGCGGTGACCGGGCCCCGGCGAGCCTGCACGAGCGCATCCGGGTCCGCATCACCGAGATCTCGGTCGACAGCTCGCACCGCGAATACCGCCCCGAATAGGGCCTACGCCGCCGGAGCGACCCGATCGGCCAGTTGCCGGGCCGCGTAGAGAGCGGCCGCGATGAGACTGCGCCCGTGCTGGCCCAGCACCACTCCGATCAGGTCGACGGTGTGCCCGCCGACCTGGCGACGGGACCGGAACATGAAGCACCCGCCCGCGGCATCGTCCGAGCCGGTCTTCATCCCGACGAAGCCGTCGTGGCCGAGCAACGAATCGGTGTTGTACACCGTCCCGACCAGCGGAAGTGGATAGCTGCGGGTGGCCATCATCCTGGCCAGCGTCGGCGTCCCGGCCGCGACCTGGGCCAGCGTCAACTGATCGGCCGCCGTCGACACGGTCCCCGGGTCATACCCACTGGGGTCGGTGTAGGTCGTGTCCCGCATGCCCAGCGCATGTGCCGTCCGGTTCATCTTGGCGACGAAGTCCGGCACGCTCTCGCTCGAGTACCGCGTGATCATCACCGCGAGGTTGTTGGCCGACGGCAGCAGAACGGCCATCAGCGCTTGCCGTTCGGTCAGCTGCTCGCCAGCGCGCACGGTGAGCACCGATTCGTCCCGGGCCCGCCGGCGCTCAGTGTCGGCGACGTCCGCGCCGCTGACCAGCAGGCTCGGGCCCTCCTCACCGGCGCCGAGCGGCGCTTCCTCGAGCACGAGGTAGGCCGTCATGACCTTGGCCAGGCTCGCGATGGGCACCGGTTTCTCGTCACGGGTCGCATGCGGAGAGTCGGCCCCGAGCTGGTAAGCGCCCTGCCCCTGACGCGGCCAGCCGTTCGTGGACAGGTAGTCGCGGCGGCTGTCCGCGGTCATGTGCCGGGCGACGATGACCGACAATGCGGCCGCCAACGCAAGCACCACGACGATCGCGAATCGCCGGCCCCACCTGGCCCGCCGACCGTTGTGCATCGTCACCGAGCCGTACACCGCGCGAACTGGAGTCTGAGTCACGAACCGAGAGCCTGGCGCCCGATCGCTATCGTCGAGGTTCGTCCGCCGCTTACGACGGGCTTATACGGATGCCGCGATCCTCGATCACGACACCAGGACCA
>JAVHVH010000254.1:0-12538 GCA_032160665.1 Pseudonocardiales bacterium
GTGGGCCTGTCGGTGCCGGTCCTCGGCCTGGGCATCGCCACCCAGTACGCCCCAGCCCGTGACGTGATGCTGGCCTTCGTCGCGATCGTCATCGTTGCCCTCGTGACCTCGCTACGAGCGGTCATCAACGCGAACAGCGCGACCTAGACCCGGCA
The DNA here is from genome assembly GCA_032160665.1 of Pseudonocardiales bacterium. Taxonomy (GTDB): domain Bacteria; phylum Actinomycetota; class Actinomycetes; order Mycobacteriales; family Jatrophihabitantaceae; genus Jatrophihabitans. The sequence goes on from JAVHVH010000254.1 coordinate 156, forward strand.
GGAGAGATTCGATGGCATCGACGAGCTTCCTGGACCTGTCGCGCTTGCAGTTCGCGACGACCGCCGCCTTCCACATGACGTTCCCGGCGCTGTCGGTGGGACTCGCGATCTTCCTCGTCATCTGCTACGCGTGCTACTGCAAGACCGACAACCCGATCTATCTGCAGATGTTCCGCTTCTGGCGCAAGATATTCGCCGTCGGATTCGCGCTCGGGATCGTGGCCGGCATCGTCCTCACCTTCGAGTTGGGTCTGAACTGGGGTGGCTACTCCCGAGCCGTCGGGCCGGTTCTCGGTCCGATCATCTGCCTCGAGGCTTTGACGGCGTTCTTCCTCGAAGCGGGTTTCATCGGGATCCTGCTCTACGGAGAGGGACGGGTCAGTCGCAAGGTGACGATGATCGCCGCGTGCTTGGTGGCCCTAGGCGCGCTGCTCTCGACGACGTGGATCCTGGCGGCGAACTCGTGGATGCAGACACCAGCCGGGTACAAGGAGATCAACGGGCAGTTTCAGCCCACCAGCTGGTACCACGTGATCTTCAATCCCGCCTTCGTCTGGCGCTTCCCCCACCAGGTGCTCGCGGTGTTGATCTCGGCGTCGTGGTTCATCGCGGCGATCGGGGCCTACTACCTGTTGAAGCACCGTGCGGCAGAGTTCGCGCGCAAGACGATGTCGATCGGGCTGCTGGGCGCGTCCTTGTTGTTGCCGGTACAGCTCTACGTCGGCGACAGCACGGCCAGCTACGTCAGCGCCGTTTACCAACCGGCCAAGGTCACCGCCGCCGAGGGCAACTTCGCGAACGGCAACACCGGCTGGAATCTGATCGTCATCCCGAACCAGTCCAAGCAGCGCGATGATTTCACGCTGAGCATCCCGCACGCGGCCAGCGTCTTCGTCTACCACAACTTCTCCGGCACCACGCCGGTGCCGGGTCTCAAGCAGTTCCCGAAAGCGCTGCAACCACCGGTGTGGCCGACGTTCTACGGCTTCAAGGTAATGATCTTCGCCGCGTGGGGGATGTTCTCGGTGGCGTTCGTCGGCCTCATCATGCGACTGCGCCGACGGATGTTCACCGAGCGCTGGTTCCTGCGGCTCGTGCTGTGGACGATGCCCGTCGGTGTGTTCGCCACGATCGCCGGCTGGGTGGTATCGGAATCAGGGCGGCAACCATGGCTGGTCTACGGCAAGCTCCTGACCGCCGACTCGCCCTCGTCACTGACGATCGGCGAACTGATCGCCACCCTCGTCGCATTCTGGGTCGTCTATCTCGTCCTGTTCGGATCCTGGGTTCGGCACGTCGCCCGCGAGGTCCGCAAGGGTCCGGAGGAGCTGCCCCCGACCAGCGCGGACACGGCGCCGGCCAGTCCGCCGACCCCTTCACCACAGTCGGTGCCGCCGCTCGAACCAGTCGGGTCGGAGTGATCGCAGATGGTGTTCTTCTGGATGGCCGTCCTGCTGCTGGCGCTGCTCACCTACGTGATTCTGGACGGCTACGACCTCGGAATCGGCACGCTCACGCTGTTCGAGCGGGACAGCGGCACTCGGCGCAACATGCTCGAGGTCGTCGGGAACGTGTGGGACGGCAACGAGTCATGGTTGATCCTGGTGGCGATGGGCCTGTGGGCAGGCTTTCCGGACGCGTACGCGACCGCGTTGCCCGGCCTGTACTTGCCACTGTGCCTGATGCTGGTCGCCTTGATCTTCCGGGGCTTCGCGATCGAAATGGCACTGCATCGACCCGGCTTCGACCGGGTGTGGGGCCGCCTGTTCGGCATCGGGTCCCTCGTGGCGGCTTTCGCCCAGGGCGTCCTGTTCGGCGGACTGCTGACCGGGATCACCGTGGTGAATCACGGGTTCGCAGGCCGTACCTGGGACTTCCTCGGCCACGGCTACGCGTTGCTGACCGGGGTCGCGACCGTCCTGCTCTACACCTGGGCCGGGGCCGCACAACTGCAGGCCAAGCTCGAGGGTGACGAAAGGCTCCGAGCCAGTCGCCAGGTGCGCCTGCTGACCGGCCCCGTCGTGCTGGCCTCCGCCCTGAGCGCGAGCCTGCTGCCGATAGCCACCAGCGCCCACCTGCGCCTGGACGGTGTCGCCCGATGGCTGCCCTTCGCCTATGGCGTGCTGATCGCGGCCGGCGGGTTCTACGGGGCTTGGCGCTGGGCCGGTCGCGCGCCCAGGCAGGTCAGCTTCTTCGCGGCCGCCGCGGTCCAGTGCGCCGGACTGCTGGCGCTGCTGAGCCTGTTCTTCCCAGTCCTCGTCCCGCCGTCAGTCACGATCTATTCAGCGGCCGCCGGACGCAACACGCTGGTGTTCCTCACCGCGATGATCGGGATCATCGGACCGGGGACGGTCGCGTACGGGATCTACGCGCACTGGGTCTTCCGCAGCGCGCCGAGCGTCCCCGCCGGCCAAACGCCCGCAGCCCCACGGATGAGACGCGTCGTCGCCATCGAGCTGAAGGAGTCGTAACGTGGATGAGCGCAAATGGCCGGTATGGGCCCGGATCGTCGTTACCCTGCTCCTGCTGCCCGTCTGGGCCGCCGCGATCCTGGCTGCCGAAAACGACCTGAGCGGGCTCGGCACCTGGTTCGAGCTGGTGATGGTCGGGTTGATGGCTGTCATCGTTGTCGCCGCATGGGTCACCACCCGGGATACGCAACGCTGATGCCGGGCCCGCCGAGCGCCGCGGTGACCAGGGCGGAACCAGTTGCCATCATTGCCAGCGCTGACGAGGCGGCGACCGAGGCTCGACGTGCGGCGCGGTCCTGGTTGGCCGCCGCCCGACGGCACGGCCGGGCGTGGTTCGCCGCCGCCGGAGTGGCCGACGTAATGGCCGCCGCCGCCACCGTGCTCAGCTGCTGGAACATCGCCACCCTGATCGTCGCGGGGATCGGCCCGCGGCACGCCGGTGGGCTGGGCGGCGCCGTCGTCGGGGTCGCACTTGGCGCCGTCGGGGCCGCGCTGGCCGCCCTCCTCGCAGCTCGACTGGCCGAAGCCGGCGCGGTACGGGTCGAGACCGCGGTGCGGGCCGAACTGCTCGAGGTTCTGCTGCTCGGCGACCCTGATGACGAGTCGGTGACTCCCGCCGTCGCCGCGACGGCGGTGCTGGACCAGCTGCCGCGCATCGGCGCTTACTTCCGCAGCTATGCCCGCGCGGCGGTAGCCATCGTGACGATCCCTGTCGTGGTCTTGGTCGCGGTCTTCCCGGCGAGTTGGGTGGTCGGATTGCTCTTGCTCCTGTCGCTGCCGATCGTTCCGATCAACATGGCAGTCACAGGTCTCGGGGCAACGGAGGTCAGCCGCCGGCAGATGACGCAGATCGGCGAGCTGTCGGGCCAGGTGCTGGAGCGCCTCCAGGCCGCGTCCACGCTGCGCGCGCTCGGCGCGATCGAGCACCAACGCCGCGTGGTGGAGCGCGCCGCGCGCGAACTGGCCCGCCGGACGATGGCCGTGCTGCGCATCGCGTTCCTCGCCTCGACCGCACTGGAATGGGTCTCGACGTTCGGCATCGGTCTGGTCGCGATGTACACCGGAGCCACCCTGCTCGGCTATGTCCACGCCGCCCCGCTTCCGGTCGGCATCGCGCCGCGCTCGGCGGTGTTCGTCCTGCTGCTGGCCCCGGAATTCTTCTTGCCCCTGCGCCGCTTCGCCGCCGCGTATCACCAGGGCCAGGAGGCGATTGCCGCCGCCGACGTTCTTGGGTCGCTGACCCAAACTCGGCACGTCGCTCCTGTGGCCGGTTACTCGACGTGGACGGGGACACCGCCCCGGGTCGAGTTGCGCGAGGTGAGTGTCCGCTATCCAACGCGCTCGTCGCCGGCGCTCAGCGGTGTCACGTTGACCGTGCCGTCGGGGATCGTCTTCGGTCTGGCCGGCGCGTCCGGAAGCGGCAAGTCGACCCTGCTCCGGGTCGCCGGCGGCTGGCTGGCCGCCACTGACGGCGCGGTGCGGCTCGACCAGCGGCCGCCCGGTCAAGCGGGGCGCGCCCTGCTTATCGCGCAGCGGCCGTACCTGTTCCCCGGCACGCTCGCCGACAACCTCGCCCTCGGCCAGCCGGGCCTGTCCGCGTCGCGGATGTGGGAAGCGCTCGCGCGGGCCCAGTTGACCCGCGTGGTGCGCAGTCTGCCCGAAGGGCTGGAGACCGTGCTCGGTGAACGGGGCTGGGGGCTGTCCGCCGGCGAGGCGCAACGGATCTCGATCGCGCGGGCGTTCCTGAGCGACGCGACGTTCCTGATCGTGGACGAGCCGACCGCGCATCTGGACCGGGATACGGAGCGCGGCCTGATCGAGCCGCTGCGGGAGTTGCTGCGCGGACGGACGGCGCTGGTGGCCAGCCACTCCGACGCCGTGCTGGGCCTCGCGGACTATGTGATCACCGTCGAGGACGGACAGGTCCATGGCTGAGCCTGTGCCGCCGCCGGGTCAGACGCAGGCGGGCACGCGACTGGCGATCGGGCTGGTGCTCGCGGTGACCGCGGCGGTCGCGTCGGCCGCGCTGATGGGCCTGGCCGGCTGGTTCATCGTCAGGTCAGCCCAGACCGGCCTGTCCAGCACGTCGGGCTTCTCCTGGCTGTATCCCAGTGCGGGGGTCGAGGCGCTAGCAGTCATTCGCACGGCGGCCCGCTATGGCGAGCGACTGTCCACGCATCGGTCGACGCTGGAACTGCTGGCCCAGATGCGTACGCGCCTGTTCGCCTCGGCGACGCGACTGCCGATGGCGAAACTGCGATCCCTGCGCAGCGGCGATCTGCTCGACCGGGTGCAAGCTGATGTCGACACCCTCGACCGGTACGTGCTCGCCGTCGCGGTCCCAGCCGTTGTGTGCACCGTGGTCGGCGCCGGCAGCCTCACCGTATTGACGATCGTGCGCCCCCTCTTCGGCGCGGTCGCCGGAGGCCTGCTGATCCTCGCGCTGGCCATCAACCTGACGATGGACCGAGACAGTCGACGTCTCGGCGGCCAGCTCGCGCGCGAACGGTCCGCGGCCCGGGCCCGCCTCATCGAGGCGATCGAAGGCCGCGCCGAGCTGGCCGGTTACGGCGCGCGCGAACTCGCCTACGACGAGCTCCGCGACCGCTTCGCGGCGCTCGACGTGCCCGCTCGCCGGCTGTCGGTCCGGACCGGCGACGGGCAGGCCGTGATAACGATCGCCGCCGGGCTCACCGTTGCCGCGATCCTGGCCGACGGAGCGGGTGGCGGGCGGCCACTGAATTCGGCGGTGCTCGCCTTCGCGGCCCTGCTCGCGCTGGCGCTGTTCGATGCCGCGAAGACGATTGGCTCGATCGGCCAGGAGGCCGGCCGGGCCCGCGCGGCCTGGCACCGGTTGCGCGAAGTGACCGGCCTGGCCCGAGTCGCCGGACGTGACGTCGATGTGACCGGCGGCGTTGACCTGGCGCCCGGGCCCGGCGACGCGCCGGCCGCCGCCGACATCGCCGTCCGCGGGCTGTCGGCGGGATACGGGACGGGGCCGGTACTTGAGCTGGCTCAGTTGGACGTCGCCGCTGGCAGCCTGGTCATCCTCGCGGGTCCGTCCGGTGCGGGAAAGACGACGCTGCTGTCCGTGCTTGCGGGCGAGCAACCAGCCGTGACCGGCGAGGTCCGCGTCGGCGGAGTCGACCCCTACGCCCTGAGCTACCGGCAGCGCAGCGGCTACCTCACCCTGGTCGAGGCGGACAGCGGTGTCCTCAGCGGCACCATCGAGGACAACCTGCGCCTGGCCCGTCCGGCGGCGACCGGAGCCGAACTCGACGACGCCCTGCGCGTCGCGGTCCTAGCGGGTTTTGTCGAGCGTTCGACCCAGGTCGGATCAGGAGGCAATTTCCTCTCCGGAGGGCAGCGCCGCCGGCTGGCCCTGGCCCAGGCCTACCTTCGCCGTCCGCGGCTGCTGTTGCTCGATGAGCCCACCGAGGGCCTGGACGATGCGACCGCCGGGCAGATATTGGCCAACCTTCGGGCGGCGCTACCGGGCACGACGATCGCGGCGGCAATCCATGCCCGCAATGCCGGCGACGTGATTGCGCAGGCCGATCGAGTGATTCAGCTGGCCGAGGGTCGGGTCGTCAGTGATCAACTCGCTGGGAGCAAGCCTGCTGCTGACCTGCGCGGAGCGAGATGATCAAGATCGCGCGTGGCAGAGTGCGCCCTCATGACCCACCCCACCATTCCTGCCGGCCTGCACGTCGAACTCTCCCGCGGCAAGGTGAAGCCGGGGCAGAGCCAGGAGGCCGATCGCTGGTTGCAGATGCTCAACGACCGGGCCGACGAGTGCGTCGCCACCTTGGACGCGGAGCGGATGGCCATCGAGATCGTCTTCCGGCTCAAGGAGGACGGCGAGGACTACCTGTATTGGGTCAGTGTCTACGGCGACGGTGGCCGCGGCCTCGACCTCTCGAACCCCATCGACCGCGACCATGACGCGATGGGTCGACGCGTCAAGGAGCCGGGATGGGTCGAAGCCGAGCCGCAGGTGCTCCTGCTGCCCGACCCGATCCGGCGACTCGTCCTCGAGTGGGCGATCCGGCCGGACGGCTCCGAGGCTTAGGAGCCCTCGGGAGACCGGTGCGTCCAGGGGCCGGCAACTCAGCCGCCCTTGTCTAGGGTGGAGTACATGAGCCAGCGCGTCGGGTTTGACCGCTCCGTCGTCGAGGCTGCCGTCGAGGTCGCTTCCCGTGCACCGTCGATCCACAACACGCAACCGTGGGCGTGGGTGCTGCGTGACGACGTGCTGGAGTTGCGAGCCGACCACGAACGGCAGTTGACGGTCGCCGATCCGGACGGCCACTCGCTGCGGATCAGCTGCGGCGCGGCCTTGCACCTCACCGACCTGGCGTTGCGCGCCCGTGGCTGCGAGGTGACGACGCAGCGGCAGCCGGATCACGCCGATCCCGACCTGCTCGCCCGCTTCACCGACCCGCGAATGGTTGAGCCGGCCGACGAGGACCAGGCCGATGTCGAGGTCGCCCTCGGGCGCCGCTGCGAGCGCCGGCCCTTCAGCCCCGAACCGGTGTCCGAGGCGACGATCGAGGTACTGCGCGCTGCGGCCGAAGGCGGCGGCGTGTTCGCCCACTTCCCCACCCGGCCCGACGAGCAACTGGACCTCGCGGTGGCGCTCAGTTGGGCGGACCGGGTCGAACAGCGGGACGAGGCCTACATCGCCGAGATGCAGCGGTGGATCCACGACACGGACGTCAACGCCGACGGCATCCCAGCGACCGCTGTGCCGAGGGTCGAGACCGGCCATCCGCGCCGCAGCAATATCCCCCTGCGGGACTTCGAGGTCGGGCTATCGGGCCAACTGCTCATCGCCCAGGACGTCGACGAGCACCCGCTCATTGCCGTCCTGCTCAGCGAGTACGACTCCCCCGGCGAGCAACTGGCGGCCGGCGAGGCGATGATGCGGTTGATGATCCGGGCGGCCCGAGCCGGGATCGCGACCTGCCCGCTGAGCCAGGCCGTCGATCTGCTCGCCCTCCGCGCCCGGATCCGCACCCTGATGGGATGGACGGGGTATCCGCAGATGATGCTGCGCGTCGGCTACCCGCCCGAATCCGCCGCACCGGTTCCACGCACACCACGCCGACCGCTGGTCGACGTGCTGCGCGTGGCGTGATCCGGAGCGGCCCGCCGTCCGATGATGCACCGACCGGTGGAGCCCCCGATCCGGGCTTAAACGACCGCAACCCCGGCCTGGTGGCCGGGGTCGCGGTGCGCAGCTGAGCGAACTACAGGCCGCGCACGTTTTCCGCCTGGGGGCCCTTCTGGCCCTGCGTGATGTCGAACTGGACCTTCTGGTTCTCTTCCAGGTTGCGGAAGCCGTCACCCGAGATGGCGGAGTAGTGCACGAAAACGTCCGCGCCACCGTCATCGGGGCTGATGAAGCCGTAGCCCTTTTCGCTGTTGAACCATTTGACGGTTCCCTGGGTCATGCCGGTCTCTCTTTCGATCTGGGGTCAGACCGCACACCGCGTGCGGCCCGGGTCGTGCGAAGTGCCTGCCCCTCGATCGAGAAGTAAGACGACGTACGCTCCCGCAACCGGACCCGGCCCGCGTAGGGCCGGGACGACTGCTTGCAACCGAGGGCGACGCTAGCAGAACACGCGCCGCTAGTCGCCATTCAGTTCGTCGGCGTCCGCTTTGGCCGCCTCGGTCTCGGTCGCAGCGCCGCTCTGCTCACGCTTGAAGACGTCCGCTTCGCGCAGATCGCTCGATGTCTGCCCGGCGACCTGGTCGGCCAGCTCCGCGTCGGTCAGGCCCTCGCCGGCCTCCCTCACCTCACCGTCGTGCGTCATTTGTGCTCCTTCGTCCGCGTATCGGTCTCCTACGGCCTACCCAACTCAGCGCCCGCATGCCACCGTCTGACCCAACGACCGCAGAGGAGCACGAATGACCGTCACCATGGGGCACGCCGCGTGGAGCAGCTACAACGTCAACGGGCAGACGCTTGAGGACGTCGTCGCAGCGCTCGACGGCGACGAAGCCGGCACGACCGACTGGCACGGCAGCACGTACACCTCGCACCACGGTGAGGACGGACAGGTCACGAGCGTCGACGTGCAGGTGCACATCACCGTCTCGATGCCGCACTGGGTCGAGCGGGACCATGCCCCGCATGCCGAGCAGGCCGAGTGGGACCGCTTCCTCGCTGCCCTACACGCGCACGAGCAGGGTCACATCGATCTGGTGCACACCTATCTGCAACACGTCGACGGCCACATGGTGCACATGGACGAGGCCGCTACGGCGCAGGTCTGGACCGACACGTTCGGCAACCTGCAGGCGGCCAGCGATCAGTACGACACGTCGAACGGACACGGGACGACCGCTGGGACGACGATCACGCTGCCCTAACTTGCCCCGTCGGTACCCAGTGGGGGTATGGTCAATCGCATACCCCCACTAGGTATCGAGGTGCCGCCCATGGATCACTCTCCCGGCTATGCCGCCAACAAGCACGCCCACGTGACGCGACTGCGCCGCATCGAAGGTCAGGTGCGAGGTCTGCAGCGTCTGGTCGAGGCCGACACGTACTGCATCGACGTGCTGACCCAGGTGTCCGCGGCCAAGCGCGCCCTTGACGCGTTCGCGCTCACCCTGCTCGAGGAGCACCTGGCGCACTGCGTGGCCGACGCGATCCAGCAGGGCGGCACCGAGGCAGAGCAAAAGATCACCGAGGCGTCCGCCGCCATCGCGCGGCTCGTCCGCTCCTGAGGAGAACCGCACATGAGCATCCAGAACTTCCCCGTCACCGGCATGACGTGCGAGCACTGCGTGGCCGCCGTTCGCAGCGAGCTCGGCGCCCTCGCGGGCGTCACCGACGTCAGCGTCGACCTCGATGCCAACGCGACGTCCACCGTCACCGTCACCGCGTCCGAGGCGCTCACCGACGAACAGGTCGCCGCCGCACTCGACGAGGCCGGCGCGTACGAGCTGGCCCGCGGCGTCTGACATGACCAGGAGCGTTGAGCTTTCGATCGGGGGGATGACCTGCGCGTCCTGCGCCGCCCGGGTCGAGAAGAAGCTCAACAAGCTCGACGGCGTGACCGCGTCGGTGAACTACGCGACCGAGAAGGCGTCGGTCGACTATCCCGACTCGGTCGAGCTCGAGCAGCTGGTCGGCACGGTCGAGGCGACTGGATACACAGCGCGCATCAAGTCCGCCACACCCGAGTCGGACGAGACGTCCGCCTTGCGCACCCGGCTGCTGGTCAGCGCGGCCCTCGCGCTGCCGGTTCTTGTCGTGTCGATGGCCCCGCCGCTGCAATTCCGCTACTGGCAGTGGGTCGCGCTCGCCCTGGCCACCCCGGTCGTCACGTGGGGCGCGCTGCCCTTCCACCGCGCCGCCTGGACGAACCTGCGGCACCGCGCCACGACGATGGACACCCTGATCTCACTCGGCGTGCTCGCCGCGTTCGCGTGGTCGCTGTGGGCCCTGTTCCTGGGCGACGCCGGAGAGCCGGGCATGCGCATGATGTTCTCGTGGGTCGCGTCCGGGGGCGATGACCTCTATCTCGAGGTGGCCTCGGCGGTCACCGTGTTCCTGCTCGCCGGCCGTTATGCGGAGTCGCGGGCCAAGCGCCGCTCGGGTGCCGCGTTACGCGCCCTGCTCGACCTCGGCGCCAAGGACGTCGCGGTGCTGCGCGACGGACGCGAGACTCGCGTACCAGTGGCCTCCCTCGAGGTCGGCGATGAATTCGTGGTCCGCCCGGGCGAGAAGATCGCAACCGACGGCGAGGTCGTCGACGGCGGCTCGGCCGTGGATGCGTCGCTCGTGACCGGTGAATCGGTACCGGCCGAGGTAGGCCGGGGCGACGCGGTCGTCGGTGCGACGGTGAACGTCGGCGGCCGGCTGGTCGTGCGCGCCACCCGGGTCGGCGCCGACACCCAGCTCGCCCAGATGGCGCGGCTCGTCGAGCAGGCGCAGAACGGCAAGGCCGCCGTCCAACGATTGGCCGACCGGGTCTCCGCCGTGTTCGTGCCCACGGTCATCGGACTGGCCGCAGCGACGTTCGCATTGTGGCTTGCGCTGGGGGGTGGCGCCCACGCGGCGTTCACGGCCGCAGTGGCCGTGCTGATCATCGCCTGCCCCTGCGCGCTGGGCCTGGCGACGCCGACCGCGCTCATGGTCGGGACCGGGCGCGGCGCCCAGCTCGGGATCCTGATCAAGGGGCCGGAGATCCTGGAGAGCACCCGGCTCGTCGACACCGTCGTCCTCGACAAGACCGGCACGGTCACGACCGGAGCGATGACGCTGCACGGCGTGACGGCCGCGGCGCCCGAGGAGGTGCTCCGCATCGCGGGCGCGCTCGAGGCGGCTAGTGAGCACCCGGTCGCCGCGGCCATCGCGACCGCCGCCCGGTCGACGTTCGGGGACCTACCCGCGGTCGAGCAGTTCACGAGCACGCCCGGCCTCGGCGTGAGCGGCGTGGTCGAGGGGCGCGCTGTGCTCGTCGGGCGGCGGGCCCTGCTCGAACAGTGGGCGCTACACGCCGATGCGACGACGTCGGCCGCCCTCGACGAGGCCGAATCCGCCGGGCGTACCGCTGTCCTGGTGGCGTGGGACGGCGAGATCCGCGGCGTGCTGGCCGTCGGCGACACGGTCAAGGCGACCAGCGCCACCGGGGTACGCCGGCTTCGCGCACTGGGACTGCATCCGGTCCTGCTGACCGGCGACAACCGGCGGTCGGCGCAGGCCATCGCCGCCGAGGTCGGCATCGTCGACGTCGTCGCCGAGGTGCTGCCCGCGGGCAAGGTGGACGAGGTACGCCGGCTGCAGTCCGAGGGTCGGGTCGTGGCCATGGTCGGCGACGGGGTGAACGACGCGGCGGCGCTCGCCGTCGCCGACCTCGGCATCGCGATGGGCACCGGAACCGACGCCGCCATCGAGGCATCGGACCTCACCCTGGTGCGCAGCGACCTGAACGCGGCGGTGGACGCGATCCGGCTCTCGCGGGCAACCCTGCGCACGATCCAGGGCAACCTGTTCTGGGCGTTCGCCTACAACGTGGCGGCGCTGCCGCTGGCCGCGTTTGGGTTGCTGAATCCGCTGATCGCCGGCGCAGCGATGGCCTTCAGTTCGATCTTCGTCGTGACGAACAGCCTGCGCCTGCGCCGGTTCAGTCCTGGATCACGCTGAGGACGTTGCCGGCCGGGTCCTTGAACCAGGCCTGCCACGGGCCCGGGTGCGCGATGCCCTTCTCGTTCGTCCTCGTCGGCCCGTCGCCGTACTGCTCGAAGACAACGCCGGCCGCGGTCAACTCGTCCACCGCCGCCTCGATGTCCGGGACCGGAAAGTTCAACACCGTGTGTTGCGGTGCGACGTGGTTGGGTCGCTGGTAGATCAGCAACGACCGGTTCCCCGGCCCCTTGACGATCGCCAGCCACGGGTTGTCCATGGTCTCGACGGCCAGGCCGAGGGTGCTCCCGTAAAACTCCCTGGCCGCGCCGATGTCATCCACCGCGAGGCCCGCATAGAACTCCGATTCGCTCAACATCACCCCACGCTAGCTGCGGGCGCCCGTAAGTTCGTCGGGCGCACAACGATGTTCGGGCTCGGGTGTGTCTCCGGGTCACGTACCTCGCGGTCGGACGGCGGCCGGACCGCGGTCGGCGGGGTTGGGTTGTGCCGCGCTCGTCACTGCCGAGGGGGTTGCGGCGGGGTGCCGCTGGATCGACGGGCGAGCGGCACGGACCCGGCCGGGTTGGTCAGAACGGTGGCGGGTCGGGTTCGGTCGGGTCGGGCCCGTCGCGAGGTTCGTGGTTGGTCGGTGGTGGGGTCAGTGGTCGCCCGCGTTGGGTGACTGGCCTGAAGCTCGGCCGGCGTGAGGTGTCGGCAGCGTCGTTGTAGGCGCTGCTCAGGCTCGGGTGGGTGGTGTCGGGTTCGGG
>JAVHVH010000280.1:0-30100 GCA_032160665.1 Pseudonocardiales bacterium
CGGTGTTTCCTGCCTTGCGCGCTTCGGAGCCGCGAGTGGGATCGGTCGTCTGCCCCGGTGCAGGAACTGGCCAATCGAGGCAGATCGGCTCCCCGCCGTTTGGAGCGAGGCGCTAGCGCTCGTTAGCGTTTCGTGACCAATGAGTACGCGAAGCGTGCGATGACGATGGGAGTCTGAATGCGTCGCAGCGTCAAGTACGGCCTCTACGGTGCTGTGCTGGCAGGAGTCGTGGGCGGGACTGCCGCCTTCGCCACCGCCGCGAACGGAACGCCGATCACCCTTGTGGTGGACGGGCATACCAAGAAGATCGACACCTCGGCAAGTGACGTCGAGGGTGCATTGAAGAGTGCTGGCTACACCGTGGACGGGCACGACATCGTCGCCCCGTCCCTTCACTCGCACATCCAGAGTGGCAGCAAGATCATTCTGAACCAGGGACGGCTGCTCCACCTCACGGTGGACGGCAAGACGAAGGACGTGTGGACGACCGCTCCGACGGTCTCCGAGGCGCTCTCCGAGCTCGGCTATCCGCTGAGCGATTTCGTGTCGGTGTCGCGGTCCAAGCGGCTGCCCCTCGACGCGACGTCCATCGAGCTGCGGTCGCCCAAGCAGGTGACGGTGGTGCACGACCACAAGACCCAGCGCGCGTCGACGACAGCGTTGACGGTGGCGCAGCTGCTGCGTGACATCAACGTCACGGTGGGCGCCAAGGACCGGGTCAAGCCGGCCGTCACCTCGGCGATCAGGCCGGGCCTGAAGATCCGCGTCGAGCGAGTCCGCACCAAGCGGGTCACCGCGCGCGAGGCACTCTCGTACCGGGTGATCCGCCACTACGACTCGTCGACGTACCAGGGGCAGACGTCAGTGATCACCTTCGGACGTCAGGGCTCGGAGTCGGTGACCTACAACGTCGTCTATGTCGACGGCAAGGTCGCGGGCCGCACGGTCGTCAAGCGGGTCGTCCTGGCCAACCCCAGGGCGCAGGTCGAGAAGGTCGGCACGAAGCAGCGGCCGCAGCCTCCTCAGCCTGTGTACTCGAACAACGGGCTGAACTGGGACGCCGTCGCGCAGTGCGAGTCCGGTGGAAACTGGCACATCAACACCGGCAACGGCTTCTACGGTGGTCTGCAGTTCGACTACGGGACCTGGCTGTCCAACGGCGGCGGGGCTTACGCCCAGCGCGCCGACCTGGCCAGCCGCGAACAGCAGATCGCAATTGCGACAAAGGTGTACAACGCCCGGGGCTCGAGTCCCTGGCCGGTATGCGGCGCGAACCTCTAGCCGCTCATCCAGCGCTCTCGGCCGGGGTCGTCCTCCGGGACGGCCGCGGCCGAAGTGCTCTCCGGGGTCAGGGACCACCGCCCTGTTCCCGTCGCGGACCCATCCGTTACAGTTCCGTGACCAATCACGAAGCAACCCGCGCCCGCCGGAAACCCCGAGGAGCCTCTCGTAGTGCTGCGCAGCATGAAGTACGGCCTATACGGCGCCGTTCTCGCCGGTCTCGTGGCCGCACCCGTCGTGTGGAGTTCGGTCGACAAGTCCATCAAGCTCGTGGTCGACGGCCAGCCGCGCACCGTTCAGACCACCGCCGACCAGGTCGGCCAGCTGCTGAGCTCGCGCGGCTACCGCGTCACGTCGCATGACCTGCTCGCGCCGAGTGCCCACAGCGCGATCCACAACGGCATGCGGGTGGTGCTGCGCCGGGGCCGGCTGCTGCATCTGGACGTCAACGGCAAGCGCACCGACGTCTGGACGACGGCGCCGACCGTGCAGGAAGCCCTCGCCCAGCTCGGCTACGCCACGAGCGACTTCGTGTCGGTGTCCCGTGCCCGGCGGCTCCCCCTGGCGCCCACCGACATCGCGATCCGCACGCCGCGGCTCGTCACGATCGTCCATGACGGCAAGCGCGACCAGGTGACCACCACCGACCAGACGGTCGGGGCGCTGTTCGCTGACCTCGGCATTTCCGTCAGCTCCGGCGACCGGCTCGCCCCGGCGTCCGCGAGCGCGCTGCGCAACGACATGACCATCACGCTGCAGCGGGTCGACAAGCGAACGGCGGTGCGCACCGAGACGGTGCCGTACGCGACGACGAAGCGGCGCGACTCGTCCCTTGTCGTGGGCACGACCAAGATCGTCACCCCGGGCCGCGATGGCAAGCTCCGCGTCACGTACTCGTTCGTCTATCTCGACGGCAAGGTCATCGGCCGGACGAAGCTGAAGTCGGTCATGATCAGCAAGCCCCGTACCCAGATCCTCAATGTCGGTACGAAACGGATCGTCACCCAGGGCAACGCCCCGGCCCAGGTCGCCAGCGCACCGGTGCCGAGCCCGTCCTCGGCTCAGGGCATCGCCCGCAGCATGCTCACCGCTCGCGGCTGGGGCTCGGATCAGTTCGACTGCCTCGTCACGCTGTGGAATCACGAGAGCGGCTGGCGGGTCCACGCCGCCAACCCCAGCGGCGCGTACGGGATTCCGCAGGCGCTGCCCGGGTACAAGATGAGCTCGGCCGGTCCGGACTGGCAGAACAGCGCCGAGACGCAGATCAAGTGGGGCCTGGGTTACATCTCCGACCGCTACGGCACACCGTGCGGCGCGTGGTCCCAGTGGCAGGCCAACGGCGGCTGGTACTAGGCCGCTAATGTCGCCTTCGTGACGATGGACCTGCTTGCCGACGCCCGAACTCAGCACGACGACCTCGTACAGCTTCGCCGGGCGCTGCACCGCGACCCGGAGATCGGTCTGGACCTGCCCCGAACCCAGGAGCGCGTCCTCGCCGCGCTGGACGGGTTACCGCTCGAGATCACCGCGGGCCGCTCGGGGATGACGTCCGTGGTCGGCGTGCTCCGGGGCGGCCGATCGACGGGGCGCTCGGTCCTGCTGCGCGCGGACATGGACGGCCTGCCCGTCGACGAGGAGACCGGGCTGGACTTCGCGGCGGTCAACGGGGCGATGCACGCGTGCGGCCACGACCTGCACACGTCGATGCTCGTCGGCGCCGCTCGGCTGTTGAGCGCGCATCGCGACCAGCTCGCCGGCGACGTCATCTTCATGTTCCAACCGGGCGAGGAGGGGTACGACGGCGCGCGGCACATGATCGACGCGGGCGTGCTCGACGCTGCCGGACCCCGTCCCGAGGCCGCGTTCTTCATGCATGTCACCTCCGCGGGATTCCCGAGTGGCACGGTCGCCGTCCGGCCGGGTCCCATGATGTCCGCCGCAGATGTGCTGCACGTGAGCGTCGTCGGGTCCGGGGGCCACGCGTCCGCCCCGCACCGCGCGCAGGATCCGATCGCGGTTGCGGCCGAGATCGTCACCGCCCTGCAGACGCTCGTCACGAGGCAGTTCGACATGTTCGACCCGATCGTGATCACGGTCGGCAGTTTCCACGCGGGGTCGCAGCACAACATCATCCCGGAGCGGGCGACGTTCGACGCCACCGTCCGGTCGTTCTCGCCGGCACACCAGCAGGCGATCAGCGAACGAGCCGTGCGGCTGTGCCGGGGAATCGCCGAGGCCCACGGCCTTCGGGCCGACGTGGAATGGCAGACGCTGTACCCGGTGACGATCAACGACGCCGACCAGACGGCGTTCCTCGCCGCCACCGCCGCGGACCTGTTCGGCGAACCCGCCACCGTGATGCTGCCGAACCCGCACTCCGGGTCCGAGGACTTCTCGCGCGTCCTCGACGCCGTGCCCGGTGCGATGGCGTTCCTCGGGGCGACCCGGCCCGGCGCCGATCCCGAGACGTCCCCGTTCAACCACTCGCCGTTGGCCAGCTTCGACGAGGCGGTGCTGCCGTCCGGTGCGGCGCTCTACGCCCGGCTGGCCCTCGACCGATTGGCGTGACCTCGGTCCTGCTCGGGCCGTCCGACATCCGGGCCCTGGCCGACCGGCTCGGGGTCCGCCCCACGAAGACGCTCGGCCAGAACTTCCTGCACGACGCGAACACGATCCGGCGCATCGTGCGGACAGCGGAACTCGAGGTCGGCGAGACGGTGCTCGAGGTCGGTCCGGGGCTGGGCTCGCTGACCCTCGGCCTGCTCGACGCCGGGCATCCGGTGACAGCGGTGGAGATCGACCCGGTGCTGGCCGATGCCCTGGCGGCCACGGTCGCCGATCGGCTGCCGGGCGCCCCGCTTTCGGTCGTGACGGCGGACGCCCTGCAGGTGCGCGACGTGCCCGGGGCGCCAACCGCGCTGGTCGCCAACCTGCCGTACAACGTCGCGGTGCCGGTGGTGCTGCACCTGCTGGCCGCGGTGCCATCGCTGCAGCGCGGGCTCGTGATGGTGCAGGCGGAGGTCGCGGACCGGCTGGCTGCGGCTCCGGGTTCGCGGACCTACGGGGTGCCGAGCGTCAAGGCGGCCTGGTACGCGCACGCCTCGCGGGCCGGTGCGGTGCCCCGGACGGTGTTCTGGCCCGCACCCAAGGTCGACTCGGGCCTGGTCCGTCTGGTCCGCCGCGACCCGCCGGTCACCACGGCCACCCGCGAGCAGGTTTTCGCCACCGTCGACGCCGCGTTCGCCCAGCGCCGCAAGACCCTGCGCGCCGCGCTCGCCGGCTGGGCCGGGTCGGCCGCCGCCGCCGAGGATGCGCTCCGAGCCGCCGGCATCGACCCGTCAGCCCGGGGAGAGACGCTCACCGTGCACGAGTTCGCCACGCTGGCCGAGATGCGCCCGTCCTGACCGCCACCCCGCGCTTTGCACCTTTCAGCGCCCCGATCCGCGGGTTTTTGGGGCGCTGAAAGGTGCAAAGCGCGGCGTGGCTGGGGCCGGCCGGGGGTGGACCGGGGGGACGGACGCTAGCTTCGGCCGCGGAAGAGGCTCGTCACTGAGCCGTCCTCGAAGACTTCCTTGATCGCCTTGCCGAGCAGCGGCGCGATCGAAAGGACGGTCAGCTTGTCGAACTCCTGCTCGGAGCGGATCGGCAACGTGTTCGTCACGACCACTTCGCGGATCTGGCTGTTCTTCAGTCGGTCGGTCGCCGAGCCGGAGAAGATGCCATGGGTCGCGGCGACGACGACGTCACGCGCACCCTGGTTGAACAGCAGTTCGGCGGCCTTGCTGATCGAGCCCGCGGTGTCGATCATGTCGTCGATCAGCAGGCAGCAGCGCCCCTCGACATCACCGACCACGCGATTGGCGACGACCTGGTTCATCGAGTCGATGTCGCGCGTCTTGTGGACGAACGCGAGGTCCCGCCCGCCCAGCTCGTCGGCCCATTGCTCAGCGGTACGCACCCGGCCGGTGTCGGGGGAGACCACGACGAGGTCCTCCTCGCCGTACTTCTCCCGGACGTATTCGGCCAGCAGCGGCAGCGCGAACAGGTGGTCCACCGGACCGTCGAAAAACCCCTGGATCTGCGCCGTGTGCAGGTCCACCGTCATCAGCCGGTTGGCGCCCGCCGTCCGGAACAGGTCGGCGATCAACCGGGCCGAGATCGGTTCGCGGCCGCGGTGCTTCTTGTCCTGGCGGGCGTAGGGGTAGAACGGCGCGACCACGGTGATCCGCTTCGCGGAGGCGCGCTTGAGGGCGTCGACCAGGATCAGGCTCTCCATCAGCCAGTCGTTGATCGGCGTCGTGTGCGACTGGATGACGAACGCGTCGGTGCCACGGACGGAATCGTTGGGTCGGATGAACAGCTCACCGTTGGCGAACTCGCGGCGCGTCGTCGGGGTGATGGTCACGCCGATGGTCGACGCGATCTCGTCGGCGAGTTCGGGGAACGCGCCACCGGACAGCAGGACCAGGCTTTTGCGCCCGACCACCTCGAGAGTGCTCACGCGTCTTCCTCATCCTCGGCAAGGGCCCGGGCGGCCGCTTCGGCGGCGGGCGTCCCCGCTCGTTTGCGTCTCACCCAGCCTGCCACGTTTCGCTGTGGGGCGCGGGCCACGGCCATCGCGCCGGGCGGGACGTCATGGGTGATGACCGACCCGGCGGCCGTGTACGCGCCGTCGCCGACCTGGACCGGCGCGACGAACATGTTGTCGGCTCCGCTGCGGACGTGGCTGCCGATCACGGTCTGGTGCTTCTCGACGCCGTCGTAGTTGACGAAGATGGTGGCCGCGCCGATGTTGGTGTGGTCGCCGATGGTGGCGTCACCCACGTAGGTCAGGTGCGGGATCTTCGTTCCGTCGCCGACGTCGGCATTCTTCAGCTCTACATAGGTGCCGATGTGCACACCGTCGGCCAGGACGGTCCCCGGACGCAGGTAGGCGTACGGGCCGACGGTGACGTCGGCGCCGATCGACGCCTCGATGGCGACGGTGCGCGTGATGCTGGAGCGCGGCCCGATCCGCGTCTGCGTGAGGCTCGTCTGCGGCCCGATGCTCGCCCCCTCGGCGACGTGGGTCGCGCCGTGCAGGTCGACCGACGGCCACAGCGTCACGTCGGGCTCGATCGTGACGTCGGCATCGACCCAGGTGGTCGCGGGGTCGACGACGGTGACGCCGGCGCGCATGTGCGCCCGGAGCAGGCGGGCGTTGTAGGCACCATGGGCGGCGGCGAGCTGGACCCGGTCGTTGACTCCGGCGGTCTCGTCGGCGGGCGCGATGACCGCGCCGATCCGATGTCCGGCCGCGGTGAGGACGCCGACGACGTCCGGGAGGTACTCCTCGCCCTGCGCGTTGTCCGTGGTCAACCGGCCGAGGGCCTCGCGCAACAGCGCGTGGTCGAACACGTACACACTGGTCGCGACCTCGGCGAGCGCCAGCTGCTCGGCCGTCGCGTCCTTGTGCTCGACGACGCTGGTGACCGCGCCGTGCTCGTCGCGGATCACCCGGCCGTAGCCGCTCGGCTCGGTCAGGACGCTGGTGAGCAGCGTCGCCGCGGCGCCGGCCGCCTGGTGCTCGGAGACCAGCCGCGCCAGCGTGCCCGCCGTGAGCAGCGGTGCGTCGCCGGGCACGACCAGCACGGTGCCTTCGGCGTTGGCGGGCAGCGCCTCGAGCGCGAGCCGGGCCGCGTGACCGGTCCCGTTCTGCTGCGCCTGAACGACCGGTTGGGCAGCGCCGTCGAGTTCGGCCAGGTGCGCGGTGACCTCCTCGCGGCGGTGGCCGACGACCACCAGCGTGTGGGCCGCGGCGAGCGGGCGGGTCGCGGCCAGGACGTGCCCCAGCATCGACCGTCCGGCGAAGGAGTGCAGCACCTTCGGCCGAGCGCGGGACTTCATCCGGGTGCCCTCACCGGCGGCGAGGACGATGACCGCGGTCGGCGAGTCAGGCACGGCGGGGCGACACCTTTCGATCGGGCTCCCGGAGGGTCGGCGGGGCCATTGGCTGGGGGACTCGGACTCGAACCGAGACTGCACGGCTCCAAAGGCCGGCGGGCTGCCGATTACCCCATCCCCCATCGAGCGCTGTCAGCCTATTTCATCCGGCGACCCCGACCGCGCCCAGTTGTTGGCTACGTTGACGTAAGTTACGCTCGCGTAACCGCCAGCGCCGGAGGATTGCCTTCATGACCCTGCTCGACGAACGCCCCCAGGCCGATGTCCCGAAGCCGGTCTTCGAGGGCCGGAAACGGCGCGGCGAGCAGTTCGCCCTCTATGCCGTGGTCACCGTGCCGCTGCTGGCGTTCCTCGCGGCGATCCCGGTCGCCTGGGGGTGGGGGATGGGCTGGACCGACATCGGCTTGTTCGTGGCGTTCTACGTTGTGAGCGGGCTCGGCATCACGGTCGGCTACCACCGGTTGTTCACGCACGGCTCGTTCAAGGCGAACCGGCCGCTGCGGATCGGCCTGGCGATCGCCGGCTCGCTGGCCATCGAGGGTCCCGTCATCCGCTGGGTGGCCGACCACCGGCGCCACCACGCCTACAGCGATCGTGACGGTGATCCGCACTCCCCGTGGCGCTACGGCGAGACGCTGCCCGCGCTGTTGAAGGGACTGGGCTGGGCGCACATCGGCTGGATGTTCGACGAGATGCACACCAACCGGGAGAAGTACACGCCCGACCTCATGGGCGACAAGGACATCCGCCTCGTCGACAAGCTGTTCCCGCTGTGGTTCGCCGTCTCACTGGTGCTGCCCGCGGCCCTGGGCGGGCTGATCACCTGGTCCTGGGCCGGCGCGCTCTCGGCCTACTTCTGGGCCTCACTCGTGCGGGTGTTCCTGCTCCATCACGTCACGTGGTCGATCAACTCGGTCTGCCACATGATCGGCGAGAAGCCGTTCGTGGCGCGCGACAAGAGTACGAACTTCTGGCCGCTGGCGATCCTGAGCTTCGGCGAGAGCTGGCACAACATGCATCACGCCGACCCGACGGCCGCCCGGCACGGCGTGCTCCGCGGACAGCTCGACGAGTCGGCTCGCGTCATCTGGCTGTTCGAGAAGGTCGGCTGGGCCACCGACGTCCGCTGGCCCAAGCCCGAGCGCATCGCCAAGCTGCGCGCCGACGCCTGACGGGTCCTTGGCTGGTGGCCTAGCCTGGAACGGCCACCCAGAGGAGGCGCCCGATGACGGCTCGAATCATCCGCAATTTCGTCGGCGGCGGCTTCGTCGAGTTCGACGACACGGCGGCGTTCGACAAGGTCAGCCCGGTCGATGGATCCGTGGCCGCGCGCGTGCACGAGGCCGATGCCACCCTCGTCGACCACGCCGTCCGGTCAGCCCGGAGCGCCCTCGACGGGGCATGGGGGTCCATGCCGGTCGGGGCCCGCACCGCACTCCTGCGTCGGGCCGCCGATCGGATCGAGGCGCGCTTCGAGGAGTTCGTCCTCGCCGAGAGCGCGGACACCGGCAAACCGCTACAGCAGGCGCGCGAGCTGGACGTGGCCCGCGCGGTCGCGAACTTCCGCTCGTTCGCCGACACGGTGGCCGCCGCCGGCCAGCCGTCGTTCATGACCGACCTGCCGAATGGCCGCCAGGCGCTGAACTACGCGGTACGCAAGCCACTCGGCGTCGTGGCCGTGATCGTCCCGTGGAACCTGCCGCTGCTGCTGCTCACCTGGAAGGTCGCGCCGGCTCTCGCGTGCGGCAACGCGGTCGTCGTCAAGCCCAGCGAGGAGACGCCGTCCACCGCCACGCTGCTCGCCGAGATCCTCGACGAGGTCGGCCTGCCCGCCGGCGCCTACAACGTGGTCCACGGCTTCGGCCCGCACTCCGCCGGCGAATTCCTCGTCGGCCATCCGGGCATCGACGGCGTCACCTTCACCGGCTCCACCGCCACTGGAACCGGGATCATGAAAGCCGTCGCGCCGCGCGTCCGCCCGGTGTCGTTCGAACTCGGCGGAAAGAACGCCGCGATCGTCTTCGCCGACGCCGACCTCGAGGACACTCTGGCCGGGCTGACCCGCTCGATCTTCGCGAACACCGGCCAGGTGTGCCTGTGCACCGAGCGCGTCTACGTGCAGCGGCCGATCTTCGACGAACTCGCCGACGCGCTCGTCGAGCGGGCTCGGGCGCTGCGGCTCGGACGGCCCGAGGACGAGCAGACCACGACCGGTCCGCTGATCTCGGCCGCGCATCGCGAGAAGGTCCTGGGCTACTTCCGACTGGCCGAGGAGTGCGGCGCGAAGACCCTCGTCGGCGGCGGCGTCCCGTCGCTGAGCGATGGGCTGGACGGAGGCGCGTGGATCGAGCCGACGCTGTGGACGGGCCTGAGCAACGCCGACCGCCCGCTGCGCGAGGAAATCTTCGGGCCGGTGGCCGCGCTCGTCCCGTTCGACACCGAGGACGAAGCCATCGCGCTGGCCAACGACACCGACTACGGGCTCGCGTCCTCGGTGTGGACGACCGACCTGTCCCGCGGGCATCGCGTCGCCCAGCGGATGCACGTCGGGATGTCGTGGGTCAACACGTGGTTCCTGCGCGACCTGCGCTCGCCGTTCGGCGGGATGGGCCTGTCCGGGATCGGCCGCGAGGGCGGCGAACACTCCCTCAACTTCTACACCGAACCGACGAACGTCTGCGTCCAACTGTGAGCGAAGTGTGCGAGCGAACCATGGGCATGGGCCTCCGGCGGCCGACCGGAGCGAAGCGAGGTCGGACGTGACGGTGACGCCCCGGGGCCGGTTTCCGCACGTGCGGCGGGCCGGTCCGTTCGTCTACGTGTCGGGGACGTCGGCGCGGCGCCCCGACAACACGATCGCGGGCGCATCGGCGGACGACATGGGGACGACCGCCCTCGACATCCGCGAGCAGACCCGAGCGGTCATCGAGAACGTCCGCGAGATCCTGACCGGCGCCGGGGCTGCGCTCGACGACCTGGTCCAGGTCACGTCCTACCTCGTGTCGATGAACGACTTCGGCGGTTACAACGAGGTGTGGGCCGAGTACTTCGACGAATCCGGGCCCACGCGCACGACCGTCGCCGTGCACCAACTGCCGCACCCGCATCTGCTCATCGAGATCCAGGCCGTCGCGTACGTCCCCGAGGAGGCCCAGCCGTGACCGCAACGATCCCTCCGACGATCAACTTCCCGAAGTGGATCGAGGAGAACCAGCACCTGCTCAAGCCGCCGGTGGGCAACAAGACGATGACCGTCGGCCACGACTTCATCGTGATGATCGTGGGTGGTCCCAACTCGCGCACCGACTTCCACGTCGACCCCTACGAGGAGTGGTTCTACCAACTGAAGGGCAACATCCACGTCGATCTGATGCTCGACGGGCAGCCGCACCGGGTGGACATCGCCGAGGGCGAGACCTGGCTGCTCCCTGGGCACACCCCGCACTCTCCGCAGCGTCCGGAGACGGGCTCGATCGGACTCGTCATCGAACGGATCCGCGAACCGGGCACGCTCGAGAAGTTCCAGTGGTACTGCCCGAACTGCGACGCGCTCGTCCATGAAGTCGAACTGCAGGTCAGAGACATCGTCGTCGATCTGCCGCCGGTGTTCGCGGCGTTCTACGAGGACGCCGCCGCCCGGGTCTGCAAGCAGTGCGGCGCCGTGCACCCGGGCAGGGGCTGACCCGTCCGGATGGAACACGCCGTCGACGTCCACACCCACTTCGTGCCGCACGGGTGGCCGGATCTCGACTGCACGGACCCGCCGTGGCTACGGGTCGACTCCGAGGCCGACGCGATGATCATGGTCGGCGCGACGGAGTTCCGCCGGGTCGGTGCCGAGTGTTGGGACGCTGAGGTGCGCCTGGCCCAGATGGACGCGGACGGCGTCCGGACGCAGGTGGTCTCGCCCACGCCGGTCTTCTTCTCCTACGACCGCCCGGCGGCGGAGGCGACCAGGGTCGCGCGGGTCTTCAACGACCTCGCGCTGGAGATCTGCGCGCCGGCGCCGAGCCGGCTCCTGCCGTTCTGCCAGGTGCCGCTGCAGGACACCGACGCCGCCTGCCGCGAGCTGGAGCGCTGCCTGGCCGCCGGGCACGCGGGCGTCGAGATCGGCAACCACGTCGGCGACCGCGACCTCGACGACGCCGGCATCGTCACGTTCCTGCAGCACGCCGCCTCGCTCGGCGCCCCCGTCCTGGTCCATCCGTGGGACATGCCGAGCTCGCCGCGTCTGGACCGGTGGATGGCGCAGTGGCTGACCGGGATGCCGGCCGAGACGCACCTGTCGATCGTCGCGATGATCCTCGGCGGGGTGTTCGACTCCGTCGGGGACGACCTGCGCATCTGCTTCGCGCACGGCGGCGGCTCGTTCGCCTTCTGGGTGGGACGGATGGACAACGCCTGGCAGGAACGCCACGACGTCGTCGGCACCTCGCAGTACCCGCCGTCGCACTACCTCGGGCGGTTCCATGTCGACTCCGTCGTCTTCGACGAGCGCGCCCTGCGGCTGCTCGTCGACACTGTCGGCGCGGACCGGGTGATGGTCGGCAGTGACTACCCGTACCCGCTCGGCGAGCGGCCGGCCGGCGGCATCGTGCGCCGCAGCGATTTCCTCGACGACGCCACGCGCACCCGGATCCTGCACGCCAATGCCGAGGCCTTCCTCGGGCTCGACGTGCCCACCCAGCAGAGGACGGAAGAGATCGCATGACCAGCCTGGCAGTCGACGAGCAACGGGCCCTCGACCTCGACGCGCACGACGACCTGCCCACGCTGCGCGATCGGTTCCACGTCCCGCAGTTCGATGGGAAGGATGCGGCGTACTTCGCCGGCAACTCGCTCGGACTGCAGCCGCGGATCCTGCGCGAACGGCTGGGCGGGGAACTCGACGACTGGGCCGGGTTCGGCGTCGAGGGCCACCTCAAGGCGCACCGGCCGTGGGTGTCTTATCACGAGCTGCTGCGCGAACCGGCCGCCCGACTGGTGGGCGCTGACCCGTCCGAGGTCGTGGTGATGAACTCGCTGACGGTGAACCTGCACCTGATGATGGTCAGCTTCTACCGGCCGACCGCCGAGCGGCACGCGATCGTGATCGAGAACAGCGCGTTCCCGTCCGACAGCTACGCGGTCCGCAGCCAGGCCGCCTTCCACGGCTACGACCCGGACGAGGCCGTGATCCGACTGCAGCCTCGACCGGGCGAACTGGTGCTGCGCAGCGAGGACGTCGAGACGTTCCTCGCCGACGAGGGCGGGCGGGTGGCACTCGTCCTGCTGGGCGCGGTGAACTACTACACCGGCGAGCTGCTCGACATCGAGTCGATCACCGCCGCCGGACACGCCGCCGGCGCCATCGTGGGCTGGGATCTTGCGCACGCCGCCGGCAACGTCGCGCTGCGCATGCACGACTGGGACGTCGACTGGGCGGCGTGGTGCTCGTACAAGTACCTCAACAGCGGCCCCGGCTCCCTGGCCGGCGCGTTCGTGCACCAGCGGCATCTGGCCGACCGCACGCTGCCGAAGTTCGCCGGCTGGTGGAGCACCGATCCGGCGACGCGCTTCCGGATGGGTCCGACCGTCTCGCCCGTGGACTCCGCGGACTCGTGGCAGGTGTCCAACCCGCCGATCCTGGCGATGGCGCCCGTCCTGGCGTCGCTGGAGATGTTCGACGAGGTCGGCATGGCTGCGCTGCGGGCCAAGAGCATCCGGCTGACGGGGTTCCTCGAGTCCGGGCTCGACGCGGTCGGCGAAGGGCGACCGTTCGAGGTCATCACGCCGCGCGACCAGGCGCGGCGTGGGGCCCAGCTGTCGGTCCGCATCCGCGATCTCGATGCCGGACAGATAACCGGGCACCTGCGCCGCGACCACGGCGTGTACGCGGACGCCCGTCAGCCCGACGTCATCCGGCTGGCGCCGGCGCCGATGTACAACACGTTCCACGACTGCTGGCGGGCGGCGGGAGCGCTGGCCGCGGTCCTGGACGACCATGGCTGACGAGTCGATCGCCATCGTCGGCGCTGGGCTGGCCGGCTGCCTGCTCGCCACGCTGCTCGCTCGCCGCGGCCTCGAGGTCACCGTGTACGAGCGGCGCGCCGATCCCCGGCCGGCCGGAGCCGAGCGAGGCCGCTCGATCAACCTGGCCATCTCGGCCCGCGGGCTGGACGCCCTGCAGCGAGTGGGCCTGCAGGAGCAGTCCCTGGGTCGGGCGCTGCCGATGCACGGGCGGATGGTGCACCCGATCCAGGGCGGCGAGAGCTTTCGCCCGTACAGCGCCGACGGCCGGCGAGCGATCAACTCGATCAGCCGCGCCGAGCTCAACCAGTCCTTGCTCGACGCCGCAGAGTCCACGCCCGGCGTGACACTCCGCTTCGAACACCGCCTCGCCGAACTCGACCTCGACAAGGGACGGCTGCGGTTCGAGACGCCCTCTGGGGCGGTGGACGCGCACGCGCGGATCGTCCTCGCCAGCGACGGCGCGTACAGCGCTGCCCGGCGGGCGGTCACCTTCCGGCCGGGCTTCAGTTTCAGCCAGGACTATCTGGCGCATGGCTACAAGGAGCTGACCATCCCGGCGCGTGACGGCGGGTTCGCGCTCGACCCGGATGCGCTGCACATCTGGGCGCGCGGGTCGTCGATGATGATCGCGCTGCCGAACCTGGACCGATCGTTCACCTGCACGCTGTTCTGGCCCGACGACGACTTCGCCGCACTGGGGACTCCGGAGGCTGTCCAGGCGTACTTCGCGCGGCACTATCGCGACGTCGTCGACCTGATGCCGTCCCTGACCGAGGACTTCGCCCACAATCCGGTGGGCTCGCTCGTGACCGTGAAGTGCTGGCCGTGGGTACACGACGGCGACGGCAGCACCCTGGCCCTCGTCGGGGACGCCGCGCACGCGATCGTCCCGTTCTTCGGCCAAGGGGCCAACTGCGCGTTCGAGGACTGCCTCGAGATCGACCGGTGCCTCGACGAGGCGGACGGCAACTGGGCGGCGGCGCTCGCCCGCTACGAGGCCCGCCGTAAGGCCAACTGCGACACGATCGCCGAGCTGGCGCTGGAGAACTTCGTCGAGATGCGGGACAAGGTGAACTCGCGGGTCTTCCAGGCCAAGACCGCCGCGCAGCATGCACTCGAGCGACGGATACCGCACTACGTCTCGCGCTACGAACTCGTCTCGTTCACGACGATGCCGTACTCGCAGATACCGCGACGCATGCGACGACAGAATCTGGCCACGACCGCCGTCGCGACGGTCGCCGTCGTCGGCGCGGCGCTGATCGCCCGGGCCGCGGGTCGCTCACGGACCTGAGCGGATGTCCCAGAGATCCGGGAACGCCGGCCGGAACAGCGTCGAACGCAGATACTCGGCACCGGCCGATCCACCGGTGCCCATCCGCGCACCGATGATCCGCTCAACCATCTTGACGTGCCGGTAACGCCACTCCTGGATGCCCTCATCGATGTCCACCAGGGCTTCGCAGACCTGCGCGGCGGGTGCGGACTCATCGGCGTAGACCGCACCGAGAAGCTCCAGGATCGAGGGGTCGCCGCCGGGCCACGGGGCGGCCGGATCCCGCTCCAGCGCCGGCGCCGGCACGTCGTACCCGGCCGAGGCCAGGTAACGCAGCAACGAGTCGAAGACCGAGGGCCGCTGCACGGCGGCCGCGGTTCCGGGATCCTCGGAGATGACGTCACGCCGCCCGAGCACCGCCTCGATCTCGCGGAACTGATCGGACTGGAAACCGCTCGACGAGCCCAGTTGCGGACGGAAGGACGAGAACTGCCGCGGGGTCATCGTCTCGAGAACGTCCAGCTGGCCGACGACGGTCTTGAGGATCTTCGCGATCCGCCGGGCCGTGCTCAGCGCCCCCGATCCGTCCCCGGACTCGAGGCGGCGCTGCAGCATGCCCAGCTCGTGCAGGATCTGCTTGAACCAGAGTTCGTAGACCTGGTGGATGATCACGAACAGCAGCTCGTCGTGCTGCTCGGTGGCGGGGGACTGGCACGAGAGCAGCTCCGGCAGCCGCAGGTAGCTGGCGTACGTCACCGGTTCGGACGCCGTTGTGGGGTCCCTGCGAAATCGGGCAGCGCTAGCGGAGCGATTTCGTGGGGTGCTTGTCATGCGACCATCATGGGCGATGAAGGAGTACATGCGGGTGGGCCGTTTCCGATGAGTGACCCCGACGGGCGTCCTCGCGTCCGCATGACCGGCCGTGAGCGGCGCGAGCAGCTCGTGCAGGTGGGCCGCTCGCTGTTCGCCGAGAAGGGCTTCGACGGCACGTCGATCGAGGAGATCGCCGCTCGCGCCCACGTGAGCAAACCCGTCGTGTACGAGCACTTCGGCGGCAAGGAAGGCCTGTACGCGGTCGTCGTCGACCGCGAGATGAGCGACCTGCTCAACCGGCTGACCCTGGCGCTGTCGGCCGGTCATCCGCGCGTCCTGGCCGAGCAGGCGGCGCTCGCCCTGCTGACCTACATCGAAGAGGAGACCGACGGGTTCCGGATCCTGTCCCGCGATTCGACGGCGACCGGCAGCACCGGCGCGTTCTCCTCCTTGCTCAACGACATCGCCAGCCAGGTCGAATACGTCCTGGCCCGCGAGTTCGGGCAGCGCGGCTTCAGCACCGAGAACGCCGCCATGTACGCGCAGATGCTCGTCGGCATGGTCGCGCTGACCGGGATGTGGTGGCTCGAGGAACGCAAGCCCGGGCGCGAGGAGGTCGCCGCGCACATCGTCAATCTGGGCTGGAACGGCCTGGCTCATCTCGAGGCGAAGCCGCGTTCGCTGACCCGTCGGAAGGGCGTCCCGCCCGAATGATCAACACTGGTGCCGGCGAGGACCGGGTGGGGGGTGTCCAGAATGATGGGACGCCTGGGACGATGGGCCGCATGCAAGGCGACTCGGCAACTCGCGACGGTGCGGCGTCGGAGGTGGGCCCGGAGCAGCGCGGCCGGCCTGCGCCGTTCCGCCGGTTCGCTGCGCCGACGCCGGCAGCCGCTCCGGCTCCACCCGATCCGCCGGTTTCGGTCGACCCGCCCGCTCCAGTCGACCCGCCCGCCACTGGAGACTCCGCTACCGCTGGAGACTCGTCCTCGCCATTGGGCGACCCGGGCGGCGAGGCAGCTGAAGATGCCGCCCACGAGGATTCCTGGTCCACTTCTGAGGTGTCCCTCACCGAGAGCGCGGCGCTGGGTCGACACGCCGCGTCCGCCGAGCCCGTCGTCGTGGTTCCGGGCACCCTCGGGGACGCCCACGAGGAGGCCCAGGCGATCGTCGCCGACGCGCTGGAGCAGGCGTCGCTGGTCATTTCGCGCGCTGAGCAGAGCGCCGAGGTGCTGCTGACCCAGGCCCGGGAGGACGCCGACCGCCAGCTCGAGAACGGGAAGGCCACCGCGGGCGTCCTCCGCGAACAGGCCGAGGCGATCGTCGCCGCTGCCCGGCGCCGCGCCGAGGAAATCGACGCCAAGACCGCCGAGCAGGCCCGGCAGGCCGAGGCGGAGCTGACCGGCGGACGCGCCGCGCACGACCAGGAGCTGGCCGGGCTGCGCGACGCGCACGAGCGCCAGCTGGCCGACGAGGCCCAGCAGGCCAGGGCCCAGGCCGAAGCCGTCCTCCAACAGGCCCACGGCACGGCGGCCGACGTCCGAGCAGCGGCCGAACGTGACGTCGCCGGCGCCAAGGACGAGGCCGAATCCATCCGAGCCGAGGCCCGCGCCCACGGCGAGGCCATGCTCGAAGAGACCCGCGAGACGATCGCGGTCGAACTCACGCAGGCCCGTGAGCAGACGGCGTGGACGCAGCAGACGATGGCCGACCTGCTCGCCGCGGCCGAGGCGGACGCGGAGAAGATGCGGCAATCGGCCGCCCAGGATGCCCAGGCCGCCCTCGACCTGGCCCGCCAACAGGCCGACGAGATCGTCACGACCGCGCGGGCCGAGGTCGAGCGGCTCGCCGCGGACGCGGAACGCGAGCGCGAGGCCCAGCGCCGCGAGGCGGCCGCGGCCCTCGAGACCGCCCACGCGGACGCCGGCGCGATTCGGCAGCTCGCCGGCGACGACGCCGAGCAGATCCTCGCCCAGGCCGACGAGCGGGCCACCGCCGCCGACGAGCGGAGCCGCCGCCGTCTTGCCGAGGCCGAGACCGGCGCCCGAGCCGTCCGCGAGCGGGCCGCCGACGATCTCGCCCGCGTCCAGGACGAGATCCGGGCACTGCGCCGCACGTCCAAGGACGAGATCAACACCACCGTCGCCGAGGCGCGGGCGGAGGCCGACGAACTACGCTCCAAGGCCAGAGCGATGCTCGCCGAGGCCCGGGCCGAGGTAGCGGTGCTCTCCGCGCACCGCGACGAAATCAGCAAGCAGTTGGGTGACCTGTCGGGAGTCATCGAAGCTCTCGCTGTCTCCGAACGTTCCCACAACGCCAGCCCCCAGCCCGCCAACACCCACGAGATGCCGAGAGACTGATGACTGAACACACAGCCACCCCCTTCAAGAGCGTCCGGCACGGTTATGACCCCGCCGAGGTCGAGCGGCACGTAGCGGACTTGTCGCGGGCCGCCGCCGAGGCGCAGGAGCGGGCCGACGATCTCGCCGGCGAGGTCCAGCGGCTCAGTAAGGCCGCTGAGGAGGCCAAGCAGGTGCAGGCCAAGGCCGTCAAGCCGATGCCCCCGGCCGAGCCGTCGTTCCACGACTTCGGCAAGCGGGTCGGACGGATCCTGGCCATGGCCGAGGAAGAGGCCGAGGAGATGCGGTCCGCGGTGGTCGCCGAGGTCGACAGCCGGCTCGCCGAGGCCGACGAGACAGCGGCGAGCGCCCGCGCGGAAGCCGACAAGTACGCCCAGGAGACCCGCGCCGCAGCGGACGAGCACGCGGCCAAGGTCATCGAGGACGCCAAGCGCAACGCCGACCAGATGGCCGACGAGTCCGAGCGGATGGCCATCGCCCGCAGCGGCGAGGCGGAGGCGCTCTACGAGGAGCAGCGGGCGCGGGCGGCCAAGGCCGCGGCCGACTTCGAGCAGACTCTCGCCGAGCGCCGCGACAAGGCCGAGCAGATGTTCCAGGAGCGCACCGAGCTGTCGGAGAAAGAACTCGAGTCGGCGCGCAACCGGGTCGCGAAGCTACGGGCCGAGGGCGACCAGTTGCAGGCCGAGACCGCCCGGCGAGCCGCGCAGCAGCAGGCCGACGCCGAGCGCAAGGCCGAGCAGATCATCGCCGACGCGATGGAGCGGGCGGACCGGATCCGCGCTGAGTCCGAACGCGAGTTGTCGGCGGCCACCCAGCGTCGCAACGCCATCAACGCCCAGCTGACCAACGTCCGGCAGATGCTGGCGACGTTGTCGGGCACTACGGCGGCCGCGCACGAGGAGCCG
Source organism: Pseudonocardiales bacterium (assembly GCA_032160665.1). Lineage (GTDB taxonomy): Bacteria > Actinomycetota > Actinomycetes > Mycobacteriales > Jatrophihabitantaceae > Jatrophihabitans. Next base: position 18,591 of record JAVHVH010000280.1, read on the forward strand.
GTCGACGAGTCCGAGTCGCGCCCGCAGGCCTGAGCGTCCAGACGGTCAGTCCTGGTCGTCGGCCAGCATCAGCCATTCCTCTTCGGCGGCTTCGCGTTCGGCCACGACGGTGCGAAGCTCGGCATCGAGTTCGGCGACCTTCGCGTAATCGGTGGCGTGCGTGGCGAGCTGGTCGTGCAGTCTCGCCTCCCGCTTGTGGAGCGTCTCGGCGCGGCGTTCGAGCCGGAGCAGCTCCTTGCGGGCCGCCCGGGTGTCGCCGCGCCGCTCGCGACGGTCGTCGGCCACCGCCGAGGCGGCCGCCTGCCGGCGCGCGAGGTACTCCTCGACCCCGCCGGGCAGGGCGGCGAGCGAGCCGTCCCCGAGCAGCGCCACGGTCGTGTCGCAGACCCGTTCGAGCAGGTAGCGGTCGTGGCTGACCACGACGATCGTGCCCGGCCACCCGTCGAGCAGATCTTCCAGTGCGGCGAGGGTGTCCGTGTCGAGATCGTTGGTCGGCTCGTCGAGCAGCAGCAGGTTCGGCTGGGTGAGCAGTAGCCGGAGCAGCTGCAGTCGTCGGCGTTCTCCGCCGGACAGGTCCCCCACCGGCGTCCATTGCCGCTCGTTGGCGAACCCGAACCGCTCGGCGAGCTGTCCGGCTGACAGCTCGACGCCGGCCAGTTCGGCGGTCGTGCGGACCTCGGTCACCGCCTCGATGACCCGGAGCCCTTCGGGCAGTTCGCGGATCTCCTGGGTCAGATGGGCCACGTGGACGGTCTTGCCCACCTTCACCGTGCCCGACGTCGGGGCGATCTCCTGGGCCAGCAGACGGAGCAGATGCGTCTTGCCTGAACCGTTCACGCCGATGATGCCGACCCGGTCGCCCGGTCCCACGTGCCAGGTGACGCGATCCAGCAACGTCCGATTGCCGACGGTCAGGGTGACGTCCTCGACGTCGACGACCGTGCGGCCGAGCCGCCGCTGGGCCAGGGCCCGCAATTCGACGGACTGCCGGGGTGGGGGAACGTCGGCGATCAGGGCCTCGGCCGCGTCGATCCGGAAGCGGGGTTTGGAGGTCCGCGCCGGTGGACCGCGGCGCAGCCAGGCGAGCTCCTTGCGCAGCAGGTTCTGCCGCCGGGCCTCGGCCGCGTCGGCGACCCTGACCCGTTCGGCCCGGGCGAGGACGTAGGCCGCGTACCCGCCCTCGAACTGGCGGACGACGCCGTCGCCGAGTTCCCACGTCTGCTCACACACCGCGTCGAGGAACCACCGGTCGTGGGTGACGACGACGAGCGCACCCTTCCGGGCCCGCAGGTGCTCGGCGAGCCAGGTGATGCCCTCGACGTCCAGGTGGTTCGTTGGTTCGTCCAGCACCAAGAGATCGGCCTGCTCGACGAGGGCGGCCGCCAGGGCGACCCGCCGGCGCTCGCCGCCGGAGAGCCGGGCGACATCGGCGTCCAGTCCGACCGCCGAGAGCCCCAGGCCTTCGAGGATCGCGCGCACCGCCGCGTCACCGGCCCATTCGTGCTCGGCCCCGTGTCCCACCACGTAATGGCGGACACTGGTGCCCGCGGGCAGATCGCCGCGCTGGTCGACGCGGGCCAGCCGCAATCCGCGGGTCTGGGTGACCCGTCCGGAGTCCGGTGGCTCCTCGCCCAGGATCAGCCGCAGCAGCGTGGACTTGCCGCCGCCGTTGCGGCCGACCACCCCGACCCGGTCACCGTCGGCGATGCCCAGCGAGACGCCCGTCAGCACGACCGTGGTGCCGTACGCCTTGGTGACGTCCTCGAGATTGACGAGGTTCGCCATCAGCTGATCACCTGCGCCCCGGGGGCCGGACCGCTCGCAACGCGCGCCGAGCGGCACACCCGGTCGGCCTCCAGCGCTGCGCTCAACACATGGGCCGCGCCGTCGTCGGGGCACAGGAACGCGCACGTGGGACCCGACCCGGATACCAGGCCGGCGAGCGCGCCGTGCCGGGTGCCGGCGTCCAGGGTGGCCCGAAGCGAAGGCCGCAGGGCCAGGGCGGCGGGCTGCAGGTCGTTGCCCAGCGCGGCCGCGACTGCCGCGGGGTTCCCTTCGGCCAGAGCGGCAAGCAGCGCGTCCGGTGGGCCGAGCGGCGCGGCGGCAGTGCCGGCTTCGCGCTGGCGGTCGAGCTCGCGGTAGGCGTCTCCGGCCGAGATGCCGGCGTCGGCGAACGCGAGGACCCAGTGCAACGGGTCGTGCGGCGGAATCGCCGCGAGCACCTCCCCGCGCGCGCGGCCCAGCGCGGTCGCGCCGAGCAGCGGGAAGACGGTGTCGCTGCCGAGCCGGGCGGCCAGCACGGGCAGATCGACGTCGGCCAAGCCCCAGAGCGTGGCGCAGGCGAGCAACGCGCCCGCCGCGTCCGCCGACCCGCCGGCCATCCCGCCGGCCACCGGGATCGCCTTGTGCAGCTCGATCCGGACGGCCGGGTCGATCCCCGCGGCCTCGGCCAGGACGACGGCGGCCTGCCAGGCCAGGTTGCTCTCATCGACGGCCAGGTCGGCCGCGCCCTCGCCGGTGACGGTCAGCGCCAGCCGATCTGCGGTGGTGACCACGACCTCGTCCACGAGGTCGACGGCGTGAAAGACGGTGACGAGGTCGTGGTAGCCGTCCGGACGTCGCTGCCCGACCGCGAGGTGCAGGTTCACCTTCGCGGGGACGCGGACCCGGACCATTCGGGAAGGGTCGCTCGGCACGGCGCCGATGCTACGGAGCGAGGCCGGCTGCGGGTTCGCCCCGACCTGCGTGCAGCACTGGCCGCTGCGGCCGGTAAGCTGTGGTGGTTGCCCCGGCGAGGGACCGCCCAAGAGCGGAATCCGTGATCGACGCGGTGTCGATCGTCGACGCGCGTCCCGCGTCCGAGGCACCGCGCGACCGCAAGCCGACGAGAACACGACGTTTCGAGGAGTACTGCTGTGTCCGAGGTCCGATTGTCCGCCGAGGCGCGTACCGAGTTCGGCAAGGGCGGCGCCCGCCGCACCCGCCGCGCCGGCAAGGTCCCGGCCGTCATCTACGGCCACGGCGCCGACCCGCGCCACGTGGCGCTGCCCGCCCGCGAGTTCGCGAATGCGATCCGGCACGGCGGTGCCAACGTCCTGCTGACCCTCGACGTCGACGGCGGTGAGCAGCTGGCCATCCCGAAGTCGATCCAGCGTCACCCGATCAAGGGCCACTTCGAGCACGTCGACCTCTTGGCGGTGCGCCGCGGCGAGAAGGTCACCATCGACGTCCCGATCATGGTCGTCGGCGCCCTCGTCCCAGGCGGCCTGCTCAACCAGGAGAGCACCACCATCAGCGTCGAGGCCGAGGCGACCCACATCCCCACCGGCTTCGAGGTCAGCATCGAGGGCCTGCGGATCGGTAGCCAGGTCACGGCCGCCGACGTCCAGCTGCCGGCCGGGTCGGTGCTCGTCACCGATGCCGAGATCCTGCTGCTGACGATCTCTGAGGCGCCCACCGAGGCGCAGATCGAGGCCGAGATGGCCGAGGCGGCCGAGGAGCTCGGCATCGTCGAGGAGGCTCCGGACAGCGAGACCGCCGAGGGCGGCGAGGGCGCTGCCGCGGGCGGCGAGCCCGCCGAGTCGAGCGCCGAATAACCGGCGCACGACCGCACCATCTCGACGCCGATGGCCGACGACAGACAGCTTGTCGTCGGCCTCGGCAATCCCGGGCCGAAATACGCCGGGACTCGACACAACGCCGGATTTCTCGTGGTCGACTTGCTTGCCGAGCGCATCGGCGGGCGGTTCAAGGCGCACAAGGGACGCGCGGACGTAGTGGAGGGTCGGATCGGCGGTGCGCCCGTCGTCCTGGCCAAGCCGAAGTCGTACATGAACGAGTCGGGCGGTCCGGTCGTAGCGATCGCCCGCTTCTACAAGGTGCCGATCGAGCTGATCACCGTCGTCCACGACGACCTTGACCTGCCGTTCGGCACGCTGCGACTCAAACGCGGCGGCGGCGACGGCGGGCATAACGGGCTGCGTTCGCTGACCTCGGCCCTTGGCGGCAAGGACTACGCCCGCGTGAGACTGGGCATCGGCCGCCCGCCCGGTCGTCAAGACCCGGCCGACTACGTGCTGCGTGACTTCTCCGTGGCCGAGCGCAAGGACCTCGCCTTCCACGTCGACCGCGCCGCCGACGCCGTCGACCTGCTCGTGGCCCAAGGCCTCGAGGCCGCCCAAAACACCTACAACGTCTGACCCGCGCTTTGCACCTTTCAGCTCCCCCCAAAAGGCTGAAACGGGGAGCGGCAAGGTGCAAAGCGCGGGGCAGGGGCGGGGCGGGCGGGTCAGGCGCGGGTCAGGCGGGTCAGGCGCGGGTCAGGTCAGGTCGCGAACAGCCCGGCCCGTTGCGCCTCATGGCCGAGCAGCCAGCGCTTGGCGGGCAGGCCGCCGCCGTAGCCGGTCAGCGAGCCGTTCGCGCCAATGACCCGGTGGCACGGGACGATGATCGAGATCGGGTTCTGCCCGTTGGCCAGACCCACCGCCCGCGCCGCGCCGACCGCCCCGATCCGCTCGGCGACGGCACCGTAGCTCGCCGTCTCACCGCACGGGATCTCGAGCAGCGCCGCCCACACCCGCTTCTGGAACGCGCTGCCGATCAGGTGCAGCGGCAGGTCGAACGTGGTCCGGTCGCCCGCGAAGTACTCGCCCAGTTGGGCTCGCACGTCGTCGAACGCGTCGTCATCGCGGACCCAACCCGCCGCCGGCTCGGCCTTGTGCCGCCCGGTCGGCAGCAGCAGCGTCGTCAACCCCTCGGCGTCGCGAGCGACGAGGAGAGCGCCGAGCGGCGAATCGATCGTGGTGTAGCTGGTCATGGCGTCACGTTCCAGAGGTCGGCGTAGAGATGGGCCCAGAGGTGATAGGTGGCGTACGTGCGCCACGGCGACCACTCGGGGCGTCCGTCGGCGAGGTCGATGCCCAGATCCTCGGCCGCCCTACGCACGACGAGGTCGGAGGCGAGCAGGACGTCGGGGTGGGCCACCGCGCGCATGCGCAGGTAGTCGGCGGTCCAGGGACCGACCCCGGGCAGGTCGAGCAGCAGGGGACGGACGTCGTCGCGATCGGCCCCAGGATCGAGTTCGACCCGCCCGTCTGCGAACGCGGCGGCGAGCGCCTGGACCGACCGCTGGCGGGCTCGCGGGATCGGCAGGGTCGCCGGATCCGCCGCCGCCAGCGCGTCGGCCGACGGGAACAGCCGCCACGGCTCACCGGCGAAGGCCGGATCGCCGAGCTGGGCAACGATGCGGCCGAGCACCGTACGGGCTCCACGCACCGAGATCTGCTGCCCGACGATCGTGCGAACCGCGGTCTCGAACCCGTCCACACAACCCGGCGAACGCAGCCCCGGGCGCTTGCGCACCAGCGGCGCCAGCGCTGGGTCGCGGCCCAGCACCGCGTCGACCGCCGCGGGGTCGGCGTCAAGGTCGAGCAGCCGCCGCACCCGCGCCACGACACTGACGAGATCGCGGGTGTCGCGCAACCGAACCCGGCAGCGCACCGCGCCGCCACCCGCCGAGAGCGCCACGAGTGCGGGCCCGTGGGACGCCCGCAGCACGCGGGTGAACACCCCGGCCTCGTATTGCTCGACGCCCGGGACGGCGTGCGCGCCGAGCAGATCCAGCGATGCGGTCAGGTTCATCGGCTCGCGATAGGGCAGCCGGAGCGCGATCACGCCGGCCTCGCCGCCGCGTTCCGGCCGACGCCGGGCCCGCAGGGCGCTGGGCGTGGTGGCGAAGACGGCGCGGACGGTGTCATTGAACTGCCGCACGCTGGCGAATCCGGCCGCGAACGCGACGTCGGTGACGGGCAGGTCGGTCGTCTCGAGCAGGACGCGCGAGGCCTGCGCGCGCTGCGAGCGGGCCAACGCCAGCGGGCCGGCGCCGACCTCGGCCATCAACGTTCGGTGGATCTGACGCTCGGAGTATCCGAGCCGGCGGGCCAGGCCGGGCACGCCGGCGCGGTCGATGACGCCGTCGTTGATCAGTCGTAGCGCGCGGCCGGCGAGATCACCACGGACGTTCCACTCCGGCGACCCCGGCGAAGCGTCCGGCCGACATCTCTTGCACGCCCGGTAGCCGGCCCGCTGCGCGGCCGCCGCGCTTGGGTGGAACGTGACGTTCTTGCGGTGCGGCGTGATGGCGGGGCACGACGGGCGGCAGTAGATGCCGGTCGTGCGCACCGCCGTGAAGAACCAGCCGTCGAACCTGGGGTCGCGCGACTGCACGGCGCGGTAGCAGGTCTCGGGATCGGGGAGCAGCACGCGTCCAGTCTGCATCCGGGCTCCGACAACCACTGGCGGTTTTCGGACGCGACCGTGCCCGGTCCCGCCCCCCCGATCAACCGGCCGGGATCAGCTCAGCCGGATCGACGCGAGCCACGAACCGCACGCCGTGGCCAGCTTGTTGACCTGCTGGTCCACCTGGCACGAGACCTGCAGCACGTGGCGAGTGCCGAATACGAACCACGAGACGTAGCGGTAGTTCGGCTGCTCGAACAGGCTCTCCTGGAACGCTATGCGGCCGTCGACCTGGGTGAGACGGATGCCGTTCAGTCGCTTGGCCTGGGCCTCGCGGTTGTACGCCAGGACCCGAGCCTTCTGTTGCGCGATCGTGCCGACCGGGCGGTACTGCGGCAGCCGGTACAACAGGATCGACAGGACGTCCAGGCCAGACCGCTCATTCTTCGGCACGGCGTAGGCCGCGACGAACCTCGACTCGAGCGGACGCACCGGGTGGTACACGGTCGACTTGGCGAAGCCGCGCGGCACCCGGAAGTGCAGGTCGGTGATGTCGGTCGGCGGCGCGGGCGCCTGGGCCGTCGTCGTCGTCGGCACCGAAGGCGACGCCGCGCTCGTGGACAGGACAAGCGTCGGTGTCGCAATCTGGCTGGGAAAATCGGCGGATGACGAGGCCCGGCCGGCGCTGACGAGGTGCCCGCTGCCGGATACCGTCGACGCGCACCCGACGGCGCTGACGGTCACCGCGATCAGCGCTGATGCGACCGATAGGCGTCGCGCTGCTGTGCCCACATGACCTCCCAGAACCTGACCCGATCGCCTGAAGGATTATCGGGAGGAGGCGCTACGTCAAACCCCAGGGTCGTCAGCCGGTGTTGCGCAGCCCGGCGGCGACGCCGTTGATCGTCAGCAGCAGCGCTCGGCGCAACTCCGGCGAGACGTCCTCCTCGCCGCTGGCCCGGACCCGGGCGAGCAGATCCACCTGCAGGTAGGAGATCGGGTCGAGATAGGCGTCGCGCACGCCGAATGTCCGCTTGAGCACGGGGGAGTCATCGAGCAACTCGGCCTCGCCGGTGACGTGCAGCAGTTCCCCGACCGTCCGCTCGTGCTCGTCGCGGACGACCTCGAACAGCCTCTGCAATTCGGTCGGGACGAGCGTCCGTACGTAGTGCTCGGCGATGTCGAGGTCGGTCTTGGCCAACGTCATCTCGACGTTGGACACGAAGGTCCGGAAGAAGTGCCACTCGGCATGCATCTCGGCCAGCACGTCACCCAGTCCCGCCGCCCGGGCGGCCGCCAGACCCGTCCCGACGCCGAACCAGCCCGGCACGATCTGCCGGGATTGGGTCCAGCCGAAGACCCACGGGATCGCCCGCAGGCCCTCGATGCCGCCGCCGCTGTCCGGTCGACGGGCCGGCCGGGAGCCGATGTTGAGCAGGCCGAGCTGCTCGACGGGCGTGGACGCGAGGAAGTATTCGGGCAGGTCCGGGTCGTCGACGAACCCTCGGTAGGCCGCGTAGGCGGAGTCGCTGACGACCGACATGCACTCGTCCCACCTGTCCAGCTGAGGACCCGACTGTCGCGGTGAGCGGTGCAGCGAGGACGCCCGCAGCGTGGCCGCCAGGGTGAGCTGCAGGTTCTCGCGGGCCAGTTCCGGCAACGCGTACTTGTCGGAGATGACCTCGCCCTGCTCGGTGAACTTGATCTCGCCGTCGAGCACGCCCCACGGCTGCGCGAGGATCGAGTCGTAGGTCGGTCCGCCGCCTCGCCCGACGGTGCCGCCGCGGCCGTGGAACAGCCGCAGCCGGACCCCGTGCCGGCCGGCGACGTCGCGCAGCGTGCGCTGGGCGCGGTGGATCTCCCACTGCGACGTGGCGATCCCGGCCTGCTTGTTCGAGTCCGAATACCCGAGCATGACCTCCTGGACGTCGCCCCGCAGCCGCACGATCAGCCGGTAGGTCGGGTCGGCGAGCAGGTCGTCGAGGACGTCGCCGGCCCGGCGCAGCTCGTCCACGGTCTCGAGCAGCGGGACGAACCCGATCCGCGCGTACGGCTCCCGGGTGCCGCCCGCGCCGGCTCCGTGGACGTCGACGAGGCCGGCCTCGCGGGCCAGGAGCACCGCCGCGAGCACGTCGTCAGCGCCCCGGGTCATCGACACGATGTAGCTCTCGACGACCTCGGGGCCGTAGGTGTCGAGCGCCTCTCGGATCGCGGTAAAGACCGCGAAGGTCTTGGCGCCCTCGGCGTCGAGCGGCGGAGGGGTGCCGGCGAGCGGGCGGCGCGAACGCAGCTCCTTCGACAGCAGGCCCAGCCGGTAATCGCGAGGCACGTCGGCGTAGAGCCAGGTCTCCTCGACCAGCCGATCGACCAACTGCCCGACGGCGTGGTGGTGCGCGTCGGCGTGCTCGCGAACGTCCATCGTCGCCAGATGCAAGCCGAAGACCGCGGCGGTGCGCTCCACGCGAGCCAGCAGTCCGTCCGCGATCAACGCGCCGGCGTTGGCCCGCAGCGAGTCGCCGATCAGTTCGAGTTCGGCCAGTAGCTGGGCGATGCCGCGGTAGTCGTGACCTGTCCGGTGCGGCGCCCCGTCGTCGATGCGGCGCCGGGTGTTCGCAACCTTGGCCTTGATGCAGGTCAGCTTGAGCCGGTACGGCTCGGTGGCGTTGAGTGTGATCAGGCGGGGTTCGACGTCGACGACGGCGAGGTCGGCCTCGATCGACGCCGCGAGTTCCGGGGACGCCGCCACGACCGCGGTCGAGGACGACAGCTCGGCGACGAGGGCGTCCAGCGCCCGGTCGATCGAGCGGGCGGCCACGTGGTGCTGCATGCGCAGGACGTCCCTGGTGACGGCGGCGGTGACGTTGGGGTTGCCGTCGCGGTCCCCGCCGATCCACGTGCCGAACGTGAGGGGGTGGGCTCGGGGGCTAAGGCGCACCCCGTGCCGGGCGGCCTCCTCGGCGAGGTCGGTCGCCAGCTCGGGCAGCGTGTCGTCGGCCAGATCCTGCAGGTAGTACACGACGTTGCGGGCTTCGTCGACCGGCGTCGGCCGCTGCTGGCGCAGCTCGTCGGTCTGCCAGACCAGGTCGACCATCTCGGCCAGATCGCGGTCCTGGCGGGCGCGTGCGGTGCTGCCGGACGGGGTGGAGGTGGCCAGGATGTCGGCGATGCGGCGCAGCTTGGTCAGGATCGAGCGGCGGCTGGCCTCGGTCGGGTGCGCGGTGAAGACGGGACGGACGGCCAGCCCCTCGAGCGCGGCCCGCAGGCCGTCCTTCCCCTTCGCGTCGGCGACGTCGCCCACCGCGCGCGCCAGCCAGCCCTCGTCCGCGGGGCGGGTCCGCAAGCCGCGCACCCGGTGCACCTGCTCGGCGACGTTGGCCAGATGGAAGAAGGCCGAGAACGCCCGCACGAGCACGGCCGCGGTCTCGATCGGCTGCTCGGCCAGCAGCGTGCGGACCAGATCGCGAGCGGATTCGGCCCCGGCCTTGCTCTGCTTGGTCAGCGCCCGCACCCGTTCCACGAGATCGAGCGCGTCCTCGCCCTGCTGACGCACCAGCGACTCGCCCAACAATGCCCCGACCCGGCGGACGTCGGCGCGCAGTTCGGCGTCCCCGGATCCGTCGTCGAGGACGTCGGGGGTCTCCAATTCGGACTCGAGGCGGCTCGGCACGACGTTCATTGTCCCGGGTAGCGTCGAGGCGATCACAGCCGACACGAATGTGAGGACACGGATGCGGATTCTGGTCACCGGCGGCGCGGGCTACATCGGCAGCGTCGTGACGGCCCAGCTGCTCGCCGCAGGGCACGAGGTCGTCGTGGTGGACGACCTCTCGACCGGGCACCCGGACGCGGTGCCGCAGGGCGCGGTCTTCCACGAACTGCCGATCACCGCACTCGATCGCGTGCTCGGTGACTGGCATATCGAGGCGGTCATCCATCTCGCCGCCAAGTCACTGGTGGGCGAATCGGCTCAGAACCCGGCGCTGTACTGGCGCAACAACGTCGTCGGCAGTGTGGCCTTGTTCGACTCGCTGCGCGCGTTCGGGATCGACCGGATCGTCTTCTCGTCGTCCGCAGCCACCTACGGCCAGAGCGAGGAGCAGCCGATCCGCGAGGACGCACCCACCCGCCCGACGAGTCCGTACGGGGCGTCGAAACTCGCGATCGACCTCGCGCTGACCGACTACGCGCGGGCCTACGGATTGGCCGCGGCCAGCCTGCGCTACTTCAACGTGGCCGGCGCGCTGCACACGGCGGGCGGCCAGAGCTACGGCGAGCGACACGCCCCCGAGACCCATCTCATCCCCAACGCGCTGCGGGCCGCGTCGGGCGCGGGCGAGCCGATGTCGCTGTACGGGACGGACTACCCCACCGAGGACGGCACCTGCGTACGCGACTACATCCATGTCGTCGATCTCGCCGACGCCCACGTGAAGGCACTCGCGGCGGCGACGCCGGGGCAGCATGACATCGTCAATCTGGGCAGCGGCGCCGGCGCCTCGGTGCGTCAGGTCCTGGACGCCGTGCGGGTCGTGACGGGGCTCGAGGTACCCATCATCGAGGCCGAGCGCCGGCCGGGCGACCCGCCCACCTTGGTCGCCTCGAACAAGCGGGCCGCCGAACTGCTGGGCTGGGCGCCCGAGCGCGACCTCACCCAGATGATCACCGACGCTTGGACGTTCGAGCAGCGCGCCTGAAGGGCCGTCACCGTCCGTAATCCGGTGGATGCGTGCCACCAATTTTTCTACCGGTATGTACCGTTCCGGCTCTGTCCCCCTGTCTTTTCGGGGCCGTGACCGACGCGATTGAGCCGCGCTTACCGTGCGTAACTTGATCATTCGTGCCACCCGTCGAGTTGTTGTGAAGACGGTGTGTGGCTCCATACTTCCGGCAGCGTCGTCGAGCCCATCGCAAACGCATCGCGCTTGCTCCGGTGGGTTCGACACGTGTCGGGGGACTGGGGCCGATCCATGCCCTCGACAAACGCACTCGGGGGAGATGCTTTGTCTAAGCACTGGTCTATGCCGTCCATCCAGATTTCCGCTCGGCTTCGCCGCGCCGTCACGCTGGGGGCAGCGCTCCTGCTCGTCGCCACCGCCTCGGTATACGTCGCCCCGGCGAGTCTGGCGGTGCACGACACCGGCCAGTTCGAACTCGACGGCAACATCGCGCACGACAGCGCGACGACGCCGCCGTACGACTGGGCGAGTCTGTTCGGCGCGGCCGGCAACCGGTTGGTTACGCCGGACCCGAACAACGGACCGCTGCTCGCCTCC
>JAVHVH010000284.1:0-9090 GCA_032160665.1 Pseudonocardiales bacterium
TCGGACAGCAGTGTCCCGGAGCCGTCGAACAGCCGCGCCGTCCCCCACCGCTTGCGGCCGTCGACGGAGTCCAGCGACGCCTCGAAGCGCAGCTCGACCTCGATCGGGGTGATCCGCCGGTAGTTGACCTTCAGGAACGCGGTCCGGGCCACGCCGGGCTGGCCGAAGTTCACGAGCCGGCCGAGGACGTCGTCGAACAGCAGCGGCTGCGATCCGCCATGCGCCGCGCCGTTGCCCCCGAGGTAGAACCGGGGGAAGGTCACCCGCCCGTGGAGAGACGAGTCGTCCTCACCGTCGATGAAGTACGGCGGGAGCAGGCCGTGGCCGCGGCCGGGCAGATCCGGGCGCCAGCCGTCGAGTCGATCCGGTTCCGACGCCTGGTGCTCGACGAGCACCGCGTTGATCTGCGCCAGCTGATCGGTGATCTCCTTGGCGAGATCCGGCGGCAGCGAGGCACCGGCGAGCCGGTTCTGCAGCAGCCGTTGGGCGGCGTGCAGGTCGGCGAACTCGGTCCCCCCGCGCGGTGGTGGAGCCAGCTCGGTAACGCTCGTGATGCCGTCGTTCTCCGGCCAGGGTTTGGCCACGCCGTCGTCGCGCTCCATCGCTGAACTGTAACCTGTTCTACTTCTGCTCGGTGGCCAGGGTGAAGTCGTCGAAGTCGAAGCCAGGTGAGACGACGCAGGCCACGAGAGACGCTTCGTCGCCGGCCGGCTGGGCGGACTGCCACTCGTCGGCGCGGACGAGGTACTGCCCGCCTTCGCGCAATTCGCAGGTGAAACCGGGGACCGGCGACTCGTCGCACCCGCCGACGGTCAGCAGCAGCGGCCCGCCGCCCTGCCACAGCCACAACTCCGCCGAGGTGACCCGATGCCAGGCGGAGCGCTGCCCGGGCTCGAGCAGGAACGCCACGCAGGTGACCAGGGCGCGGGCGCCGCGCGGGGTGTCGACGGTGGTCTCGTGGCGCCAGGTCTCGCGAAACCAGCCGCCCTCGGGGTGCGGCGTCATGTCGAGGGCGACGGGGTCGAGCGGCACAGAGGAAGGATATTGCGTCACGACGTGCAGCTGTCCGATGCCGACGGCTCCGAACGCTCGATCATGTCGGCGAGGGCGCGGAAGCAGATCCTCGGCGCAGCCGCATAGGCAGGTGCGGGATGCCGTCGTCGAGGTAGTCGTCGCCGTCGCGGACGAAGCCGAATCCGGCGTACCACGTCTCGAGGTAGGACTGCGCGCCGAGCACCACCTCGCGCTCGCCGCTCAACTGCAGGGCCCGCCGCATGAGCCGCGCGGCGAGGCCAGCGCTGCGGGCGTCACGAGCGGTGGCGACCCGGCCGATTCGCGCGGCCCCGTCGTCGTCGATCAGCAGTCGCAGCGTGGCGACGACGTCGCCGTCGCGCTCGATCCACAACTGCCGGGCGGACGGCTCGAGATCACGGCCGTCCGGGTCGAGATAGACGCAGTTCTGCTCGACGACGAAGACCGCGCTGCGCAGCGCGAGCAGGCGGTAGAGCGTCACCGGGTCGAGGTCGGCGACGGAAGCATCATGGACGTCCACGACTGCCGACCGTAACGGCTCGTGTTGGATGGAGGTCATGACTCTTTCCAAGCCAGTCATCGAACAGCCGGGCGGCGAGCCGCCGAAGGACCTGCAGATCGAGGACATCGTCGTCGGGGAAGGAGCCGAGGCGAAGCCCGGTGACAAGGTCGAGGTCCACTACCTCGGGGTGGAATTCACTTCGGGTGAGGAGTTCGACGCGTCGTGGAACCGCGGCCAGTCGATCGAGTTCCCGCTGCAGGGTCTGATCCAGGGCTGGCAGGAGGGGATTCCGGGCATGAAGGTCGGCGGACGCCGGCAGCTCACGATTCCCCCGGAGAAGGCCTACGGCCCCGCCGGTGGCGGGCATCGGCTCTCGGGCAAGACGCTGGTCTTCGTCATCGACCTGCTCGGCGTCGGCTGACCTCGCGCCTGCTCCTCGGCTGAGTTCGAGGGGTGGTCCTGAGCGACCCCGTTGACCTCGATCAACTCGCCCGCAGCAGGGCGCACGCCGGTTTGCGAGCGCGATGATCATCGGCGGCCGCCGCCCCGCCCGCGGCTCGCCCGCCCGCAAGCACGGGAAGCGACTCGCTCCGAACAGCTCGTGAAGCCGTTCACAAAGTCCTGTACCGGCTCGACCTGGGCGTGCCGGGTCGGACGCGGTGTGCGAACCCGAACGATCGAGGGCGGGCCCGGTGTCAGTGGGCGCGCGGATACTAGGCCACAGGATGGCCGGCCCACGCTGTCGATTGCGGCCGGGCCCCGCCCGTCGGTATGGCAGAACCGGTTAATCGTTCGAAGGTGGTCGATATGCGCAAGTGGTTGCCGCTGATCACAGTCTGCCTGGGCACGTTCATGCTGCTGATCGACGTGACAATCGTGAACGTCGCCCTGCCGGACATGGCGAAGGACCTCAAGACCTCGTTCGGTTCACTGCAATGGGTGGTCGACGCGTACGCGCTGATCCTCGCCGCGCTGGTGCTCGGGACGGGGTCGATCGCCGACCTCGTCGGTCACCGACGCGCCTACATCGCTGGGCTGGCGCTGTTCGCGGTCTCCTCGATGGTGTGCGGGTTCGCGCCGAACGCGGCCGCGCTCGTGGCCGCTCGTGCCGTACAGGGCATCGGCGCCGCGGCGATGTTCGCGACGACGTTCGCATTGCTCAACAGCAACTACACCGGCCGCGACCGCGGCGTCGCGTACGGCATGTGGGGTGCCGTCGCCGGCGCGTCAGCCGCGGTCGGACCGATCATCGGCGGCCTGCTCACCGAGGCAGTCTCCTGGCGGTGGATCTTCTTCGTGAACCTGCCGGTCAGCGTGCTGGCGATCACGCTGTGCGCGATCGTCCTCAAGGACGCGCATGCGCCGATCCGCGGCCGCGTCGACGTCCTTGGCATGGCCACCTTCACCGCCTCGGTCGCCACCCTGACGTACGGGCTGATCCGGGCCAACGAGGAGGGCTGGTCGCCGCCCGCCAGCTGGCTGTGGCTGGTCGCGTCACCGGTGCTGCTCGGCGCGTTCCTGGTCGTCGAGATCCGCTCCAAGCAACCCATGCTCGACCTCGCGCTGATGCGTAACCGGTCGTTCGTCGGCGTGCTGATCGCCGCTCTGGTGCTGACGTTCGCCGCTTTCGCGTCATTCACCTACACGTCCATCTGGCTGCAGTCGGTGCTCGGCCTGAGCCCCATCGAGGCGGGCCTCACCGGGCTCCCGCTGTCGCTCTCGGCGTTCGCCGTGTCCGCATCGATAGGGCGATTCCTGCATGGGACGAGGCCCGGCCCGATCATCGGCGGCGGGCTGCTGTTCATCGGCGTCGGCGGTCTCGTCGGCGGGCTGCTCGTCCACGGCTCCGCGACCTGGCCCGAGCTCGTACCCGGCTTCCTGCTCATCGGCATCGGCGTCGGGATGGCCACGCCGACGCTGAGCTCGGCGGCGATGGCGGCGGTACCCATGCAGCGCGGCGGGATGGCTGCGGGCGCGGTCAACACCGCGCGCCAGCTCGGGTTCGCGCTGGGGATCGCCGCGCTCGGGTCGGTCTTCGCCGCGCGGGCCGAGCACGTCCTCAACGGCGACGGTGTGCCCAGCGCCGCAGGTGTGTCCCGCGCGCTCGCCGGTGGTCAGGCGCCGGTCGTGCTGCAAGCGGCACCGGCCGGGGTTCGCGTCGCGCTCAACCACGGTCTGCACGCGGCGGCGGTCGACGGGGTGCAATGGACGTTCGTCGTGTCCGGCGTCGCCAGCGTGCTGGCCGGGCTGCTCGTGCTTGTGCTCGTCCGGCCGCCCCGCGGCCCCGTGACGCCGGCCGACGCCACGGACCGCCCGGCCGAGCAGGGCGAGCCGGCCGCTGTCTGACCCGCCGATAGGGCGTCGTGCGGTGGCGCGGCGACCGGTATCGGTCGCCGTCGTCGAGACCGGCCCACCGGCCGACCGCGGGTCGCCCGCCCGTCGAGCCGGGATTAGACTTTGCGACATCTGCTTGTGAAGGTGTTCACAAAGTCCTGTACCGGCTCGACGGGAGCTTGCGATGTCGGCACGCGGCGCGGCAGCGCCTAGCGGCATCAGTGCCGAAGCGCGCCCGGGATCGCTGACCCCTGACCCCGGCAACGACGCCGACGTCGTCGTGGTCGGGGCCGGGCCGGCGGGCAGCAGCGCGGCCTACTGGCTGGCGACCGCGGGCCTCGACGTCGCCCTGATCGAGAAGACCTCCTTCCCACGCGAGAAGGTCTGCGGCGACGGGCTCACGCCGCGCGGCACCCGGGCCCTGGTCGACATGGGGATCGACGTCAGCGAGAGCAACGGCTGGCTGCACAACCGCGGGCTGCGCGTGATCGGCGGCGGCCAGCGCCTGCACCTCGACTGGCCCGAGCTGACCTCGTTCCCGCCCTTCGGCCTCGTCCGCCCCCGGGCCGACCTCGACGCGATGCTCGCCAACCAGGCCGTGAAGGCCGGGGCCCGGCTCTACGAGCGGACCTCGATCACCGAGCCGATCCTCGACGAGTCCGGCCGGGTCGTCGGCGTCACGGGCAAGACCGCGGACAAGCGCCCGGTCAGCTTCCGCGCGCCGCTGGTGCTTACCTGCGAGGGCGTGTCGGGCAAGCTCGCCCAGCGCCTCGACGTCCACCGCAACGACAAGCGCCCGCTCGGCGTCGCCGTGCGCCGCTACTACACGAGCCCGAAGGCGAACGACGACTACCTCGAGTCCTGGCTGGAGCTCTGGAGCGGCAAGCCCGGCGAGTCCGAACAGCTGCCGGGCTACGGCTGGATCTTCGGGATGGGCGACGGCACCGTGAACGCCGGCCTCGGCGTGCTCAACTCCAGCGCCGGCTTCCAGAAGACCGACTACCGCGAGCTGCTCAGCCGCTGGCTGGACAACACTCCCGACGAGTGGGGCCTGCGCGAGCAGAACGCCACCTGCCCGACGCGGGGCGCGGCGTTGCCGATGGGCTTCAACCGCACCCCGCACTACCTGCGCGGGCTGATGCTCGTCGGGGACTCCGGCGGTTCGGTGAACCCGTTCAACGGCGAGGGCATCCCGTACGCGATGGAGTCCGGCAAGTTCGCGGCCGAAGCTGCGGTGCAAGCGCTGGCGCGTCCGCAGGGGCCCAGCCGCGAGCAGGCGCTCGAGGCCTACCCGGCACGGCTGCGGGCCGAGTGGGGTGCCTACTACCGCCTCGGCGGCGTGTTCGTGAAGCTGATCGGCAACCCGAAGGTCATGCAGGCCTGTACCCGGCACGGCCTGCCGCACCCGGCGCTGATGCGGTTCGTCCTCAAGCTCCTGGCCAACCTGAGCGACCCTCGCGACGGCGACGTCTCGGACCGGGTGATCAACGTTCTGACCCGCCTCACCCCGCCGGTTCGCTAGCCATGCCGCTCGGTAACTTAGGACAACCTAAGGCACGGACGATTCGGACCGCAGGACTAGCCTGTCGAACGCGTCCAGGCACCCCGGACGAGAAGGGAGAACACCGCTAAATGCTCGCGCCGTACATGCCGATCGTGCTGCTGTTCGCGCTCGCGCTCGCCTTCGCGACGTTCTCCGTCGTCATCGCTCCGTTCGTCGGCCCCAAGCGCTACAACAAGGCCAAGTTGGACTTCTACGAGTGCGGCATCGAGCCCACGCCGCAGCCGATGGGCCCGCAGCGTTTCCCGATCAAGTACTTCCTGACCGCGATGCTGTTCATCGTCTTCGACATCGAGATCATCTTCCTGTACCCCTACGCCGTCGCGAACAAGGCGCTTGGCCTGTTCGGACTCGTCGAGATCATTCTGTTCATCGTCACCGTGTTCGTCGCATACGCCTACGTCTGGCGTCGCGGCGGCCTGGATTGGGACTAGCGCCGTGGGCCTGGAAGAGAAACTGCCGGACGGCGTCCTGCTGGCGTCGGTCGAAAAACTCGTCAACTGGACGCGCAAGTCGTCGTTGTGGCCGGCGACCTTCGGCCTGGCCTGCTGTGCGATCGAGATGATGACGTTCGGCGCGCCGCGCTTCGACTCGGCCCGGTTCGGCATGGAGGTCTTCCGGGCCTCGCCCCGGCAGGCCGACCTGATGATCGTCGCCGGCCGGGTCAGCCAGAAGATGGCTCCGGTCCTGCGCCAGATCTACGACCAGATGCCGGAGCCGAAGTGGGTGCTGGCGATGGGCGTCTGCGCATCGTCGGGCGGCATGTTCAACAACTACGCGATCGTGCAGGGCGTCGACCACGTCGTCCCGGTCGACATGTACCTGCCCGGCTGCCCGCCGCGTCCGGAGATGCTGATCGACGCGATCCTCAAGCTGCACCACAAGATCATGAACGAGCCGCTCGGTCCGAAGCGGGCCAAGCGCCTGGAGGACCAGGTCGTCGAACTCGTTCCGTCGTCGTACAAGTACGGCCGCTGATGAGCGCACGCGTGAAGAGCAGGGTCGGATAATGGGCGGCCCAGTAGACAGGCCGGTGCCCGAGGACTCGGCGCCGGAGCAGAGCGCGGCCGACATCCAGCGCGCCACCCCGCCCCCGGAGTCGACGATCGACCGGATGACGGACTCGCCGTACGGCACCGAGCAGCGCGGCATGTTCGGCGTCGCCGGCAGCGGCGACACCACCGGCTTCGGCGGTCTGGTCCGCGAGCCGTGGACCGCGCCGACGGCCGAGCGCCCCTACGGCAGCTACTTCGACGACATCGTGGACGCGTTGTTCGAGGCCTACCCGGACGCCGAGGCCGCGATCACCAAGGTGGTCGTCGACCGCGACGAGCTGACGCTGCACATCGCCCGCGAGCACCTGACCGGCGTGGCCACCGCATTGCGCAACGATCCGTCGCTGCGCTTCGAGCTGTGCTCCAGCGTGTCCGGCGTCGACTACCTCGGCTCGACGAACCGGCTGCACTCGGTCGCCCACCTGACGTCGATGACCTACCGCCGCCGGGTGCGTCTCGAGACGTCGGTCAGCGTCGAAGATCCGCACCTGCCGTCTCTGACCGGCCTCTACCCCGGCGCCGACTGGCAGGAGCGCGAGACCTACGACATGTTCGGGATCATTTACGACGGTCACCCGTCGCTCACCCGGATCCTGATGCCTGACGACTGGGACGGCCACCCGCAGCGCAAGGACTACCCGCTCGGCGGCATCCCGGTGCAGTACAAGGGCGCCACGATCCCGCCACCGGACGAGCGGAGGGCCTATAAATGACCGACGCCTACGCGCCGAGCCGCGCGACGACCGAAGGCCGGGTCTACAACCTCACCGGCGGCGACTGGGACAAGATCGTCGGCGGCCACGACCCGATCAAGGACGAGCGGCTCGTCCTCAACATGGGCCCGCAGCACCCGTCCACGCACGGGGTGCTCCGGCTGGTGCTCGAACTCGAGGGCGAGACCGTCACCGACGCCCGAGTGGTCGTCGGCTACCTGCACACCGGCATCGAGAAGAACACCGAGTACCGCAACTGGACGCAGGGCGTCACGTTCCTGACCCGCGCCGACTACCTATCGCCGTTCTACAACGAGACCGTGTACTGCCTGGGCGTCGAACGGCTGCTGGGCATCGAGGCGCCGAGCCGCGCGCAGCTGATCCGCGTGCTGATGATGGAGATCAACCGGTTGTCGTCGCACTGGGTGTGGCTGGCCACCGGTGGTATGGAGCTCGGCGCGCTGACCGCGATGACCAACGGCTTCCGGGCCCGCGAGAAGTGCCTCGACATCTTCGAGTTCGTCACCGGCCTGCGGATGAACCACGCATACGTCCGCCCCGGGGGTGTCGCGCAGGATCTGCCCGAGGGCTATGACGAGCGCATCCGCGCCTTCGTCAAGGACCAGCGGGTCGAGCTCGGCGGCGTCAACAAGCTGTTGCATGGACAGCCCATCTGGGTCAACCGGCTCAAGGACGTCGGCTGGATCGGCGTCGAGGGCTGCATCGCGCTGGGCATCACCGGACCGTTGCTGCGCGCGGCGGGCCTGCCGTGGGACCTGCGCAAGACCGAGCCCTACCTCGGCTACGAGACGTTCGACTTCGAGGTGCCCACCGACGACCGCGGTGACAGCTGGTCGCGCTTCGTCGTGCGGGTCGCCGAGATGTGGGAATCCTGCAAGATCATCGAGCAGGTGCTGGACCGCCTCGAGCCGGGCCCGACCATGCACGACGACCCGAAGATCGCGTGGCCGGCGAAGCTTTCGCTCGGCCCGGACGGCCTGGGCAACTCGCTCGAGCACGTCCAGAAGATCATGGCGACGTCCATGGAGTCGCTGATCCACCACTTCAAACTCGTCACCGAGGGCTTCCGGGTGCCGCCCGGCCAGGTGTACTCGAAGGTCGAGTCACCGCGCGGCGAACTCGGCGCGCACATCGTGAGTGACGGTGGCACACGCCCCTATCGCGTGCATTTCCGCGAGCCGTCGTTCATCAACCTGCAAGGGGTCGCCACCATGTCCATCGGCGGCATGATCGCCGACGTCATCGCCTCGGTCGCGTCCATCGATCCGGTGATGGGGGGCTGCGACAGGTGAGCCTCCCCATGAACGCCGACGCGGGGCGCACCAACTTCCGGACGTCGGTCATCAATCTCGACCGCCCGGGGGACCCGAGCGTCTTCAGCGACCAGGTACGCGCCGACGCGGCCGAGTTGATTTCGCGGTACCCCGCGGGTCAGGCGCGCTCGGCCCTGCTGCCGTTGCTGCATCTCGTGCAGTCCGAGCAGGGGTACGTCACCCCCGACGGCATCGCGTTCTGCGCGGACGTCCTCGAGCTGACCAAGGCGCAGGTGGCCGCGGTCGTGACGTTCTACACGATGTACAAGCGCTCGCCCACCGGCGAGTACCTCGTCAGCGTCTGCACCAACACGCTGTGCGGAATGCTCGGCGGCGACGAGATCTTCGCGGCGCTGAAGGAGCAGCTCGGCATCGGCAACAACCAGACGACGCCCGACGGCACGATCACGCTCGAGCACGCCGAGTGCCTGGCCGCGTGCGACTACGCCCCGGTGGTCACCGTCAACTACGAGTTCTTCGACAACCAGACGGTCGGCGGCGCCCGCAACATCGTCAGCCAGCTGCAGTCCGGCGAGCGGCCGACGCCCACCCGCGGCGC
>JAVHVH010000007.1:0-8324 GCA_032160665.1 Pseudonocardiales bacterium
TCCCAGGAGTTCGACGTGACCTTGAACGACTTGCCGATGCCGCCGGTGGCCAGGATGACGGCCGGGGCCTTGAACAGGACGAAGTTGCCCGTCTCGCGGTAGTACCCGAACGCGCCGCAGATCCGGCCCTCGCCGTCCTTGAGCAGTTCGGTGATCGTCGTCTCGGCGAAGACGCGCAGCTTGCCCTCGTCCGCCCCGTCGAAGCCGTGGGCCGCCGCGTCGTCCTGCTGGAGGGAAACGACCTTCTGCTGCAGGGTGCGGATGAGTTCGAGGCCGGTGCGGTCGCCGACGTGAGCGAGCCGCGGGTACTCGTGCCCGCCGAAGTTGCGCTGGCTGATCTTGCCGTCCTTGGTGCGGTCGAACAGCGCGCCGTAGGTCTCGAGCTCCCAGACCCGCTGCGGGGCCTCCTTGGCGTGCAGCTCGGCCATCCGCCAGTTGTTCAGGAACTTGCCGCCGCGCATGGTGTCGCGGAAGTGCACCTGCCAGTTGTCGTTGCTGTTCGCGTTGCCCATGGACGCCGCGATGCCGCCCTCGGCCATGACCGTGTGGGCCTTGCCGAACAGCGACTTGCTGATGACGGCCACCCGCTGCCCGGCCTGCCGGGCCGCGATCGCCGCGCGCAGACCGGCGCCGCCGGCACCGACCACGAGGACGTCGTAGTTGTGCTTTTCGATCTCGCTCAAGCCGAGTCCTTCAGTTGTAGAAGCGCAGGTCGCTGATGTAGCCGGCGTGGACCATTGCGATGTAGGCGTCGGTAAGCATCAGCGTGCCGAGCGTCGTCCACGCCAACTCCATGTGCTTGGTGTTCAGCTTGGATACGACGCCCCACGCCTTGTAGCGCAGCGGGTGCCTGGAAAAGGTGCGCAGCCGACCGCCGATGATGTGGCGGCACGAGTGGCAGGAGAGGGTGTAGGTCCAGAGCAGCAGGACGTTCAGCAGCATGATGAGCGTGCCCAGGCCGAAGCCGAAGCTGTGGCCCTCCGGGCGGAACGCCTGCACGACGTCCCAGGTGTTGATGATCGAGATGACTCCGGCCGCGAGGAAGAAGTAGCGGTGCAGGTTCTGCACGATCAGCGGGAACCGCGTCTCGCCGGTGTACTTCGCGTGCGGCTCCGCGACACCGCACGCCGGCGGCGACTGCCAGAACGCCCGGTAGTACGCCTTGCGGTAGTAGTAGCAGGTGAGCCGGAAACCGAGCAGGAACGGCAGGGTGATCAACGCGAGCGGGATGAACGCCGGGAAGTGCCCGAACCAGGTGCCGAAGTCGCGCGCTGCGGGCGGGCAGTTGGTCGAGACGCATGGGGAAGCGAACGGCGACAGGTAGTGGTACTTGTCCACGAAGAATGCCCGCTGGCTGGCGGTGCGGAGCAGGGCGTAGAGCACCCAGAGCGAGAGCAGGACGAACGTGACGAGCGGGGCGCGCCGCCAGTTGTCGGTGCGCAGCGTGCGCGCGTTCATCCTGGCGCGTCCCGGAGCGGCGATACCGGCCTGCATCTTCGTCACAGCGGGATTCCCAGGACGGTGGTTTGCAAGGTGGTCCACTCGTTCGTGACGGCCATCGGCAGCTCCCGGTCGCGTCGCAGAGACGTATCTCGGCCCGGAATTCGGCCGGACGTCGCGGTGTTCTCAAGGATTTGACCACGCCCGGTATGCGGGGGTGTCGTCGGGGTCCGAGGGCGGGAGCCAGGTCTCATGGTTCGTGTAAAGTCATGCGCTGGCGCACGCCGCGCGTGCGACGGCCCCCTTAGCTCAGTCGGCAGAGCGTCTCCATGGTAAGGAGAAGGTCTACGGTTCGATTCCGTAAGGGGGCTCCGGCTGCCCCGAGCTCGGGGAAGCACGAGGCGGGGTAGCTCAGTCCGGCAGAGCAAGCGGCTCATAATCGCTATGTCGCGGGTTCAAATCCCGCCCTCGCTACAGACCGGCCGACGCGGTCGGTTCATCTGAAGTCTTGACGAAAGGCACCACCGTGGCAGCCACCGATGTACGTCCGAAGATCACCTTGGCGTGCCAGGTGTGCAAGCACCGCAACTACATCACCAACAAGAACCGGCGCAACGACCCGGACCGGCTCTCGATGAACAAGTTCTGCCCGAACTGCGGCAAGCACACCGAGCACCGCGAGACGCGCTGACCCAGCGCCCACCGCACTCCGCAGCCCCGCCCCGGCACCCGCCGAGGCGGGGCTGCGTGCGTCCGCATAAGGGCGAGCTACTAGCCGTGACAACGTGTCGCGAGTAGGCTGCTGTCACACACACTTTCGACGAAGGGCGAGGGCAATGGTGGGCACGCCGGAGCACGGCGATCAACCCGCCCCGGATGGGCGCCGGCTGCGCTGGACCGAGCACCGGGCCGCCCGCCGGGCCGCCTTCGTCGCCGCCGGTGCCGAGGCGATCGACCGCTACGGGCCCGCCGCGAGCGCCGAGCAGATCGCCGAGGTCGCCGACGTGAGCCGGACGGTCCTGTACCGCTACTTCCGCGATCGCGAGGACCTGCGCCAGGCCATCGCCGACCACGTCGTCACGTCGGTCCTCGACAGCGTCCTGCCCAAACTGCAGATCACTCCCGACAGCACGCCGCGCCAGATCATCGCCTCGGTCGTCGACGTCATCATCGGCTGGCTCGACGAGCACCCGAACCTCTACCACCTGCTCCGCAGCCGCCAGACCGGGTCCTCGCTCGACTCGGTCGAGTCCACCCTCGCCGACAATGTCGCCCGCCTGCTGAAGCTGCTGATGATGTTCTTCGGCGTCGAGGGCGAGCAGGCCGAGCCCGGCGCCTACGGCATCGTCGGCTTCGTCGAGGCCACCGGCGGGTGGTGGCTGCAGCACCGGACGATGCCGCGCGAGCGGGTGGCCGAGCTGATCACCGCCGGTGTGTGGCACCTGGTCGAGGGCACCGCGCGCGACTTCGGCATTCACGTCGGATTTGACGAACCGCTCCCGCTGGGGGCGATGAGCGCAGCGGAGACGAAGGCATGAACGACCAGACGACCGAGCCGCGCGAAGCGCCGAGCGAGGACGGCTACGACGGTCCGGCCGAACTGATCGACGGCGACGCTGTCATCCCCGTGACGGTCAAGCTGGGCGGGCACTTCGACCCGATCAGCGGCAAGTACAGCTGGTACGGCCGGGTGGCCGCGTCGCCGCAGGTGGCCATGCTGGTCGCGCCCGGCGCCCGGCGCGTCCGGCTGCGGACCCCGTTCGCCGAGATCGAGACCGCGTTGTCCGACGTCGACCCCTGGGGGCGGCCCCGCGTCGCCGGCTTCGGACCCGCGCCGTTCGAGGTCTTGGACACGCTCGCCGATGAGGTGGACTGACTCGGCGATGCCTTAGCCTCGCTGCATGCCCGTCGACCAGTCCTACATCGGCCGGGTCTACCCGCCGACGCCCACCTACGAGGTGGGCCGCGAGAAGATCCGCGAGTTCGCCGACGCGGTGAACGACCCCAACCCCGTCTACCGCGACCGCGCGGCGGCGCAGGCCCTCGGGCACCCGGACGTCATCGCGCCGCCGACGTTCCCGATCGTGTTGACGCTGCCGGCGGGCCATCAATTCCTCTTCGATCCTGAGGTCGGGATCGACTACGGCCGCGTGGTCCACGGCGAGCAGCGCTTCGTCCACGAACGCCCGATCCACGCGGGGGACCAACTGCGCGTGGTCGTCACCATCGACGCGATCCGGGCCGCCGCGGGCAACGACCTCGTCACCATGCGATCCGAGGTACGGACGTCCGAGGACGAATTGGTCGTGACCGCGTTTGGGGTCATTGTCGTGAGAGGACCGGACGCGTGAGTCCTCAAGTAGGAGACGCACTCCCGAGTCAGGACTTCCCGATCAGCCGCGCCGACCTCGTGCGTTACGCGGGGGCGTCCGGCGACTTCAACGCGATCCATTGGAACGAACGGTTCGCGAAGAACGTCGGCTTGCCCGACGTCATCGCGCACGGCATGTTCACGATGGCCACCGCGGTCCGCGTCGTCACGGACTGGGTGGGCGATCCGGGCGCGGTGGTCGAGTACGGTGTGCGATTCACCCGACCGGTTGTCGTCCCGGACGCCGACGGCGCGACCGTGACGGTCTCTGGGCAGGTGCGCGAGGTCCGCGCGGACGGCCTCGTCGAGGTCGACCTCACCGCCACCGCGGACGGGCAGACGGTGCTGGCGAAAGCGCGCGCGGTCGTGCGCTGGACGGACCCGGCGTGAAGATCGAACGGATCATGCGGCACCCGATCTCCACGCGCGACGTCTTCCTGATGATCTGCGCCACCGCGGAAGCGGCGACGGGCCAGGCATGGGTGGCCGACGCGGTGTGACGCCCGCGCGGCGGGCCCGGGGCGCCGTTGCGGTGCTCGTCGTCGTTGGCGTGCTGGCGGCGTGCACGTCGACCGTCCAGGGCCACGGCGTGCCGGGCTCTGCGGTGTCGACTCCGGCGCCGTCCGGCCCGTCGACGAGCGGCCCCCCGAGCAGCCCGGCGTCTTCCGCGTCGACGTCGAGCGACCCGGCGGGATGCCCGTCCACGTATGCAGCGCCCGACCCGAACCGGCCGCGCGTGAAGCTGGTCTTCGACATCTCCGGTGATCACTCGACCGTCCGCGGCCAGGAGACGATCGACTTCCGCCCCGACCTGCCGATCACCGAATTGGTGTTCCGGCTCACGGCGAACACGATCCCGACGGTGCAGGAAGGCAACAAGATCGTTGTCACGTCCGCCTCGGCCGATCACGGCGGGACGACGCACCGGTTCACCGCGGCCAACGCCGATCCCAGCACCCAGGGCGGCCTGCTGCACATCCCGTTCGGCCGGACGATCTCGGTCGGCACCTCCGTCACCGCGAAGATCAACTTCACGGTGACTCTCGGTGTCAACTCGTTCGACCGCTTCGGGCGGGCCGGCCGGTTCGCCTACTTCGGGTCGGCCCAGCCGCTGCTCGCTTGGCAGCGCGGGTTCGGATGGCATACCGAGGACATGATCAATTTCCCGGCCGAGAGCGCGACGAGCGAGGCGATGGACACCGACCTCACGGTCGTCGCGCCCACCGCCGACACGGTGATCATGTCCGGTGACCCCGCCGATCCGCCCGGCAGCGGCTCCACCCGCACCTGGCACTCGACCATCAGCGCGGCCCGCGACGTCAGCGTCGCGGCCGGCCCGTTCTCGGTGACCGACCGGACCGTCCAAGGGGTGAAGCTGCGGCTGGGTGCCGCGAGCGTGGCCGAGCGCGACGCCCTCGTTCCGGAGTTCGTCCGGGCGATCACCGAACTGAGCAAGCGCTTCGGGCCCTACCCGTTCCCGTCGCTGTCCGTGGCCCGGTTGCCGGTCGAGGGCGGCGGCATCGAGTACCCGAGCTCGATCCTGATGCTCAACGGCAGCCGGCTGGTCGCCGTGCACGAGACGGCGCACCAGTGGTTCTACGCGATGGTGGGCGACTCGCAGGCCCTGCACCCGTGGCTGGACGAGGCCTTCGCTCAGTACGCCGAGGAACTCGTCAATCACGACGCTCCCAATGACAACGCCATCAACGCACCCGGGGCCGTCGACGCGTCCACCGAGTCTTATGGCCAGGACGTCAACGGCTACTACTTCACGACCTACAACAAGGGAGCTGCGGCCCTGCTCGCGGCGCGCCAGGCGGCCGGCCCGGCGCGATGGGACCGCGCCCTGCGCTGCTACGTGGCTGCGAACGCGTGGCGGATCGCGGTGCCGGCCGACTTCGCGGCGGCGATCAAGCGCCTGCCCGCCGGCGTAGCGGTCCTGCGCAGGGCGGGCGCGCTCAAGCCGTGAGCACCGGGCTGATCGTCCGCTTGCTCGGAACGGTGGAGGCCGAGCGGGACGGGGCGTCGCTGGCCCTCGGCGGCGCGAAGCAACGCATCGTGCTCGCCGTCCTGGCCCTGGAGGCCGGGCGGGTGGTGTCAGCCGACCGTCTCGTCGACGCCGTATGGGGCGAGACGGCCAGCGAACACGCCTCGGCGACCCTGCAGGTGTACATCTCCAACCTGCGTCGCGCGCTGGCCGAAGCGGGGCAACAGCCGCCGGTCATCGTCGGTCGCCGACCGGGCTACGTGCTGGAT
Source organism: Pseudonocardiales bacterium (assembly GCA_032160665.1). Classification (GTDB taxonomy): domain Bacteria; phylum Actinomycetota; class Actinomycetes; order Mycobacteriales; family Jatrophihabitantaceae; genus Jatrophihabitans. Next base: position 6,068 of record JAVHVH010000007.1, read on the forward strand.
CTCCCGCCGGCGCAGATCGACGTGCACGCCTTCGAGGAGCTGGCTTCGCGTGGTCGTATGCAACACCGCGGCGGCGATCTGGCCGAGGCGGCCGCGTCCTTGCGCGCTGCGTTGGCGTTGTGGCGCGGTCGTCCGCTCGCCGATTTGGCGTCCGAGCCGTTCGCGGCCGGCGACATCGCCCGCCTCGACGAAGCTCGGGTGACCGCCACCGAGGAACGCGTCGAGGTCGAACTCGCACTCGGTCGGCACCGCGAACTGGTTCCCGAGCTCGAGACGCTCGTGGCCGACTACCCCTTGCGCGAACACATGTACGCCGCCTTGATGACGGCGCTCTACCGGTGCGGGCGCCAGGCCGAAGCCCTGCGGGCCTTCCAGGCGGCCCGGGCGACGCTGGGTGATGAGTTGGGGCTTGACCCCGGCCCGGAACTGCGGCGGCTCGAGCAGCAGATCCTGCGCCATGACCCGGCGCTTGACCTCGCCAGCGCCGGGCGTGCGGACCCCAGCGCGGTCACGATCACCGGCTATTCGGTCGACGCGGTGCCTACGGCGTGGCTGGTGTTCCCCAAGGGTGGCCGCGTCCCGCTCGGCCCCGCCCGCCTCGTGCTCGGTCGCTCGGACGACTGCGACGTCGTCGTGCCCGACCCGCGCGCCTCACGCCGGCACGCCGCCGTGAGCGGGGCCGAGGACGGCTTCGACCTCGTCGACCTCGACTCGAGGAACGGAACGACGGTCGCGGGCGTCGCGCTGACGTCGATGGAGCCCGTCCGACTGGTCGACGGCGACGAGATCATCCTGGGCGCGACGCGCCTGCTGTTCACGACGTCGCGTCCAGCCCCGGGCGGCCGCTAGTGGTGCGTGTCATTAGTTAGTTTGCGCTTGGTGGTGCGCGAGAATGGGCTATGCCCGCTCGTCCTGCACCCGCTCTTGGTCTGCGTGATGGTGATCGTGAGAGGTTGTCGGCGTTGACGAGATCCTCGACGGTGCGCGCGGGGTTGGCCCAGCGGGCCCGGATCGTGTTGCTGGCTGCGGAGGGGGTGTCCAACACCGAGATCGCTTCTCGGGTTGGGGTCTCGCGTCCGACGGTGATCGACTGGCGGGCCCGCTATCAGCGCAGCGGGATGGCCGGGCTGGAGGACGAACCGCGGTCGGGACGCCCGCGCGAGATCGATCACGACGTGATCATCGCGGCGACGTTGACACCACCGCCGAAGAAGCTGGGCGTGACGCACTGGTCGAGCCGGCTGCTCGCGGCGAAGTTGAAGATCGGCAATGCCACGGTCGCCCGGGCCTGGCGCGACTACGGGGTGCAGCCCTGGCGGTCGCAGACGTTCAAGTTCTCCACCGACCCGCAACTGGTCGCCAAGGTCACCGACATCGTCGGGCTCTACCTCGCCCCGCCGGAGAACGCGATCGTGCTCTGCATCGACGAGAAGTCCCAGATCCAGGCGCTGGACCGCACCGCCCCGATGCTGCCGATGCAACCGGGACTACCCGAGCGGCGCACCCACGACTACGTCCGCCACGGCACCACCACGCTGTTCGCCGCGTTGGAGATCGCGACCGGCACGGTCACCGCGGCCTGCCAGCCCCGGCACCGCCACCAGGAGTTCCTGCGCTTCCTCAAACAGGTCGCCCGCGCCTACCCCGACGACGGCACCGGCCGCGAGTTGCACCTCGTGATGGACAACTACGCCGCCCACAAACGCATCGAGATCCGCGACTGGCTCGCCGCGAACCCGCGCGTGCAGGTGCACTTCACCCCGACCTCGGCATCCTGGATGAACCTGGTCGAAGTCTGGTTCGGCATCATCGAACGCCAAGCCATCCACCGCGGCAGCTACCGCTCCGTGCGCGAGCTCAACGCCAAGATCCGCGCCTTCACCGACGGCTGGAACGACCGCTGCCATCCCTTCGTCTGGACCAAGACAGCAGACCAGATCCTCACCAAAGCGAACCGTCAGAACACTTCAGTAACGGCCCACTAGTGCATCGGATGACCTATCCGATGTACTCCAGCCACGCCGAACAAGCGATCTGCGCATCGCTCGGAGCCGACAAGAGCCGCCCAGATCGCCATGCCCAGCGCGCTCACGTGAACGCGCTTTGTTCAGGAGGCACCTAGTGCCTAGGCTGGCTCATCGACGTCATTGCCTCCGAACACGGCATGATCGGGCCGCTGAGGTCGGGTCTCTTCGGATATGACGTCCGCGTTGTCATCGGGCTGTTGCGGTGTTCTTCTACTTGGTCTGGGTGTGTC
>JAVHVH010000011.1:0-4184 GCA_032160665.1 Pseudonocardiales bacterium
CAAAGGGCACGAAGGCGAGGCGCGAGGTCGAGGAGCTGTTGGCCCGGGTCGGGCTTGACCCGGACCACGCGCAGCGCTATCCGCACGAGTTCTCCGGCGGACAGCGGCAACGCATCGGGATTGCCCGTGCGCTGGCCGCTGACCCGCGACTGGTCATCCTGGACGAGCCCGTGTCGGCGCTCGACGTTTCGATCCAGGCGCAAATCGTCAACCTGCTCGACGATCTGCAGGACGAGCTCGCGCTTTCGTATGTGTTCGTCGCCCACGACCTCAGCGTCGTGCGCCACGTATCGGACCGGATCGCCGTCATGTACCTCGGCAAGATCGTGGAGCTGTCGCCGGCCGACGAGCTGTACGCGAAGCCGATGCACCCGTACACGGCCAGCCTGCTCGACGCCATCCCGATACCGGACCCGGACCGGAGACGCGACCGGCGACGGCTCGTCGGCGAGCTGCCGAGCGCCACGAACCCGCCGCCGGGTTGCCGTTTCCACACCCGGTGTCCGTGGGCGACGGACATATGCACCGAGGTCGAGCCGCCGCTGGCCGAGTTCGCGAACGGGCACCAGGTGGCGTGCCACCACCCGCTGAATGCGACCCCGGCGCAGCTGGCCGAGGCGACCCGCGCGGAGTCGAGTCCGCGAAGCTCCGGCGGGGAGCTGACGCTGTCCCCGGCTGAGGCGCACAAGGTCGAGATCGACGAGGCGCAGGGACAGGACGAGACGCATCGGGTGCTGGGCGGCGGAGCCGGCCACAGCGGGACCCCCGCGGCACCATCAAGCTGAGCGCGATGCCGTGGCCGGCGCTGCCCATCCCTGCTAGCAGGGGGGTTTCCGGCCGCCGGTTGAACTAGCGTGAACCATCACCGGGATAGCCGATCGCGCGCCCAAATGGTGCCGCCTCACGCCTTCGCAGGAGCCGAGTAGATGCCCGCTACCGATACCTACGACATTCTTGTCATCGGCAGCGGCGAGGCCGGCAAGTACCTCGCCTGGACGATGGCAGGTGCGGGTCATCGCACGGCTGTGATTGAGCGCAAGTTGATCGGCGGGTCATGCCCGAACATCGCCTGCCTGCCGAGCAAGAACATCATTCACTCGGCAAAGGTCCGGTCCTTCACCATGCGTGCAGCCGAATTCGGAGTCGAGCTGGAGTCAGCCGTGACCAGCATGAACGGCGTGCAGGCCAGGAAGCGGGCGATGGTCGACAGCCTTCGCCAGCTGCACCTCGAGCGATACCGGGCCAGCGGCGCTGAACTGATCATGGGCGAGGCGCGCTTCGTGGGCGAACGAACGGTCGATGTCCGGTCGGCCGACGGCGGTCAGCGCAGAATCAGTGGCGAGAAGGTATTCCTGAACTTGGGCACACACGCAACCGTGCCCGACGTGCCTGGGCTGGTTGCCGCTCGGCCGATGACCCACGTTGAGCTGCTGGACCTCGACCGCCTGCCCGAGCATCTGATCGTCCTCGGCGGCGGGTACGTCGGGCTGGAATTGGCGCAGGCCATGCGCCGCTTCGGCGCGCAGGTAACCGTCATCGAGCCGGGCGACCAGCTGGCCGGCCGCGAAGACGCCGACGTCGGTGAAGCGGTCCTCGAACTCTTCCAAGACGAGGGGATCACCGTTCACGTCCAGACACAGGTCCGCAGCGTCGAAGGACAGTCCGGCCGCAACGTGCACATCGTCACCGAGGGACCGCACGGCGAAGCCATCGTCGAAGGGACGGACCTGCTCGTCGGCGTCGGCCGCACGCCGAACACCAGTGGAATTGGGCTGGAGCAGGCCGGGGTGAAGCTCACCGAAACGGGCTACATCGCGGTTGACGCGAGCCTCGCCACCACAGCGGCCAACGTGTGGGCCATGGGCGAGTGTGCGGGCAGCCCGCAATTCACCCACGTGGCCTTCGACGACTTCCGCGTGGTGCATGACAACCTGACCGGGGGCAGCAGCACAACAACGGACCGCCTCGTGCCGTACTGCATGTACACCGATCCGGAACTGGCGCGGGTCGGCTGCAACGAGTCGGAGGCCAGGCGCCGCGGCATCGCATACCGCGTGCTCACCCTGCCGATGGCTGCCGTGCTGCGGACCAGGACGATTTCCGAGCCGCGCGGGTTCATGAAAATGCTGATCGCTGCCGACAACGATGAGATTCTCGGATTCACCGTGTTCGGGGCAGAGGCCAGCGAACTGATGGCCGCCATCCAGACCGCGATGATCGGTCGCATCCCGTACACGGCACTGCGCAGTGCGATCTACGCCCATCCGAGCGCAGCTGAAGGGCTCACCTTCTTGCTGAGGAACACGCCCACCGCGCCGACCCCACCTCGGAAGGACTCTGCGCCGCCGGCCTGAGACCGCTCGGTCAGTGGACGACCCACATTTGTCCCCAGAGCGGACCGCTTTTTGGATTGGACAGGTAGTTGCCGACCCGATCCGAGAGCACGATCGTGGATCGCGGGTTGTACAAGCTGAGCCAGGCCGCATCGTTGGTGAGCGTGCGGTCGAGTCTGGCCCACTCGGTGTTAGCACGGGCCGGGTCGGTGCGCTGCATATCGAGAGCACGCCTGAACAGATCGTCCGCACGCCGATTGCAATATCGGCCGGGAAAGCCCGACGTGCAGGACAACGTTCCGAGGAAGTTCGTGGGCGTGGGATAGTCCATAAACCAGAGCATGGTTCCGATCTGTGCGGCGTTGTCGGGCGAAAAATAATTGTCGTTCGTGTAGGACTCGAATTTGGCCTTGTACCCCAGCCGGGTGAGCACGCCCGCGACGTACTTGGCGGTGGCTATCGGCGCCGGTTGGTCGAAGTAAGAAACCACGGTGACGGGCGTGCCGCGAGTGCCTGAGCGGTCGACCAAAGCCGCGGCGGTGGCGAAGTCGGGCCCGTGGTACATGCCGTCCGGGGCGGGGTTAGCCGTGTAGGGGCAATATCGGCGATAACCGGGGAAGTTGGGTGGGAGGATCTGGCAGGTCGGCGCAGCGGACGACGGCCCACCCACCAGCTCAACGATCTTGTTGCGGTCGACGGCGAAGTTGATCGCCTTCCGCACGTCGGCGTTGTTGAACGGGGCGATGCGCGTGTTGAGGAACAGCCAGCTTGTTGCCGCGGTGAACCCCGAAGGGAAGTGTTCGGGGTTGGTTCGTAGCAAAGTAGCGTAATCGGCGGCGGCTGGGGCTCGCTGGTCAGCGTCGGCGACCCCGGTGAGGACGTTCAGGACCGCGTGGGTCACGTGAGGCTCGACCGTCCATTCGATCTGGTCCGGATAGCCGTTGGGCTGCGCTGCGAAGGACCATCGATGGAACTCTGGGTTACGAACCAGCGTGAACCTCGTCTTGCTTCGATACTCGCCGATCATGTACGGGCCGGTCGCTGGGCGGGGCGTCCTCGCACGTCTGCCTGGGTCACCGGCCGGTGTGGCAAACAACGGTTCGGTCAGTTTGAAGAGGAAATCGGGATCCGGGTCCCGGAGGTTGAAGGTGATCTCGAAGGTGTCGTCATTTGTGACAACCCCTTTCGACAGGTCGCAGACCTTCCTGATCCGAATACAGTCGGGAGCTCCGACGATATTCGCGAGCCGCCCGGTGTCGCTGCTCACGGTCAGCTCCTGCTGCAAGCCGTGTCTGACGTCGTCGGGCTTGACCTCGGCGCCGTTCGAGTAGTGGATCCCGCGGCGCAATCTGAACGTGTACGTCAGCCCGCCGTGCGTGGGCCGCGGCAGGTCGACCGCGAGATCCGGTACGGGGGTGAGGCCGGCCGCCCCCCCGGTCCGTCGCAGTCCGACCAAACCGTCGTAGGCCAATGAGAACGCCGAGAACACTGACGCGTCATCGGCGTTCGACGGGTCGATGCCGGATTCGTCAGGCAAGTGCGCGGCGGTGATGTGAAGAGTGCCGCCGCGGTGTCCCGCTGCTACCAAGGAACGGGTCGTCACATAGGCGGACGTTCCGGCGCTGACCAGCCCACGGACCGAAGAGCCGGTGGCGAGCCGTTTGACGGCGAGGTTCGAGAGCGGGTCGATCATCGTGACGGTGCCGTCGAACTCGTTCGACACCCACAGCCGGTCTCTCACGACGGTGACCGACTGTGGTCCGTCGCCCACCCGGACCGTGGCCACGACCTGCCGGCTCTTAGGGTCGATGCGGCTCACGGTCTGACTCAACGAGTTCGCCACCCACACCG
>JAVHVH010000030.1:0-18395 GCA_032160665.1 Pseudonocardiales bacterium
GCGCGCCAATGCTGCTCGTCTCGCCCCAGGTACTGGGATACTGAAGGACCAGGCCGCCTTCTTCCGACGGGGCAAGTCCGGCGCCGGGTCGGAACTGCTGAACAGCCGCGAGCTGGCCGACTACCACGACCACGCGGCGGAACTAGCGCCACCGCCCCTACTCGCATGGCTGCACCGCTAATCATCGTGACCAGCTCGGACAGCACGAGAGCGCTCGGAGCGTTTCGCACTCATCCCGCGGCGCGGTCGTCGTACTTGTCGCGTGCGGCGAGCACTGCGGCAACGTGGGTTTCGGCCCAGTCCTGGATAGCGTCGATCGGCGCGGCGAGCGACCTGCCGAGCCGGGTCAGCGAGTATTCCACCCGCGGTGGAACCTCCGCATAGACCTTTCGCGTCAAGATGCCGTCACGCTCGAGGGCGCGCAGCGTCTGGGTGAGCACCTTCGGTGCCACACCTCCGACGCGGGCGCGGAGCTCGCTGAAGCGGAGCGTCTCTACCGCGAGCGCGGATATGACGAGCACGGTCCACTTGTCACCGACGCGATCAAGGACGATCCGCGTCGGGCACTTCGGGTCGAAGGCGTTTCCTCGTGCTGCCATGGTTACCTCTGGGTACTTAGGTTCCGTTGAAGTCATCAGTAACTGGTGAATAGCGTAACGCGTAGGTCGAGATCAGATCGAGGAGAAGTCATGAAGATTGCCGTCGTCGGCGCAACCGGAATGATCGGCTCACGGGTCGTCGCCGAAGCCGCGTCGCGGGGACACCAGGTGACCGCGGTGAGCCGCTCCGGGCAGGCTCTCGATCACCCCAACGTCCTTGCGCGGGCCGCCGACATCACCGATTCCGGTGTCGCCGCGGACCTCGCCGCGCAGCACGAGGTGATCGTGTCGGCGATCGGACCCAGCCGGGAAGTCGGCGGCGATCCTGCCGCGTTCGCGGCGACGCTCGTCCAACTCGCCCGAGATCTGAAGACGACCCGGCTCGTCGTCGTCGGCGGCGCAGGCTCCCTGCTCACCGAGTCCGGTGTGCGGCTCGTCGACACACCCGAGTTTCCCGAGATCTACAAAGCCGAGTCGCTCGCGGCCGCCGCGTCCCTCGAGGCGCTGCGGGCCCTGGATGATGCCGGCGACTGGACCTACCTGTCCCCCGCGCCGGTCATCGCCCCCGGCGAGCGCACCGGCTCCTACCGCGTCGGCAGTGACAACCCGATCGGTGCGCAGATCTCCGCCGAGGACTACGCCGTCGCGCTCGTCGACGAGATCGAAAGCGCCGCGCACACCGGCCGCCGCTTCACCGTCGCCAACTGACCTGGCCGCCCGGTCACCCCGTTTTAGTTGGGTGTTCACGTACTTCCGTGACCGGCGGTGGTGGGCGGGCCGAACTCACCGACCGAACCACTCGCGCGGCGCCGAGGGTCTATCGGGGCACGACGTCGACGACCCTCAGGGCTGGCGTGGATGAGCCCGGATGGCAGGATCAGCAGCCGTCGCTGCCTGCCGTGGGCACGGTGTCCGGATGCAGATGCAGTGTGGCGCGTACCAGTAGCCGGTAGACGTCGGAGCTGAACGCCGACGAATACGAGGTGTATTCGTAGCAGCCGCCCTGGTGCAGCCCGCCGATCACACCGCGCACGAACGAGATGTGGGTTCCGGGTATCGAGCTGATCCATGGCGAGCCGCTGCTGCCGCCGACGTAGCCGTGGCAGTTGAACGACGGGTAGCCGTCGGTGTAGTAGACGGGCACGGCGCATTCGATCGGCTGGTCGTCAACCCCGGCGTTGTAGGCGACATCGGTGATCTGCTCGCCCGAGCGCGGTGCGAGCCCGAGCCGGTTCCCGCCGGTGACGTCCTCGATACCCACCGAACGTCGGCCCTGCTGTTGGTGGGCGACCTGCAGGATCGCGTAGTCGTGCTGCGGATCCTGATTGGCGGTCCAGGACGGGTCGACATAGGCGTGGACGACGGTCCAAACGCCGTACGGTGTGGCGCCGGCGTCGTAACCGGGCGCGAAGAGCCAGCCTGCCGCAGTGCCAGAGACACAATGCGCGGCCGTCAGGATCAGGTCATGACCGGGACTCGACAACACGCTGCCGGTGCACGAGTGTCGGCCGGTCAGCGTGCCACGGAAGATCGGACCGACGGTGGGGATGCCGTCGAACGAGTTGGCCGTCGGTGTACCGGCTGGCGCCGGCGGGTCGGCCGCGGCCGGGCCGGCCATCAACGTCAGCCCAGCGAAGGCGGCAGCCAACAGTCCGACAGGCACGGTCAGGTAGCGACGCATCGTTATCCTCCAGGTCGTGGCTGCGTATGCCGCGATGGTCAGCCGGTACAGGTCAGGCGCGCGGCGGCTTTGTCACCAATTTCGCTCAGTGCATCGTGGGTCTCAGCGCTGGCTTCAGTACGGGTAACGAATCGCCAACTCGCCCCGGCGATTATCGGCAGTTCAACGTTGGCCGGGTCGAGGTCGTCGAAGACCCCCGCGTGTGTGGCTAGCCACGTGTGACGATCGATCACGGGGGCAGACGCTATCGGCTGCGGGTTTCTATCGGCTGTGAGTTTCCAGCGCAGTCGTCGGGTCTCGATGGCACGCTCCAAACCGACCCGCCAACCAATTGGCCACGCTGAGCGTTCGGCCCGAACGGCTGCTTGGTCAGCGCCGGGAGGCTGCTCTTGCCCGCCCGGGCGGCACCCGCAGCACGCGCAGCATGGTCGTTTGCAGGGCGTCGCGTAGCTCGTCGTCGGGCAGGTCCATCAGTTCCGGGAGTGACTCGGGGATGCTGAGCACCGCGTAGAAGGCGACTCGCTCAGCGCCGGTCGGGTTGTTGCCGAAGAGCAGCGTCAACGCGCGCAGCCGCAGGCGCTCGGACTCCTCGTCGAGGTTGTGCCGCTTCGCGGCCGGGTCGTTGGCGGCCATGACCGCGTAGTGGCGGTTGTCGACAAGAAACTCGACGAGCCCGTTGACGAGGTGCTCGACGCGTGCGCGCCGACTGGGAACTGTGGCGACGGTGTCGAGCAGAATCTCGATCCGTTCGAGTCCGGGGAGCATCGCCGCGTGAAGGAGGTCGCTCTTGGCACGGAAGTGATAGTAGAGGGCGGCCTTGGTCAGCCCCATCTCGTCGGCGATCATCTGCAGCGAGGTGGCGTCGTAGCCGAGTTCGGCGAACAGACGCTGCGCCGTGTGCAGGATCTGCTGCCGGGTCTGCTCGGCCTGCACTGCGCGGGTGGACGTTCCCTTTACCAGCGTCCCCATGGACGTGCTCCTCACTGCTCGACCGCACCGCAGCATACCTACGAGTAGCTTGCGAGTCACTTGCTCTGCGTCAGGTGAGTCACTTGCCGTGCGTGAAGTAAGTCACTTGCCGCTCAGCTAGTGAGTCACTTGACGTACGGCTAGCGAATCTCGTAGCGTTGGGCCGGCCGGAACTCGTGCTCAACCCTCACGTGTGGAGCTCTGCCGTATGTCCAGCTACCTGTACCGCCTGGCCCTGTTCGCGTTCCGCCGCCGGCGACTCGTTCTGGCGGTCTGGCTGGCTGCGGCCATCGCCGCGATCGCGCTCGCTCAACTCAGCGGCGGGAAGACGAACGACAACTTCACCATCCCGGGCACGGAGGCGCAGAACGCTGCGAACGTGTTGTCGGCCAAGCTGCCGGCATTCGGCGGTGGCCAGAGCACGATCGTATTCGCCACCACCAACGGCAGCGCGAAGGTCACCGATCCGTCCGTCAAGGCGGCGATCCAGACCGCGATGAGCAAGCTGAAGTCGGTGCCGCAGGTTTCCGCCGCCGTCGATCCGTTCCAGGGGCAGCTGGTGTCGCCGAGTGGCACGGTGGCGCTCGGGCAGGTGCAGTGGTCGGCGAAGCCGACCAACGTGAAGGACAGCAACCTCAATGCCGTCAAGACCGCGCTGAAACCGGTGCAGGCCGATGGCGTGCAGGTCGAGTACAACGGCAGCGTCTACCCCGGCTGGCGCACGCCGGTCACCGAGACGCCCGAGCTGATCGGTCTCGGCATCGCCTTCATCATCCTGATGATCACCTTCGGTGCCTTCGCGGCCGCCGGCATGCCCATCCTGGGGGCGATCATCGGCGTGGTCACCACGTTGATGGGCATCACCGCCGTCGCGTCGGTGCTGACAATCGCGTCGGCCTCGACCACGGTCGCCCTGATGCTGGGGCTGTCCTGTGGCATCGACTACGGGCTGTTCATCCTGTCCCGGCATCGAAGCAACCTGCTCCACGGCATGACCCCGGAGGAGTCGGTGCCATTGGCCATGGGCACGGCTGGCAGCTCGGTCGTGTTCGCCGCCCTTACCGTGATCATCGCGCTCTGCGGCCTGACCGTCGTCGGCATCCCGTTCCTCACGGTCATGGGCCTGGCCGCCGCAGCCTCGGTCGCCGTGGCGCTGCTCATCGCCTTGACGCTGGTGCCGGCGATGCTGGGCTTCGCCGGCACCAAGGTCGCCACCTTCACCCGGCTGCCGCTGCTCGGTGCTCGCGCCGAGCGGGTCGCCCGCCGTTCCGCCGCGGACCCGGACAGCACGGCCGGCGCAGGCTGGGCGCGGTGGGTGGTGCGCCACCGCGTACCCGTGCTCGTCGGCGGGGTGATCTTGCTCGGCGTCCTCGCGATCCCGGCGACGAAGATCCAGCTGGGGCTGCCCAGTGGCGCCTCCCAGCCCAACAGCAGCACCCAGCGCAAGGCGTACGACCTCACCACCGAGGGCTTCGGCGCCGGCTTCAACGGCGCGCTGCTGATCGTCGCTCAGAACGTCACCACGCCGTCGGCCACCCAGCAGATCGCGGGCACCTTGGCCACGATGCCCGACGTCGCGAAGGTCACCCCGCTGGCCGCACAGAACGGCATCTCGCTCATCCGGGTGATTCCGAAGTCGGGGCCGAACGACGCGGCCACCACCCAGCTCGTGCATACGCTGCGCAACGACCGAGTAGCCATCGAGGGCCAGACCGGCGCACACATCCTGGTGGGCGGCACGACGGCGTCCAACATCGACGTCTCGGCCAAGCTGTCCAGCGCCCTGCCGATCTTCCTGATCGTCGTCGTCGGACTGGCGTTCATCCTGCTGACGTTCGCATTCCGAACCATCCTGGTGCCGTTCAAGTCGATCCTGGGCTTCCTGCTCTCCATGGCCGCGGCGCTCGGCGCGCAGGTCGCGATGTTCCAGTGGGGCTGGGGCGAGCACATCTTCGGCATCACGCCGTCGCAGACGATCAGCTTCCTGCCGATCATCATGCTGGCGATCATCTTCGGCCTGTCCAGCGACTACGAGGTCTTCGTCGTGTCGCGGATCAAGGAGGAGTACACCAAGAACGGCGACGCTCGCCGGGCGGTGGAACGCGGTACCGGCCTGTCGGCCCGGGTCGTCACCGCCGCTGCGCTGATCATGTTCTCGATCTTCGTGGCCTTCATGTTCACCAAGGACCCGACCATCAAGGCGATCGGTTTCAGCTTCGCCGTCGGCGTGTTGGTGGACGCGTTCGTCGTGCGCCTCACGCTGGTGCCCGCAGTGATGGCGATCATCCGGTCCAAGCTCTGGTACCACCCGGAATGGTTTGCCAGATACATCCCCGACCCCGACATCGAGGGGCAGCGGCTCGAGCACAGCCTCGCCGAGGGCGAGCTCCTCGGTGCCGGCGCCTCAGGCGGCGAGCGGTAGCCGACGCCGCCGGAACGGCCGCGGCCCGCCGGCGGCTTACTGCCCGACGCGTCCGTCGATCCGTTCGCGCAGCAGTCAACTCACGCGCAGAGGATTCGCCGTCGCTGCCAAGGGTGGAATCCGTGCCGTAGGTGGGAGGCTGGAACGGTCGACGTGACCGCGCCGAAACGGATATCGGATCGAATGAGACCCGGTCGATGAGAGGCCGCCGGGTGGTGAGCTGGCCGCCGGCCAAGGCAGGAAGGGTGTGCATTGCCGGGCCGAGCAGGATGGAGTTGTTGTTCGCCGAGGGAGATGAGAGTTCGCACCGATGGACATTCTGGATCAGTACGTGGCCGCATCCGATCGTTACGAGCGCGGCAGCTACCGACGGGTCGGGACCAGTGGGCTGAAGTTGCCCGCTGTCTCTCTGGGTCTGTGGCACAACTTCGGTGACGACAGGCCGTTGCAGACGCAGCGCGACATCCTGCGACGCGCGTTCGATCTTGGCGTCACTCACTTCGACCTCGCGAACAATTACGGGCCGCCGTACGGGAGCGCGGAGATCAACTTCGGCCGCATCATGCGTGAGGATTTCGCCCGGCACCGCAGCGAGCTCGTCATCTCCACCAAGGCCGGCTGGGATATGTGGCCCGGCCCCTACGGCGACCTCGGCTCGCGCAAGTACCTGCTCGACTCCCTCGACCAGTCGCTAGCTCGGATGAGTCTCGATCACGTCGACATCTTCTACCACCATCGCTTCGACCCGGACACCCCGATCGAGGAGACCATGAGCGCCCTCGACACCGCGGTCCGGCAGGGCAAGGCGCGCTACGTGGGCATCTCCTCATACTCGGCCGAGCGCACCCGAGAGGCTGCCACGGTTCTGCGCGAACTCGGCACGCCGCTGCTGATCCACCAGCCGTCGTACTCGATTCTCAACCGCTGGATCGAGACGTCGCTGCTCGACACCGTCGCAGACCTTGGCGTCGGCTGCATCGCGTTCTCGCCGCTCGCCCAGGGCCTGCTGAGCGACCGCTACCTCGACACGGTCCCCGCGGGATCGCGAGCTGCGGCCGGCAAGTCGCTCGACCCCGGCATGCTGAGCCGGGAGAACCTCGACAGCATCAGGGCGCTGAACGACCTCGCGCAGCGGCGCGGCCAGACCCTCGCCCAGATGGCGATCGCGTGGGCTCTGCGCGACCCACGGGTAACCTCGGCACTGATCGGCGCCTCGAGCGTCGCGCAGCTTGAGAGCAGCCTCGCGGCCACCGCCTCGACCGAGTTCAACGATCAGGAACTCGCCGCCATCGACTCGCACACCGTGCGCGGCACGGTGAACCTGTGGGAGGAACCTAGCCGGGCCTGAAACCCGCTACCGCTCGCGAACCAACCAGCCTCAGCCTCAACCAGCGCGCCGGATCGCAGCACCACGTGAGCGCGCGCCAGCGAACCGACTTCATGCGCTCTCGGACAGACGGCGGCTATCAGCGGGCGAATGTCGCCGCCCACCGGACGTTTGACATGCAAGGAAATACTTGCCTATGGTCTGATTGGTGGGCGACATGTTCAAGGCCCTGGCCGACCCGACCCGGCGAGCGATCCTCGACGAACTGCTGGACCGCGACGGCCAGACCCTGTTCGAGCTGTGCGCCCGCCTCGCCACCAAGCACCGACTGGGCTCGACCCGGCAGGCCATCTCACAGCACCTCGAGTTGCTCGAGGCCGCCGGCCTGGTCACGACGCGGCGGCAGGGCCGCTACAAATTCCACCACCTGGACACCAGCCCTCTGCAGCTCATCGTCGAGCGCTGGCTAGCCAGCCACAAACAGGAGTGATCATGAGGATCAACTTGACCAGCGTCCTGGTCGACGACCAAGACAAAGCGTTGCGGTTCTACACCCAGGTGCTCGGCTTCGTGAAGAAGACCGAAATCCCGATGGGCGAGCACCGCTGGCTGACCGTTGTCTCGGCCGAGGACGCGGACGGGGTGGAACTGGTGCTCGAACCCGACGAACATCCGGCCGCCAAGCCCTTCAAGCAAGCGCTCGTCGCTGACGGCATACCGTTCACATCCTTTGCCGTCGACGACGTCCACGCCGAGACCGAGCGGCTTCGAGCATTGGGAGTCCAGATCGTCCAGGAGCCGGCGCAGATGGGCGCCGTGACCACCGCAGTGTTCAACGACACGTGCGGGAACCTGCTCCAGATCGCCAGTCACGACTAACCGCGTCGGGCCCCGGCGCAGAGTCCGGACGAAATACCTCCGATCGCCACCGGCGAGTTCGACCTCCACCGCGATCACGTCACCCATGCGCGCACTAAGCCGGCGTCAGCCGATGCAATTCAGTGTCTCTTCGCGGCATGTGCGCGTGACCAGGAGCGGGTGGCCCCATTCGTTGACCAGCACTCGGGCTCCGAGCGGGCGGGTGAGCTTGCCGGTGACGGTGCGCACGATCAATGCCGCTGGAATGGCGGTGGCGCCGGGCGGCATCGGCCGCTCGAATGTGATCGGTCTCCCCACGACATAGGTCTCGTGCTCGACGAACTCGGCGCGCACAAACTCGGTCAGCACGCTGCCGCCGGCAGAGAAATGAACTGTCAGGTCATCTCCGTCAACCTCGGCCGTGCCGGCGAGCTGCTCGGCCGAGTCCCACTGGTCGGCCCGCGGCCACCACACCGGCACCTCTGGGTCGAGCACCAGGCATGGTTCGTGCAGGCCGGAAATCTCCAGCTCGAAGGCGGGCAGTTCCCGTGCACCGCGATCGGTCAGGAACGACGCGCGCGTCCGCGCTGCGCCGGTGATGATCAGCGCACCAGCAGCACTGCCCGCGACGTCGCCGCCGAGCCGGGCCAGCACATCGGCCGGAACCGGTACCGCGGCCCTGATCGCGCCGGACCCCCAAGCGACCTTGGCGCGGTCGTCGACAAAGCCCTGTGAGCTGACTTTGGCGGGATGCTCGAGCAGCACGACCGGCCGCGGCCGGTCTCTGATCGGAAACGCCGACCACAGCCTGGCCAGCCCCGTCGGCTCCATCCAGCCATTGCACACCCGATCGGGATCGCGTGTCTTGCCGGGGCCCGCGGCCAAGTCAGTCATCGACGAGGGCTCCAGGCCCGTTTCCATCGTTCTCCACCCGCCGCGAAACAGCTGCCGAGAGATGAAACTACGGCGATTCTGACGCGCCGGTCACTCGCCCTGATCGCGAAAACGACGTATCCACGACTCGTCGCGATGCGGAAACGCCCGAACCAGTTCCCGCTCTAACCCGGTGTCACGAGGCGTTGGCCTCATCGTCGGGTCATCTTGCGGCTCCCTGGTTTTGAGCTGCGGCACGACCCACTCCCACGTCAACGGCATGACTTGGCTGATGGGTATCGCCTGCCACGGCGAGCGAACGAACCACTCCACGTCACCGACGGTGCTCGGCGAGGCCTAGCCACTCGAAGCCGGCCTCCCGCAGCTCCGGATCGACCGGCGCCTCGCCAATCATCTCGCTGTCACCCGCCCGAGCCTCCGGCTAGTCTCCGTCCACGCTATCGGCCACCCGTCCGCTGAACCGCCCCAGCTCAAAGAGGATGCCCTTGGGACCGATACGTGAAAGCGCCCACATCCGCCTCTGTCAACGTTCGCACTCTTGGTTTACGGTCCCGCATGGAAGCGGCGGGCCCACCGGCCCAGACGTGTGGGTCGCACATGTCCGGCCGGCGGGTACCCGCCGTCATTTACTGCGTCTTGCCGACGTGCACCGACGCGGTCGAGGTGTAACCCGAACCAGCCCCGACACCGGTGATCGTCGCGTTCGTCGACGCCACCGAGCTCGGGATCACCGCGGTCAGGGACACCGTCCCGTCCGTGCCGGCGATGGCGCTGCCGAGCGATGCGGAGTCGATGGTGAAGGCGACACTCTCACCGCTGCGGTAACCGCTGCCGGTCACGGTGATGCTCTCCCCGCTGGCGACCTTGGTGTGCTTCACCGTGAGGTCGCCGGTCTTTGCGAGCGCCTGGTACTCCGCGCACACGTCGCCTTGGACGCCCACAGCAGGTGCCGCAACCGCGGTGCCGGTGACCCCGTCGTCCTCGCGGATCAGGAGGGCACCGTAGTCGTGGCTACCGAGCACGGCGTTCGTCGAATTCGACACCGCGATCTTGTACGAGGTAGTCGGTGTCGCGCTCGGCGATGTGTCACCCATGGTCGGCAGCGCGACCGCCTGACAGGTCTGCCCAGGTGTGAAGGTGAGTGCCTGCATCGCCAGCCCGGCCTTGCCCGTCGCCGATCCGAGCGCGGTCAGATAGGTGGTGATCGTCGACGTGCTCGGCTTCGACAGGTACACCGCCACGTCCGCCGTCCCCGGTCCACTGCCCTCCTCGACCGCGGTCGAGGCGACGTTCACCGTGGGCCTGGTCTGCACGCTCGGCGTGCCGATGCCCTTGCTGTCGAACGCGAGATCCTGCAGGAACACACCACCGGCGGCCGTGCCGTCGACGCCGGTCGCTGCGGTGAAGCTGACCCGGGTGATGTCGGTCAGGTTCAGCCCGGCGGCGGCGAGGACACTCGTCGGCACGTGTGCCTGTTGCAGCACAATCTTGTTCAGCAGCGTGGTGCCCGGGCTGGTCGGCATGCGGTTGACCGTGTTCGGGTTCAGGCTCGACATCGGGGCGTTGTACGTCTTCCCCGATCCGTCGGTGACCGACAGCGTCATGTCCGTCCCCGTCACGACGTTCTCGTCCGGCGACATCGCGACGGTGAGCTCGCCGTACTTCGAGACATCACGCTTTCCTGCCGGGACAGCGACATTGAGCTTCCCGGTGCCGTCCGTCCAGGTCAGGTGGGTCATCTGATTGAGCGGCACGTTCGGTGCGAACGCGGCCGGCGTCCAGTACGGCACCTGCTGGTTGGTCAGCGTCAGCGTGCAGAACGGCAGCGGAACGGGCACGGTGCGG
This sequence comes from Pseudonocardiales bacterium, assembly GCA_032160665.1. Taxonomy (GTDB): domain Bacteria; phylum Actinomycetota; class Actinomycetes; order Mycobacteriales; family Jatrophihabitantaceae; genus Jatrophihabitans. The sequence goes on from JAVHVH010000030.1 coordinate 10,596, forward strand.
CCGTTCTTGTCCGCGCACACCGTCGCAGTGGCTGTACCGGCGGTGCCGATAAGCGGGCTCGTCGCGGCGAACGAGGTGATGTCGTCGCGCATCGTCGCCGGCTGCTGCGCCACGGTGCGCACATCCGCGAAGCTCGACACCGACGGCGGCTCGGCACCGGTGCCGTCGAACATCGCCTGGAACTGCGTCTGCCCACCGAGGGTCAATTCGAAGAACCCGGCGATGTAGGCGGTGCCGACGGAGAACTCCTGCGGCGCGGTGAGCCGCGTCGTCGTCGGGGCGGCGGGGCCGCACACCGGGTCGCTCACCTTCGCGGGGGTGGTGCCCCAGTCGTCGGCGGCATTGGGGTAGGGCGGAGTCCACATCGCGTTGAAATAGTCGTGGTCCGCACCCATGACCCAGATGTTCGAGCGCTGCACATTGTCGGCGAACGCGGTGCGCGAGTCCGCATAGAAGTGCTGGCCTTGCTGGTCGGACACGTCACCGTCGCAGTACGGCAGCAACGTCGTGGTGATGACATCGGGCAGCGTCGCGCGGGTGAAGTCGATCGGCGCCAGCGCGAACACCGACTTGATCGCCCACGGGTGGGGCAGCGCCTCGTTGAGGGTGCCCGCGGTGACGACGCCCTCACCGCCACGCGAGTGACCCATCAGGCCGATGTCGGAGAAGTTCATCGTGCCGACGAGGTCCTGGGCCGTCATCCCGGTGCCGGCCAACGCCTGGTCGAGGTTGAGCGTCTGGTTCTTCGCGGTGTCATGGAAGGTGACGGACTGTCCGAGGTCGGCCTTCTTCAGCCAGGTCAGGGTGTCCAGCACGAGCTGGCCTCGGGCCACGGCGCCGTCGTCGGGCGCCAACTGGTTGTCGTTCGAGTTGATCGCGTCAGCCCCGATCGACACGACGGTGTACCCGTTGCTCGCCAGCACGTCGCCGGCGCCGTCGTAACCGGCGTAGCTCGGGATCTCGGTGTAACCCGTCGGGCACGGCCAGCCGGAGGCCGTAGGGGCGGTCGGGTCGCTCTTCCAGCAGGAGGAGTGCCGCCCGTGCAGGAAGATCACCACTGGGTGCGGCCCGCCGGCGGTGGGCAGATAGATCTTGCCCTCGACCTCACCGCGGACCCCGCCGATGTTGGCCAGCGGAATGGCCTGGGCGCCGAAGTTGTAGACCGCCTCCTTGTACGGGAACGCACCGGGCGTTGCCGGGTCCGTGCTGAGCGCCGGAGCAGGGTTCGAGGGCTTGGCCGACTTGGGCTTGGCGGTCCCCGGGGTTGCCGGGGGCGTGCTGGCCGATGACGTGTCCTTGGTGCCGCCGGACAGCCACTGCCAGCCGATCTGGTGCGCCGTGGCGACGGCCGGATCGGTCGTGGTGAACGACAGTGATTTCCCGTCGGCCGACTCCGTCGCGGTGCCGAGGACCTTGCCGTCGGCGACGAGTTCCGGGACGTCGTCGTTGACCGGCAAAGGAGAAGCCAGCCTGAGCGTGACGAGGTAACCGCCGGCCACCTGCTTCACCGTCCAGCCGTCCCCGGACGCCACCGTCGCGGACGGTGTGGAGGGAGCAGCACTAGCTGGCATCGACGTGACGCCGACCAGCAGAGCAACGGTTGCGACCACAGCGACCAGGGGCGCGGTGTACTTCTTCCAGCGCCATCCCTGGACTGGTGGTGAACAATTCATCGGTTAGGTGTCTCGATTCTTTTCCAGGGCGCACGACAACTAGACGTGATCCAATTTCGGGGGGAAAGGGAAGGCTCCCGCTCTGGCCGGCGGGAGACGAGCCGCTTGAGCTTTCCATGACGAAAGGCCGCGGAATAGGCGAGATACCCAATGTTCTCAAGCGTTTACACGCGCGACATCAGCCGCATATCGCCCTCAAAGGAAATCAATGGTTTCGCGTGCGCCGCGGGGTTCGGGGATGGGCACGCCGGACCGGGTTGGGCGACTGCCGCCGCACACTCGCCCCGCAGCGGGATCGACTTGCGGCATGGTCGGACGCAAGCTCCGACAGCGCCATGAAAGTGCGGTTCGGCTGCTGGCCGAAGGTGTGGCGCAAGTTCGCGTTGATCAGCTGATTGACGCGCTTGAGCATGTGCCCGATCAGCGCGCCATCGGGAGCCGGCTCATCGACATAGAGGGTCCAACACAGGTCGGTGCCTCCATGCCCGGCCGGCAGGTCGAACCGCAAGGTCGCATCAAGGTCTGCGGCGTTTCCGGTCCGATCCGTTTGGGACGCGAGCACACGACTGCGAGACAAGTTCGCGACTGCGGGCGTGTAGAACGTGGGCATGTCGCGCGGAGCTCGCAGGTCCCTGTGTACAGCGGTGGCCGTAACTCTGGCCCCGCTTGGGATGTCGGCGTGCGCCTCGAAGAACAGCCCGGACATGCGGGACTGCGGGTACTCGGCGACCCTGGCGTGCGCACGTCTACGTCAGCCTCGTCTACGTCCTTACACCCCGCCTCAAAGCCGGAACGACGTTGTCCAGCCAAGCCCCGGGCGCGCGCTCGGTCGGGGCTTCGTTCCGCAGTGCCCCGGCGATAGCAGCGGCACTCCGGACACGGTCTACAGGGTGCCGGGCGTTCCACCTGATGTTGCCGTGATGGCAAGGACCGCCGACGACCAAAAGCCCGGCCAACGGCGGGACGCTCGCCCGACCAGCACGGACATCGGCTAGATCCGGTCGCAGGTGTGGAACTTGATCAAGGCGGAGTTGTGGTCGCTGGCACGACCAATTCTCCTTATTGATCATCCGGATCACGAGGGCGCTCATCGGCATAGGTCGACCATCGGCCACGGCCACTTCAGGGATTAGGAAGACTTGATTGTCTCGATCGGGCAAGAATGCCCGGAGGACCGCGCAAGCCGGCGGTCGCCCGTGAGCAGGGTGCTCTGAAGCGCCTCGGCGAGGGCGACGTATGCGGCGTCGTAGCACGTCATGTTGTCGCGCAGCTCCCAGCAACGGCTGAGCAAGTCGACGTGTCGAGCCCGCTGCAACGGGATCGCCGCGAGATCGTGCAGAGCCATCTCGGCGCGTCGGGTGTCGATCTGTCCGGCGAGGTTCTGGCGCCGAAGGACCGAGCAGATTTCGAGGTCGATCAACTCGGGGGCCGCGAGGCGCTCGCCCCGTAATCGTTCCCGTGTCCTATCACCGTCCGGGCCATCGTCGGCGAGGGCCACAACCAGCACACTGGCATCAACGACGAGCACGGTCCGCCCGCAGCGCTTCGACGGCGGCCTTCAAGGTCACCGATCCTCCGGAGCGACCGCCGGCCCGGTCCAGCACTTCCTCCAGCGTCGGCTGCGCTGCCTCTTCGATGAGTCGAGAGCGCAGGTACTCCTGGAGAGATTGGTGAGCCGCCGCCGCCCGTTGGCGGAGCACCGCGTGGGTGTCCTCGGGGACGTCCTTGATCTGCACACTCGGCATGGCGCCATTATGGCGCTGCAAGCGCCATATCGCAAACTATCGTCCACCAGCACCTCCGCGCGCACGGTCGGCGGCATGAAAGGTCGTTTCTCTCGGTCTCGATACCCAGCCTCTCAAGGCGTGCCTCCCGAAGGTGAAGATCCAGACCGTTGCCGTCCTCTGTGTCGTCGCGGCCGCCGGGCTTGCCGCGTGCGCGTCGGGTCGCGGCGGTACGGGGTCAGCGCCGGGCACATCGGCAAGCTCGCCAACGCCGTCGGGGACGAGCGCGAGTGCGTCCGGTCTGCCGGTCGGTTGTCCGCTGAGCGCGCGCGACCCAGCCATCGCCGCGCGGGTCGCGGTCTCGCGTGACATCGGCTGGTGACCCGCTCAGGGCCGGGTTCACCGAGGGCTGAGGAAGAACCACGAAACCTGCCTTTGACATGCAGCGGCTTCTCGGCCTGTCGTTGGACGAGGCTCGGGTCGAAGTCGAAGGTGCCGGCGGTCGGTGCCGCGCGATCGGGTCGGATGAACATCAGGGCCTGCCCGCTGCCATGACCGCGGACCTGCGGCCAGACCGGGTGACAGTCGTGATCACGAGCGGTCGAGTTGTCGAGACGTTCGGCATCGCCTAGCAGCTAGCGGGCCAGCCCCGATTTTCCGACTGTCCGCGGCAAGAGCGGATACCTGACGCGCGCGCTGTGCTGCCACGATGGTGGACATGAAGCCCCTGCGCGATGGAGATCGCGTCACGTTTACCGGCGAGGACTCTCCGACCGACAGGCTGCTGGCCGGTCAGCCAGGGTTGGTTGTTGATGAGGTCAATCAGTTTGACCATCGAGTCGAAGTGATGGTCGCTTTCGTGAGGGGTCCATCGCTTTGTATGCCGGTAACCGACGTTGAGCTGGTGTCCAAGGAGGAGTGGGAGCAGCGCCGAGGCCGCCTTGCCAACGGGATGCATCCCACGCGCAACGCTCAACTTCCGGGATGGATCACGACCGTATTCGACGACGCGGGTTCATAGATGTCACCGCACCGCTCGGCGGCATAGTCGGACGCCAGTTTCGACAGCGGCCATGTCAGTGCGTCTTTCCTGCAGCCACGTGTCGGTTCAGCGTCGCGACTGCTGTTTCGGTCTGGTCTGGTAGACCCATTGGTCGATCTTCGATGACCAGATCGCGGTCATGTCCTCGAGCCACTCGACGGGGAGATCGGCGTGCTGGATCAGCACGCGGACACGAGGTTCGCTGCTATCGAGGCTCTGGTCGCTGAGGTTAACGGCGAAGTGGGCGGGCCGGTCGAACCGGGCGGCGTTGCGCGGCAGGAGTCCGGCCCGCATCCGCTCGTACTGCTGCTTCGTGCTCAGTTCGGTGCTCAGCTGGGTCCCCGGCGGCGGGCCCATCCATGTCCAGGTCATGGCTACGCGTGTGGGCTCGTCCAGCTCGGTCCAGCGGCACACGATCTGGCCATCGGTGCCGACGAAACCGTCCCGTTGCCCGTCGTAGGTGCTCATGCTGAACTCGTTGCCGACGACCGCCCCATTCGGCCCGGACATATTGGTGATGTCGAGGTTCGCGATCAACGGCCAGACCGCGGCGATGCCGCGCGGAATGATCACGTCGACGGTCGCGGTGCCGACTCGCCCGGACAGTGCCCGCGCCGAGGGCGCTTGATCGAGGTCCGCGCCGATCCTCAGCCCGGCCTGGCGAGCGTCCGATTCCCGCTGCTCCTCCAGCGACGCGTCGTAGCCTTCGACGCCGTCCGCAGTGCGCAGGCCTGCACCGAGACCGTCCGGTTCCTCAACGGCGTCATCGGCACCGGTGAACTGACGTAGCCGGGCCGGGTTCGCCGGTCCCGCCGACGGCCACAACCAGATGCGCCACTCGTCGCCCGGCTCGCTCGATCCCGGCCAGCCGTAAGCGACAAAGCCGCGGCCGGTGATCAAGGCGTGGTAGGAGCCCTGCGGCACCTCGATCTCAACCATGTCCATGGTCGGCGACTCATACACCAGCCCGTCGACAGCCACGTCGAGATGCGCCTCGAACGCCTCCTGCCACTGTGCAAGATCACCGACGGGTTCGCCGTCCCACACCTCGACCAATAGCGGCATCGCAAAGTTGTTCTGATGCGGCGACGTCACCACGACCAGGCCCGCTGCCTGCGCGATGCCGACCCCATCTTGCGCCCGGCCGAGCAACATCGCGGCAAGCTCAGGAGCGTTGTCCGCGGTGTGCAGGTAGAACTGGCCGTGGTCCAGCTCAACGACCAGGTCTTGACGATGCAGCAGCCGGGCCTCAGTCACCGAGGCAGTATCCGCATCAACTCCGGCCGCTGACAAGATGACCCTCCCTCGCCGCCCGCTCATCGGCTAGGAGAGCGCGTTGACCGCGGCGTTCCCGTGCGTCTAGCGCTTCGGGTTTGCACGACGAAGACGTCGAAGGGGCTGGGCGCGAGTCAGCCGACGGTGATCATGGATATCTGGTTGCCGGTGTGCTGATTGCCGCGCCGGATTCCCTCGCGGTACTTCACCTTGGGGCCCCGAAGACGTTCGGCTAGACCTGGTCGAGACCAGGACGTTCGGCTCGCGCGTGATCTACGAGCGCTACCGGCGCGCCCGCGATGAGTCGGACTGACACCGCCGTCCGAGTCATCAGCGCCTCGCCGGACCAGGGTATTCGCCGCGGTGACCGACTCCGACGCGCTTGCCGTGGGGCTACCGCCGACGGGATCAACGCTGCAGATCACGCGGCGGGCTTGTCGTCCTCGCTGGACAATCTCGCCGCTTCCGCTGAACGCTGAGCGCAGGCTTCCTCGCAGCACGGTGCTCGTCCTCGCTACCAACGACGATCAGGCCAGGCGGTAGGCCCCGCAAGTTCAGCGAAGATGGGCGAGAGGTCAGGGTGGGTGCGGTCAGGCGCCGCGTCAGTCATACGACGACGCAATGGGCAACCGCAGCCCGTCATTCGGGCACCGCAGGCGGTTTCTCTTGTCAGTCACGTCCTGATGAGTTGCAGCGAGGTCGGTCACTCGTCTTCTGGTCGAGCTCGATCGAGCCAGTCGCCGAACAACGCGGCGAGTAGTTCGGGCCGCTCGTGCATGAGCGCGTGGCCGGCGTCCTCGATGACTGCCAGGGTGGCGTGCGGGTAGCGCTCGAGCAATTCGGCCGCGTCGGCGTACCCGACGACCGAATCGCGTCGTCCCGCCACGACCAAGGTCGGCGCCGAGAACGCGCTCGACCCGACGTCGACCGTCCACCCGGCGAAGATGCGCCCCAGCGCGGCCTCGTCCACCAGCGTCGTACCCGGCGCAACGCGGTCGCGGTAGCGTCGAGCGGTAGCCGGCGTGCGCGCGACGAAGTACTCATCGAACCCCGCCCGCTGCGCAGGTTCGAGTTCGTCGTACGCATCGGCGTCCTGGCGAAGCACGTCGTGGCCAGGCACGTTTCGTGACCGCTCGGCGACGGGACACAACAACGCCAGACCGAGCACCGCCTCTGGTCGCCGTGCGACCACCCCACGAGCCAGGTAGGCGCCGTAAGAGTGCCCCAGCAGCAGCACCGGTCCCCCGCCCAGGTGATCGATGAAATCGCCGAGCAGCGTCACCACATCGTCGTTGCAGGTCAGGCCGTCGGTCGTCGAGAGGCCCATCCCCGGCAGATCCGGATAGATCCGCCGGTAACCCGCGCTGGGAACGATGGCCTCGATCGCCGCCTCGATCTCGCGATGATCAACACCGGCACCGTGTAGCGCGACCAGCGGCACCCCACTGCCATGCTCGACGTAATGGACCAGGACTTCGTTGATCCGGCACTCCATACCGACACCGTAATGATCGATGCCGGCGACACGACCCGCGCGAGAAATAGCCGGTTGAGGACGCCGATTTACTGAGTCACTCGCGGCCCAACTTCGTGTCGAGCAACGCGCTCCGGGAGGACTGGTGTCGTGCGACTGGACCAGATCGTCCTTACGAACCGGCGATGTTGACGATCCAGCTGACGCCGAACTTGTCGATGCACATGCCGAATGTGTCGCCCCACGGTGCCTTGTTCAGTGGCATTGTGACAGTGCCGTCCGCGGACAGCGCGGTCCAGTATCCGCGCAGCGTGGCGTCGTCGTCCCCGCTGAGCGAGATCGAGTAGTTGGTGCCGGGCGTGTACTCCATGCGGTTCGGCGTGTCTGACGCCATCAGCACCAGGCCGTTGTCGCCGGCCAACTGGGCATGCATGATCTTGTCCTGCTCGTCCGGTTCGTCGCTGGCGTGGAATTCGGCGAACGTGCTGGTGGTGAGCTCGCCGCCGAACACCGAGCGGTAGAGCTCCATGGCCTCCCGCGCGTTGTCGCGGAAGCTGAGATACGGGTTGAGTTGCACTGACATGGTCAACCTTTCCTCGGGAATCGACGCCG
>JAVHVH010000047.1:0-48411 GCA_032160665.1 Pseudonocardiales bacterium
GGTGCTTGGCGAGCTGCAGTCGGCCGTAGCGGTCCATCGTGTCGGCAACGTCGACGAGCAGCCCGTGCGGTACGGCGTAGCGCGAGTAACGCACCAGGGCGTCGACGACCTGCTCGGCGTCGTGGCCTGCCGCGCGGGCGTTCCACAGGCCCAGTGGCGTGAGTCGGTAGGTGTGGACGTGCTCGGGGCTGCGCTCGAGCTCGGCGAATGGCGCGATTGCCGCACGAGCCTCCTTGGCCAGCGGATGGTCGACCTCGAGCAGCAAGGTCTTATCGGACTGGACGATCAACGGTCCGTCGGTCACGCACACACTCCCGGTAGCTAGGGCGACTGTCCATTGTCGCAAACACGGGCGGCCGCGCGCCTGTTCCAGTGAGAATCGGCCATTCCCGGCACGTGCTGTTGCACACTGGCGCCGTGCGAACGCGTCCTGAACGCCTCCTGACCTCCTGAGCGGGTTGGCCCGGTCGTACCTGTTCGAGGACCTCAGCAGCGAGCAGCTCGCGCCTCTCGCGGCGACTGCAGCGACCCGCACCCTCGTCCGCGGCGAGTACACGTGGCACGTCGCGGATCCGGCCGAGGAGGTCTACGTCGTCCTCTCCGGCGAGGTCAAGGACTTCGTGCTGGACGTCGAGGGTCGGGAGACCGTCCATCTGGTGCACGGGCCGGGCATGACGTTCGGTGAGCCCGGCTATTTCGCGGTCGAACGCAACCGCAGCGTCGCCAACGTCGCCACCATGCCGACGGCGCTGATTCGCCTCGATCGGCCGAACCTGAGCCGGTGCATGCAGGAGCACCCGGTCGTGAAGGACCGGGCGTTGGAGGGACTGGCCGGGATGATCCGTGCCGCCGGGATCGTGATGGCCTCGCGGGACACCCGGCCTCTGGCCGACCGGCTGATCCTGCGGCTACTCGACCTGGTCGACGCCAGCCCGGAGCGCATCGCCGGTCTCGCCGGCGCTGTCGGCCGGGTCGGCACCGCGATGTCGTCCTTCAGCGGACGGGCGGCCGGCTACACGTACAACTTGATCGGGACGTGGACCGACCCGGCCGAGGACGCGACCCACATCGCGGCCGTCCGGGACGCCTCGGCCGCGCTCGCCCCGCTTTCGCTCGCCAACGCCTACGTCAACTTCGAAGCCGAGACCGACGCGGATCGAGCGCGCGCCGCCTATCGACCGGAGATCTACGACCGGCTCGCACGGCTCAAGCGTCAGTACGACCCGACGAACCTGTTCAGCCGCAACCAGAACGTCAAACCTGCGCCCTGACCGTCAATGCGGTCAGTCGTCGTCGGTCTCGTCCAGCAACCGGACGGCGGTGATGCGGTGCACGGGGTACGAGACCAGGCCGGCGCGGCCGCGTTCGTACCCGCGCACCGTTCCGGCGGCGAGCGAGATCGGCTGGATCGTGTGAGCGCTCGCCGTCCCGTCGGGGTCGGCGTAACCGAGCCAGATCTCGCGGTCCTCGCGGACCGCCTGGCGCAGCAGCTCCATCGTGGCCGCCGACGTGACGCCGGGCACCTGGGCGGCGATGGGGTGAACTCGGGCCCCGAGCTTGGCGAGTTCGTCCCCGGATCGGATGCGTCGGACGAGCTCGACGAGCTGAGCGTCGGAGTCGCCCGCCGTCCGGGTGGTCATCGTCCGAGGCGGCGGACGGGTGGACGCTCGCGGCGCATCGAAGGTCAGCGTGATGAGGTCGCCGCCCGGTGCCTCGGCCGCCGGGGCGTACCCGGCGTCCCGCAGCGCGTCAAGCACTCGGCTCACCGGGGCGTCGGACACGAGCACGGTGGGCGCGATCAGCCGCAGATTCAGCGTCGCCGCGACCTTCTCGGCCAGCACGCGCGACAGCAGAGCCTCGTCGTCGCAGCGCAGGTAGGCGCCCGCGGCGCCGGCGCGCAGCACGCCGTGCCGCCGGGCCGCGTCGTCGATCATGTACTGCAACGCCTGCGGGACCGGCGTCCGGGAGTAGTCGGTGACGAACCGGGCCAGCTGTTCGCCGCTGCGCCCAGCGTCCAGAGCGCGCCGGACCGAGCGCTCGGTGATCCGGTAGACGCTCGCGCCGCCGGTGGACTCCAGGTCGGCGACGAGTCCCAGCTCGGTGCTGATCGTGGTGTTCGGCGGGCCCGGCACGACGACGGTGAGATCGGGTTGGACGAGGAAGTGGTCGACCGGATCGGGCAGGGCGTGCGTCAGCGCGTGTTCGGCGGCGCCGGGCGAGCCGGCCAACAGGGTGCGGCTGTAGCCGGTGAGCCCGCCGGCCGCCGTCAGGCCCAGCCGGTCCGCCTCGGACAGGATCGCCTGCGCGAGCGGACGCTGGCCCGTCGCGCGCCGCGGCTGGTGCCAGGCGAGCAGCGCGAGTACGTCGGCTCGCTCGCCGGGCGAGGACCCGGGCGGCAGCCCCACGAGCGTGTCGAGCACCTGCCGGCGCAGGGCCGGGATCGTGCCGCGCTCGGCGTCCGGGCCCAGGGCCGTGATCACGCGGTCGCGGTCGCCGCGCTGGTTGACCAGACTGGGCTGGCGGGTCATTGCCAGCCAGGCCGCGGCCAGCACGATCCAGCGTTGCGCCGTGTCGCGATGGTGCCAGACGTCGTACTCGGTGCTCGGCAGAAAGACCGGTTCGGGGCCGTTGGTCGAGTTCACCAGCGACGCCGCGTAGGCGACCTCGGCGACGAGAGCGGTGGTGGCCTCGTCCACGCCGAGGTCGCGGGCAGTGCGGCGCAGGTCGCGCACGCCGACACCGCCGGAGCGCAACAGCGGCGGCGGGTGGGCCGTCCAGGAGTCCGCGAGCGTGTCGACGAGGCGAAGCATCTCGCGGACCGCGGTCGTCCCGAGCCGGTCCAGCTCGGCCGGCTCGCGGGTGACGAGTCGAATCTCCGGAGGCTCGGAGGGTGTCATCCCGACAATGTCGTCGCGCAGGACGAGACCGACTTCGCGGGGCAGCTCGACGCGCTGGGTGTCGATGGGGATGAGCAGGCCCCGGTTGATCAGCTTGTGTGGAGGCGTGAGCTCGACCTCGGTGGCGGCCAGGCGGGTATTGCGGACCGTCCCGACCGGAGGCCCCTCGGCCAGACGTTCGAGGACCTCCAGCTCGGCCGGCTCGGCCTCGGCGATCAGGTCGGTCACGCGCTCCGGGTCGGCCAGGACCGCGGCGACGGATGCGCCGGCCCGAGGTTGCCCGGCCGGCGGCAGCCCGAGGCTGCGCAGCACCGGGACCAGTTGGAGGTCAGGCACCGACGCGAGCAGCAGCCCAGCGGGCCGACCCAGCCCGGCCGGGTAGGGCCCGACGCACTCGCGCACGGTCGACGTGAGATGCAGCAGGTCAGGGTCTCCCCACACCAGGGCGAGGTCGAACAAGGCGTCGATGCCCTCGGGATTCGCCGATTCGACGGTGCCGTCGTCTCCGGCGTTCAGGACGAGCGTTTCGAGCACCCGCAGCGCGTAGGCGTCCAGACTGTCGACCGCCCGCTGGGTCGACGTGCGCACGCCGATCCGCGCGGCCAGGGCGGCGAGGTCAGGCGGGGCGGGCAGGGCCAGATCGGGGCGCAGCCGCAGCAGGCGGGCGAGCTGGCGGTCGCCTCGTGCGCGCAGCCAGTCGGTGAGCGACGTCGGCCTCGACGGGGGCGGCGCAGGCGTCGACTGATCGCCGTCGGCAGACGAGACAGGCAATGCGGCCACAATCGGGGTGTTCAGCGCCCGTCGGCAAGATGGGGGCGATCTTTCAGCCCGGGGTGGTGGTAGAGCAACTTGTCGATCGGGAGCGGGAACTGGGTGTCGCCGAACGGCGAGTGGGCGCCGGCTGCGTCGGAAACGAGCTCGGAGACGTTGAAATCGATCGCGTGGGGGGCGCTGCGGAACTGCTCGGGAAGACGAGGCGCGGTGCCAGCCATGAGGTGCCCTTCTCGCTGAACCTGGACGGATCAGTATATCCGTCTGATCCGGCCCGACCCGCTCCGCGTGCGTCCCGATCGTCGGCGGGCATGGTCGTCTCACGATCGGCAGGTTCTGGCTGATGAATCCGTGGACGCTGGGCAGTAGCCTGGTGCACACGAGGCACCGCTTGCCGCGGTGCCTTGCCTGCGTTCAGTCCACTATCGAGGAGTCTCCGGTGCCTACCGGCAAGGTGAAGTTCTTCAACGCGGACAAGGGTTTCGGCTTCCTATCCAACGACCAGGGCGAGGACGTCTTCGTCCACCGCGACGCGCTGCCCGACGGTCTGACCGAGCTGAAGGCAGGGACGCGAGTCGAGTACGGCGTGGTCTCTGGGCGTAAGGGCAACCAGGCCATGCAGGTGCGGGTGCTCGACCCGGTGCCGTCCGTCGTCCGCAACGTCCGCAAGCCGGCCGACGAGATGGCGCCGCTCGTCGAGGACCTCATCAAGCTGCTCGACAGCACGTCGAACTCGCTGCGCCGGGGGCGCTACCCGGAACGAGCCGAGGCCCGCAAGATCGCCGGCCTCCTGCGCGCCTTCGCCGACAACCTGGACGCCTAATCTGATCCTATCCTTGATCTTCCTGCGCCTAGTGCGTGATGAGGTTCCGGGCGCAGGAACATCGCCGAGGATCCCGCGCCGATCGTTGATCTTCCTGCGCATAGTGCGTGATGAGGTTCCGGGCGCAGGAAGATCGCCGAGGTTCCGGGCGCAGGAAGATCGCCGAGGATCCGGCGCCGATAGTTGATCTTCCTGCGCATAGTGCGTGACGAGGCTCCACCCGCAGGAAGATCGGCAACGGCGCTCCTACGGCGCATTAACGCAGGCTGGGGCTGCTGGGGGTGAGGCCGGCCGCGTGGGCGCGGTCGAGTAGGGCCTTCGCGGCGGCGTAGCCCTCGTCGCCCAGGTCGCGGGTGAATTCGTTGACGTAGAGCGCGATGTGCCGGTGCTGCACGTCCGGCGACATCTCGTCCGCGTGCGCCGCGATGTAGGCGGCCGATGCGGCCGGGTGCTCCCAGGCGTGTTCGACCGACGCCCGCGCCGCGCGTCCGAGGGCGGCGACATCCAGCGAGCGGCGCGCCAGGATCGCCCCGAGCGGGATCGGCAGTCCGGTGTCGCCTTCCCACCACTCGCCGAGGTCGACGAGCGCGCTCAGCCCGTAGGACGGATACGTGAACCGCGCTTCGTGGATCACCAGACCGGCGTCGTAAGCGCCGTCCCGGACCGCAGGCATGATCGACGCGAACGGCACCACGTCGATGCGCGCCGGACGCTGGCCGGCCGCCCACAGCCGGAACAGCAGGTAGGCCGTCGAGCGCTCGCTCGGCACCGCGACCGTCCGGCCGTCCAACCCGTCCAGTTCGCCGCGGGTGAGGACGAGAGGCCCACACCCCCGGCCGAGCGCGCCTCCGCTGGGCAGCAGGGCGTACTGGTCGAGAAGCCAGGGCAGCGCCGCATACGACACCTTGACGATGTCGTACTCGCCGCGCTCGGCCGCAGTGTTGGTGACGTCGATGTCGGCGAACGTGACGTCCAGCGGCGGCGCGCCCTCGATCAGCCCGTGCGCCCACGCGTGGAAGACGAACGTGTCGTTGGGGCATGGGGAGTAAGCGATCTTCATCGAAGGTCCTCCGTGACAGCAGCGGCGATGGCGCGTCCCAGTGCCGCGAGGGCCTCGGGAATCAGCCACGCATCCCGATCCCGCGGGCCGACCGAGTTGCTGATGGCGCGGATCTCCCCGAAGGCCACGCCGCGCAACTGCGCCGCCGCCGCGATGCCCGCGCCTTCCATACCCTCGGCCACGGCGTCCGGAAACCGACCGAACAGCGCACCGGCGGTGGCCGCGGTGCCGGTCACCGTGGCGACGGTCAGGACCGTCCCCAGGTGCCCGCCGGTTCGTTCGGCCAGTTCGACCGCGAGCTTGGGCGCGACGTCATAGCGCTCGCCGCCGAAGCCGAGTTCCGAGACAGGGACGAACCCGTCCGCGGTCTCGGCGCCGAGATCCGCGAACACGATCGACGACGCGACCGCGACGTCGCCGGGCCGGAGCGGGAAGAACCCGCCGCCGATCCCCGCGCTCAACACCAGATCGACGCCGCCCAGCGATGCGGACGTCGCGGCGGCCGCGGCCGCGGGCCCGACACCGCCGACGACCAGTTCGACCCGACATCCCGGCGGCAGGGCGGCCGCGATCGCCTCGCACTCGGCGGCAACCGCCGTGACGATCAGGAATCTCATGGGCCGCGGTCGACGCCACGGGGCACCGGCCGCCCGGATTCACCCGGCCGATCGCGCCAGAGAGTTGAGTCCGGCTTCGTCGTGGCCCGGATGCGCAGGGCAACGACCGCCCCGACGGCTGTGGTGACGACGCCGCCGACGACGAAGCCGATCGCGCCGTCGCCCGGCCCGCTCGGCAGGCCCACTCCGATCGCGGCTCCGACGACCCAGGCGAGCTGCAGGAAGGTCTCGGATCGGGCGAACGCGCTGGAGCGCAGCGTCTCGACCACGTCCTGCTGGATCAACGCGTCGAGGGCGATCTTGGAGAGCGCGTTTGCGACCGCGCAGATGAACATGCCGGTAGCAGCGAACGCGGGCGAGAACGTGATGGCGACCAGGATGCACACGAACCCGGCCGTACAAGTGGAGATCACGATGATCAGTTCCGGCTTGGACCTCGGCAGCCGGGTACCGATCGCCGTTCCCGCGAAGTTGCCCACACCGGCGGCGCCGATAACCAGCGCCAGTTTCAGGACGCCAGTCAGCCCGTGCGACGTCGTCTCGATGTAGAACGCCAGATAGATGGTCAGCAGGCCGGACAGCAGGCGCAGCACGGACTCGCCCTGCAGCGCGATCACCAGGTGCGGATCGAAGCCCTTGCGCGCCCAGGACTGCAGGCGGCTCAGCGGCGGAACGCGGTCCTGCTTGCGCGGCCGCCTCGGCTCCTGCGGGTGCCGCGCCGCGGACGAGGAGGAGTCGACCTGCGGCGGCAGCTTGAACGCAAAGACGGCGCAGGTCGCGAAACCGGCGGCCGTCACCAGCAGTCCGAGGCTGTACGAGCCGGTGACCTTGATAATGACGCCGACGAGGCCGCCGAGCACGATCGTCGAACCCAGTCCGAAGATCGTCAGCTTCGCGTTCGCCGCAGTGAGCGTCATGCCCGGCGGCACCAACCTCGGCGCGGCCGCCGCGCGGACCACCCCATAGGCCTTCGACAACACCAGCGAACCCAGCGCACAGGGGTAGAGAATGAGAAGCTCGGTCGGGTGCCCGGCCATGATCACGGCCAGGACCGCGCGGCCGATCGCGGTGCCGGCCATCGTCCAACGTCGCCCGTGCTGGAGCCGGTCCAACGCGGGGCCGATGACCGGCGCGACGACCGCGAACGGTGCCATGGTGATCAGTAGGTAGAGCAGGACGTTGCCCCGCTGGGCCTCGGCCGACGCACCGAAGAACACGGTGCCGGCCAGCGCGACGGTGATCATGGCGTCGGTGCCGTAGCTGAGCACCTGGTTCCAGATCAGCGCGGTGAGGCCGGATTCCTCGGCGCCGTCGGACTTGCTCGCGGTGATCACCTTGCGGGTCACCGTGCGGGCCGCTCGATTGGTGCCGCTGAGCGCGGCCCGGCCGATGAGCATCGCGGCGCTGCTGGCCGTGGTGGCACCGGGCCGCTCGACGGGCGGCGGCGCACCAACTGGTGGGGGGCCTCCCTGGTGGTAGGTGGGCGTCCCATACGGGTCGACGGGCGGTGGCGGGTAGTACGGCTGGTCTGGGTAGCGCGGCGGCGGCGGCGGGGGCGGAATCACCCGCGGCGGGTAGCTGATGTGACCGGACTTCGACAGCCGCTTGCGCGGTTTGCCGTCACTGCCCTTGGCCACGCAGACCATCCTGCCTCACCACGGCGACCGGCTACCCGAGCGACGGTGAGAGAATCAGCGGGTGACAAGCCCCGAGACCCCCGAAGCCGGAACGTCGGACCAGTCGAGCGCCGAGCCCGGCGACGTCCTGACCGCCGAGCCGGCCGCGCAACCTGCACCCAGGGCGCCGGCCCCGCCGTCAGCTCCCGACGCCGTTCTGGCCGCCGCCGTCGAGGTCGCGCGTGACGCGGCGGTCGCAGTCGGCGCCGAGTCGGTGGGCGCGCACGTCGGCGTGCGCGCCGAGGCCGAGCGGGTCGCCACGCACGCCTTCGCGGCCACCCTGCCCGGCTACGTCGGCTGGCACTGGGCGGTCACCGTCGCTCGGGTGTCGCGCAGCAAGACGGTCACCGTCGACGAGGTCGTGCTGCTACCGGGCGACGGCGCCCTACTCGCGCCGACCTGGGTGCCCTGGGACGAGCGGGTGCGTCCGGGTGATCTCGGGCCGGGTGATCTGCTGCCCCCGCCCCCGGCCGACCCGCGCCTCGTCCCCGCCTACCTCGCCTCCGACGACCCGGCCGTCGAGACCGTCGCCTTCGAACTCGGCCTGGGCCGCGACAAGGTCATGTCCCGCGAGGGGCGCCTGGACGCCGCCGAGCGGTGGTACGAGGGCGACCGCGGGCCGGACACGCCGATGGCCCGGCAGGCTCCGGCCCGGTGCGGCACCTGCGGCTTCTTCCTCGCCCTGGCCGGGTCGCTGCAGGCGGGCTTCGGCGTGTGCGGCAACGAGGTGGTCGACAGTGACGGCCAGGTCGTCAGCGTCGAGTTCGGGTGCGGCGCGCACTCGCAGACGTCGATTGAGGCAGCGCCGCTCACCGATGTGGCCGAACTCGTCTACGACGACGGCGACGAGATCACCGCCGCCGCGGACTAGTCAGAGCGTGCGCCCCATCGCGCGGTGCCGCACCATGATCGACCAGCCGATCAGACCGAGGATCCAGCCCGCGAGGCATGTCCACAGCCAGATCCGGTGGTCATGGCGACCCAGCCAGCCGTAGAAGGGCAGCAGGACGACGAACGCGACGAACCACAGCAGCGTGCCGGCCGCCGCGATGCGCCG
Source organism: Pseudonocardiales bacterium (assembly GCA_032160665.1). Lineage (GTDB taxonomy): Bacteria > Actinomycetota > Actinomycetes > Mycobacteriales > Jatrophihabitantaceae > Jatrophihabitans. The sequence continues at coordinate 8,902 of JAVHVH010000047.1, forward strand.
GGCGTTCATCTGCACGGGCGGCGGCGTCACCAGGTCCGGCATACCGCGAAGAATACTTCGGTGAGACCGCTGTCGGTGCTGCTCGGTCCCGGGCCGACGCCGGAAGAGCTGGTGCGCCGGGCCGACGGCTGGCCCGGGCTGGTGTGCCTGCGGGGCGACTGGGCCGGCGGGACCCCGATCGTCACGTCCCATCCAGCGCGAGTACGGACCTCGCTCGACCCGGTCCCGGTCGTAGCTGCGCCAGAGGACTTCGTCGGCGGCGGGTGGTTCGGGTGGCTCGGCTTCGACGGCGCGTCCCGGCTGGCGTGGCACGACCACGTGCTGCGCCGGGTGGGCGGGCAGTGGTATTTCGAGGCGCTGTGGAGCGGCGAGCGCGACACCGCCTTGACGATCCGCCTCGCCGCCTGGACGGCGCTGCTCCGCGGCCCCGACGTCCGTCCGGACTGGACGGTCGGTGAATTCGACGGCCCCCCCGCGGTCGACCATCTGGCTGCGGTCGAGCGCGCGATCGAGCTGATCCGGGCCGGCGAGCTCTACCAGGTGAACGTCTGCACTCGATTGAGCGCGCAGTTCGAGGGCAGCCCGGCCGGGCTGTTCGCAGCGGTCGGCGCGGCGCTCGATCCGGCGTACGGTGCCTTCTTCGCCGCGGAGGCGCGCGCGCTCGTCAGCATGAGCCCGGAGCTGTTCCTGCGTCGTCTCGGCGCGGACGTGGTCAGCTCGCCGATCAAAGGGACCCTGCCCCGAGACGTCCCGGGCAACGACGCGGCCCTGCGCCGGTCGACCAAGGACGTGGCCGAGAACGTGATGATCGTCGACCTCGTGCGCAACGACCTGGGCCGCGTCTGCGAAACCGGGACGGTGCGGGTGTCCGCGCTGCTTGACGTGCAGCCGCATCCAGGCGTGTGGCATCTGGTGTCGACGGTCGAAGGCCGACTAGGGACGCAGCTCGACGACGCGGATCTGCTGCGGGCCGCCTTCCCGCCCGGGTCGGTGACGGGGGCCCCGAAGCTGCGGGCCCTGCGCGCGATCGCCGAACTCGAGCCCGTGCCCCGTGGTGCGTACACCGGCGCGATCGGGTTCGTGAGCCCGTGCTGGGGCGCTGAGTTCAGCGTCGCCATCCGGACCTTCGAGATCGCCTACGGTCGCATCGAACTCGGCGTCGGTGGTGGCATCACCGCCGACAGTGTGCCGATGCTCGAGTGGCGCGAATGCCTGCACAAGGCGGCCCCGCTGCTGAGTGCTGCGGGGACCCGCCTGGCCCCGGCCCAGCTGACGCCCAAGGTCGTACCCACTGCCGCCCAGCGCGCGGGCGGGCTGCTCGAAACCATCCTGGGCATGGACGGGGTGCCGGTACGGCTCGCCGACCACTTGGCCCGGCTCGACCGCTCGGCGCGTGAACTCTATGGAGCCGGCGGGCCGGACGAGTTGGCGGACCGGGTCCGGGCTGTCGCGGCGTCGGTACCGGCCGGGCGGGCGGTGCTGCGGGTCGTCCTCAGCTGGGATCTCACTGTGGATGTGACGGTCGCACCGGCGCAGCCGCCGCCGGTAGCGAGCGATGTGGTCGTCACGGACCGCCCCGCTGGGCTGTGGCGGCACAAGTGGGCCGACCGTTCGTGGGCCGCGCACGCGGAGGCCGGGGACCGCGTTCCGCTGTTCGTCGCCGCCGACGGGACGGTGCTCGAGACGAGTCGCGGCACCGTCTTCCTGGTCGAATCCGACGGCACGCTCGTCACGGCGCCATTGCGCGACGATCTGCTGCCGGGCGTTACGCGCCGCGCCGTGCTCGACCTGGCCAGGGACGAGGGCCGAGCGACCGTGCTGCGCGGGTTCGACCTGTCCGAGTTGATCTCGCACGCCGCCTTCTGGACCAGCAGCCTGAGTGGCGCGGTGCCAATCCACAGCGTGAACGGCGTGGACCTGCCCGCCCGCAACGATGTCGTCGTGAGCCTCGCCCGCCGGCTGTCGGGTGGCATACCTGCTGTTCGTTAGGTAGACTAACTATCGTGATGACGGCGAGCAGGACCACGATCGCGGAACTCGCGTCGCTGTTGCGTCCGTCCCTGCTGCGCCTGACCCGGCTGGTACGTAACCAGCGTGTGGACATGTCGGTGACGCTGACCCAGCTCTCGGCCATGGGCACGCTGCGCAAGCACGGCCCGATGAGCGCCGGCGAGCTCGCCAACTGCGAGCGGGTGCAGCCCCCGTCCATGACGAAGGTGCTGGCGAATCTCGAGGAACGTGGACTCGTCCGTCGTGACGCGCACCCGACCGACCGGCGCCAAGCCATCATCGCGATCACCGACGCCGGCGCGGATCTGCTCGACTCCGAACGCCGGTCCCGTGACGCCTGGCTGACCCGTCGCCTCGCTACGTTGACCGCCGACGAGCGCGCCCTGCTGCAGCGCGTCGTCCCCATTCTCGACAAACTGGCCGAGCAGTGACGGTGCTGGTCTCCGCAGACTCCCCCAAGGCATCCGAAGAGCACCATTCCGTAGGGATGTTCCGCTCGCTGCGGGTCCGCAACTACCGCCTCTACGCCTCGGGCCAGCTCGTGTCGCTGACCGGCACCTGGATGCAGCGGGTCGCTCAGGACTGGCTGGTCCTCGAGCTCACGAATTCCGGGACCGCGCTCGGCATCGTCACTGCGCTGCAGTTCGGGCCGTCCTTGTTGCTGGGCCTCTACGGCGGGATCCTGGCCGACCGCCTCGACAAGCGGAAGGTCCTGTTCGTCACGCAGACGGCCATGGCGCTCGCTGCGCTGTTGCTCGGCGTGCTCGACGTCGCCGGGGTCGTGCAGTACTGGCACGTTCTCGCGCTGGCCACCGTCCTCGGCCTGATCACCGCGATCGACACCCCGGTGCGTCAGTCGTTCGTCGTCGAGATGGTCGGACGCGACGAACTCACCAATGCGGTGGGCATCAACTCGACGATCTTCAACGCCGGCCGCATCCTCGGGCCGGCAATGGCTGGCGTCCTGATCACCGCGGTCGGCACCGGCTGGGCGTTCGTGGCCAACGCCGCGTCCAGCCTGGCGGTCCTCGCCGGACTCGCGATGATGCGCACGTCCGAGCTGTTCCCCTCGCCCCCGGTGCGACGGGCCAGCGGGCAGCTGCGCGAGGGATTCCGGTATGTGCGCCGGCGACCGGACCTCATGCTCGCCATGGTGTTGATCTTCGTGCTCGGGACGTTCGGGCTGAACTTCGCCATCACCTGCGCCCTCATGGCCAAGCAGGTCTTTCACCGCGGGGCGAGCGGTTACGGCCTGCTCTCGACGGCGCTCGCGGTGGGAGCGTGCGGCGGAGCGATTCTGGCCACTCGCCGGACGAAGCGGCCGTCGGCGTTGTTCCTGCTCGCCTCGGCCTCGGCGTTCAGCATCGCCGAGATCGTCTCCGGGCTGATGCCGGACTTCTGGTGGACGGCGGCCGCGCTGGTGCCGACGGGGCTGGCCATGCTGTCGGTCACGACCGCGGCCAACTCCAGCATCCAGCTCGGCGTTGCGCCCACCATGCGCGGCCGGGTGATGTCGCTCTACCTGATCTGCTTCATGGGCGGGACGCCGGTCGGCGCGCCGCTGGTCGGCTGGCTGGCCGGCGCGGCCGGTCCGCGGTGGGGGCTCATCGGTGGTGGGCTGATCTGTCTGCTGAGCGCGGCCGGGATCGCGGCGGCACTGGCGCGTCACCGTGGCATGCACGTCGCCGACGTCGCCGAACTCGTCACCACTCGCCGGAACGCGGCCTGATCACCTGCCGGCGCTGCCGGGGGGATAGCCCTCAAGCGGTGTGCGGCGCGTCGGGCGCGCATCCCGGGTCGGCGGTCCTAGCGTTCCGGATGTGAGCGCCGCGCAGATCGTCGCCGATGTCGTCACCGCGGTCGTCGCTCTGCAGCATCTGTTGTTCCTGTACCTCGAAGCGTTCCTGTGGACGAAGCCGCAGGGCCGCAAGATCTTCAACACCACGGCCGAAGAGGCCGAGATCAGCGCCGCGCTGGCCAAGAACCAGGGCGTCTACAACGGCTTCCTCGCCGCCGGCCTGGTCTGGGGCATCGTCACCAATCCGGCGGCCGGCTACCAGATCAAGCTCGTCTTCCTGATCTGCGTCCTGGTCGCCGCGCTGGCGGGCGGGCTGACCGTCTCGAAGCGGATTCTGCTGGTCCAGGGTGCCCCGGCCGCGATCGCCCTGGTGCTCGTCCTCGCCGGCGGCCGGTAACGGTATGCACGTCGTCAAGATCGGCGATCCCGCCGATCCTCGCCTCGACGACTTCCGCGACCTGACTGACGCCGACGTCCGCCCCGACCGCCGCGGGATCGTCATCGCCGAGGGCGTGAACGTTGTCGAGCGGCTGGCGTCGTCGCCGCTGCGCGTGCGCGCGGTGCTCGGCGTGCCGGCCCGCATCGAAGCGCTGCGCTGGGCGCTGACCGACCTGGACGTACCGGCCTACGCCGTCGACAAGTGGGCGCTGTCCGACGTCGTCGGCTTTCGCGTCACGCGCGGCGTCCTGGCCGCGGCTGACCGGCCCGACCCCATCGATCCGGCCGAACTGCTCGCGCGGTCCCGCCGGGTCGCCGTCCTCGAGGCGCTGAACGACTTCGAGAACCTCGGCGCGCTGTTCCGCAACGCGGCGGCATTCGGGGTGGACGCGGTCCTGCTCGACCCGCGCTGCGCCGACCCGTTCTACCGCCGCAGCGTTCGGGTCTCGATGGGGCACGCGCTGCGGGTGCCGTTCGCGCTGCTGCCCGATCCGTGGCCGGAATCGCTCGGGATGCTGCACGAGCACGGCTTCGAGGTGTTCGCCATGACGCCGGACCGCTCGGCCGCGGCGCTTCGCGACGTCGTGCCGCCGGAGCGCTGGGCGCTGCTGCTGGGCGCCGAAGGGCCCGGCCTGTCTGCCGCCGCGCTGGCCGCGGCCGACGTCCGGGTACGCATCCCGATGGCACCGGGCGTCGACTCGCTCAACGTCGCCACCGCCGCCGCCGTGGCCTTCGCCCACCTGACCTGACCGGAAAGGGCGGGGCCGGTCAGCTGCCCGTGGCCTCGATCGTCGCCGTGCCGATCTTGACCGTCTTGCCACCGGCGAGCGTCGTCGTGTTCAGCGCCACGTTGAGATCCGTCGCGGCAACCGACGACAGGTAGATCGTCACACCCGGCAGGGTCGCCACGCCGTTCTTGATCGCGGGCGCGGTCATCGTCGTCGTGTCGAGGTCGAACAGCCGAAGGCTCTTGAACGCCACCGCGCCGTTCAGGTCGATCTCGGCGGTGAGGTTCGGGTCGTTGCCCAGGTGCATGACGAAGTCCTTCGCGGTCGCTTCGGTTCCGCCCGACGCGAAGGTGAGGCCGCTGCCCTTGTGCGCGATCTCGCCGCGGACGTCGCCGGCATCGTCGAGCGTGACGTTGCCCCCGGTCACCGGAAAGACGAATTCGGTAGCGGACCCCGACTTCGTGATCTTCGCCGTGCCGAACGCGGTGGGGGTGAGGGCCGGCCCGCCCAGAGCGGCCGGGAAGGACGGGTCGAGCCGCACGGTCGTGGTCCCGCTCGTGATGGTCTTCAGCTGGGCGACCGTTTTCGGACCGCTCTTACTGTCACTGGAGCAAGCGGTCATCGTGCCAGCCAATGCGATGGCCGCGATGGCCGCCAGCGTCCTCGTCAACCCCCGCATCGACCGAGCGTAGCTGGGGCCGCGGATCAGACCAGCGAGTCCCGCCACGACGAGTGCAGGCTGGCGAAATGGCCCTCGCCTGAGGCGACGAGATCGTCCGGGGAACCGTCCTCGATCACCCGACCGTCGGACAGGACGAGGACCCGGTCGGCGATCTCGACCGTGGACAGCCGGTGCGCAATGATCAGCGCGGTCCGCTCGGCCAGGACGGTCCGCAGCGCCCGCTGGACGGCGCGCTCGGTGGGCACGTCGAGCGACGACGTCGCCTCATCGAGGATGAGCACCGCCGGGTCGGCCAGGAACGCACGAGAGAACGCCACCAGCTGCCGCTGCCCAGCCGAGAGCCGCCCGCCGCGCTTGCGGACATCGGTGTCGTAGCCCTCGGGCAGGCCGCTGATGAACTCGTGCGCGCCCACGGCACTGGCCGCCGCGACGACCTCGTCCCGGGTGGCGCCGAGCCGGCCGAAGCCGATGTTGTCGGCCACCGAGCCGGAGAACAGGAAGCCGTCCTGGGTGATCATCACGACCGCGTTGCGCAGGTCGGCGTCGGCGATGCCGCGCAGGTCGACACCGTCAAGGGCGACGACGCCCGCGGTGGGGTCGTAGAACCGCGAGATCAGCTTGGCGATCGTGGTCTTGCCCGCGCCGGTAGCACCGACGAGTGCGACGGTCTGCCCGGCGGGGATCTCGAGGGACAGCTCGGGCAGGACCGGACGGTCGGGCCGATAGCCGAAGCTCACGGCGCGCAGCGAGACCGCGCCGCGGATGGGCGGCGGCAGCGGCGTGGGGTCCTCCGGTTCGGGCACGCCCGGCGGCTCGGCCAGCACAGTCGCGATCTTCTCGAGCGCGGCGGTCGCCGACTGCAGCGAGTTGTAGAAGATTCCGACGTCCTCCATCGGGTCGTAGAACTGTCGCAGATACAGCAGGAACGACGTGAGGACGCCGAGCTCGAGGCCGCCGTTGGACACGCGATACCCGCCGACGAGCAGCACGGCGACGGTAGCGACGTTGCCGATCAGCGCGGTGCCAGGGATGAAATACGCCTGCAGGTTGAACGTGTGCCGGTTCGCCTCGCGGTAGCCGTCATTGAGCGCCGCGAAGATCGCGTCGTTGCGCTTCTCGCGGCGGAACGCCTGCACCGCGCGGATCCCGTTGAACGTCTCGACGATGCTGACGATCATCGTCGCCACCGTCTCGCGGGTGCGCCGGAACGCCACCGCGGCGCGCGGCGAGAACCACCGGTACAGCAGCCACAGCGGGACGAGCGAGCCCAGCGCGATCGCGGCGAGCGGCAGGTCGAGCAGCACGAGCAGGACGGCGATCGCGGTGCTGTTGAACAGCGCGGTGAGCAGGCCGTCCAGCCCGCTGTCGAGCAGTTCGGTCAGCGTGTCGACGTCGGACGTCAATCGGGAGATGACGCGGCCGGATGTGAACCGCTCGTGGAAGGCCACCGACAGCGCCTGGACGTGGTCGAAGCCGCGGCGGCGCAGGTCGTACAGGATGTCCTGGCCGATCACGCCGCTGCGCACGACGAAGATCGAGCGGAGCAGCCCGGAGAGCAGAGCGGCCGCGAGCAGTGCCACGCCAACCACGGTCAGCGAGGTGTAGTCGCCGCGCCGCGCGTCGGGCAGCGAGTCGTCGATCGCGACGCCCACCAGCCAAGGCGCCGCCATCGTCGCCGCCACCTGCGCGAGCACGAGCAGCAGCACGCGGATGATCCGGCGGCGATACGGACGGACGAGCTCGGCCAGCAATCGGCGGCCGTCGGCGCGCAGCTTCAGACCATGGGCGATGTCGTCCTGCGCCTGAGCCTTGGCGGCCTCGTCGGGGGTGAGCTTGCCCCGCCACGTCGTCGGATCGGACGGTGACTCAATGACGTCGGTCATCAGCTCACCCCCTCGAGTTCGGACGTCTGCGCGAGCAGCGCGCGATAGGCCGGCACCCGGGCCAGCAGTTCGCTGTGCGTGCCGACGGCGGCGATCCGGCCGTCGGCCAGCAGCGCGACCCGGTCGGCGAGCAGCACGGTGGACGGCCGATGCGCCACGACGAGCGCGGTCGTCCCGGCGAGCACGCGGCGCAGCGCCTCTTCGACCTGCGCCTCGGTGTGGACGTCGAGGGCCGACAGCGGGTCGTCGAGGACGAGCACCCGCGGGCGGCCGAGGACGGCCCGGGCGAGCGCGAGACGCTGGCGCTGACCACCGGACAGCGACAGCCCCTGCTCGCCGATCCGGGTGTCGAGGCCGTAGGGCAGGCCGTAGACGAAGTCGGCCTGGGCGACCGCGATCGCCTCGCGGACGTCGTCGTCGCTGACTCCGGCGCGGCCCAGCGTCAGGTTCTCGTGCACGCTGGCCGAGAACAGCGTGGCGTCCTCGAAGGCGGTGGTGACGGTGTGGCGCAGTTGGTCGAGGCGCAGGTCCCGCACGTCGACGCCGCCGATCAGGACACGTCCACCTGTGACGTCGTAAAGCCGCGGCACGAGTGCGGTCAGCGTCGTCTTGCCCGAGCCGACGCCGCCGACCAGGGCCATCGTCTCGCCCGCCCGCAGCTCGAGGTCGACCCCGCGCAGCACGTCGACGTCGGAGCCCTCGTAGTGGAAATGGACGTCCTCGAACACGAGTGACGTGCCGCGCTCGGCGGTCACCGGCGTCACTGGGTCGAGGATGCCCGATTCCGTGTCCAGCACTTCGAAGATCCGGCGGCAGGCACTGCCCGCCTCTTCGGTGAGGGCGAGCAACCAGCCCAGCATGATGATCGGCCACACGAGCTGCAGGTACAGGGCGACGAAGGCGACGAGCTGGCCGATGGTGATCGCGTGGTGCGCGGTTGCGTACACGCCGCCGACCGTGACGAGCGCGAGAATGACTTGCGGCAGACCCTCGAGCAAGGCCCAGAACAGGCCCAGCGTGCGGATCTTGGTGAGCTCGGCCGAGCGCAGCCGCGAGGCGTCGGCGCTGAAGCCGGCCAGCATGTGCGGGCGCCGGCCGAACGCCTTGATCACCCGGATGCCGAGCGCGGATTCCTCGACCGAGGTGGCGAGGTCGCCAGTGAGGTCCTGCGCCCGGCGCGCGTCCCGGCTGTAGCGCAGCTCGAAGCGCCGAGTGCCGACGAGCAGCGGCACCATCGAGATCAGGACGATCAGTCCCAGCCAGAACTGGATGTTGATGAGCAGGGCCACGACGACGACGATCGTGACCGTATCGGCCAGCAGAAACACCGCGGCGAGGCCGATGAACCGGCGCAGCGTGGACAGATCGGTGGTCAACCGCGAGAGGAGCTGGCCGGAGGGCCATCGGTCGTGGAACGCCACTGGCAGGCGCTGCAGGTGTGCGAAGAGGTCGCGGCGCAGGTCGGTCTCGACGCCGAGCGCGGCCACCGCCATCGCGCGGCGGCGCGCGAAGAACAGTCCCGCCTCGGCCAGTCCGAACAGGAGCGCGAGACCGCTCAGGGCCCACAGACCGGCGGTGTCGTGATGCCGGATGGGGCCGTCGACGACGCGGCCGACGACGAGTGGGACGAGCGCCTGGGCGAGCATCGCCCCAGTGGCCGCGGCGAGCATGAAGATGATGGCGCGGCGGTGCGGACGGGCCCATCGACGCAGCCGGAGCAGGGTGACGAGGGTTCCCGGCTCCCCCGTCACCCGCTTGGTATCGGCGGCGTCACTCACGTCCACCGACGGTACGGCTGACACCGACGAGGAGCGAACGAGTTTCGCTGCTGGAGGACGCGCGCACCACGTCGACGCTAGAACATGAAGCGCACTTCAATTCAAGGGCTGATCGACCCCGGCGGTCAGTCGGTCTTGCGGCGCACCCCGAGCAGGATGTCGTCCCAGGACGGCACCCGGGCCCGCGCGGTGCGCTCTTCCTCGGACTCGTCGCGCCGGGTGGCCCCGAGCTTGCGCGGCGTCCCCAGGTTCTGGGCGGCGGCCGGACGGCTGTCGGGGTCGGTGATGCCCAGCGGCAGTGGTGGGGCGTCGAAGTCGAAGGCGGCCTCGTAGGCCGCCGCCGCGGGCGTGACAAAGGGCGGGACGTTGCGCGGGCCATCGGGGGCCGCGTCCTGGTCGTAGACCTCTTCGAGGACGGGGACAGGAGCGGTGTGCGCATCGGGCATCGGCGGGAACGCGACGATCCCGGGCGCGAGCGGCGGCGCCGAGACCAGGCTGGGCCGGACGGGCTCCGGCCGGGCGATCGGGCGGATCGGCCGGTCGCTGAGCAGGTCCGCCGCGGTGTCGTCGATCGGCGTGACCGACCGAGAGCCGCGGTGAAAGAGCCATTGGGCGCTGTGGGTGCCGTCGCCGCCGAGCCACGTGGCCGCGATGACCCATTCCCCGTCTTCGCGGCGCCAGGCGTCCCAGGTGACCGATGCCGCGTCGATGCCGTGCGCGATGAACCGGTCGTCGACGGCCTCGCCGAACATGACGACCTTGTTCTCCGTACCGTCCGAATTGCTGCGGCGCGCGCGGGCGCGCCGTGCTTCGCCGGCAATCCGGTGCCGCTCCTCGATCACCGCACCGGCAAACCGCAGCACCCGCTCGAGGGTCATGCCGTGGGCGTCGGCGAGGTCCTGGGGCGACTCGCCGGCCCGGACCCGAACCTGGATCTCGCGCGGGCCGATGATCGATTCCGGGGTCGGTGCGGGGCTCGGCGCCGATTCCTGGTGCGCCCGCTCCTGGTGTGTGGGCTCCTGGTGTGTGGGCCCGGCGGCGGCCGGCCTCGGCAAGCGGGGCAGGTCCGAACCCGAGGCCTCACGCAGTGCGGCGTCCACCGGCAGGGTGAACTGCTCGCCGCTGTCGGCGGTCTCGACGAGGAGGTGGCTGCCGTCCTCGGAGCGGGTGACGAAGCGCAGCTGACGCATGGCCCTGACGATAAGCGCGGGTCGGTCCCATCGGGCGGAGCACACGCCGCGGGGGCCAGCGATTCTCCGTCGCTCAGCCACCGCATCGCGCTGCCCGAGCCGGCCACTACGTTCCGGGCATGAGCATTCGCTGGTACACGGTCGTCGTGGATTGTGCGGACGTGGCCGCGCAGGGTCACTGGTGGGCCGAGGTCCTGAGCTGGACGGTGGTCTACGAGGCGCCCGGCGAGGTCGTGATCGTGCCCCCGCATGCCTTGACGAAGGGCGAGCAGATCCCGCTCGCCGAACGCGGTCCGGGACTGGTGTTCGTCACGGTGCCCGAAGGTAAGACGGTCAAGAACCGGCTGCACATCGACCTCGCGCCCGGCCCGGACGACGACCACGAGGCCGAGGTCGAGCGTCTCGTCGGCCTGGGCGCCACCCGGGCCGACGTCGGCCAGACCGATGTGCGCTGGGTCGTGCTCGCCGATCCCGAGGGCAACGAGTTCTGCGTGCTCACCCCGCGCGATTGAAGTAGTCCGCGGCGACCGACTTCGGCACGCACATCTGCCACGCGTCGACCAACAACTCGCGCAGCTCGTCGACGTCCACCGCGGGCAGGCGCAGCCGGACCCACTGGTAGCGCAGGTCGGACTTCACCGGCATCAGGAACTTGGCCGGATCGCTAGCGACGAGCGCGTCGCGCTGTTCACGCGGATAGCCGAAGCCGAGCAACGACTCGTCGGGCGACACCGACGCGAACACGATCCGGCCGACCCGGAACTTCACGTAGTCACGCACCATCGCCTCGTAAGCCCGGGGGAGTTCGAGCGCGATCGCCCGGACGTCGGCGAGATCGGCCATGCTCAATCGCCCAGGACGCGGGCGAGGTAGGCATTGCCGAAGGAGCGCTGCGGGTCGAGCTTGTCGCGCAGGGCGACGAAGTCCTCGAACCGCTCGTATTCGGCACGCAGCGAGTCGGCGTCCCGGTCGTGCAGCTTGCCCCAGTGCGGACGGCCGCCGACATCGCGCGCGATCGCCTCGACGGCCCGGAAGTACGGCTCGTGGTCGCGCCGGTGGTACTGGTGCACGGCCACGTACCCGGTTTCGCGTCCGTAGGCCGTGGACAGCCAGATGTCGTCGGCCGCGGCGAACCGGACCTCGACCGGAAACCCGATCTGCTCGCCGCTGCGATGCAGGTACGCCTCGATCTCGGCGAGCACCTGCGGCACCGCGGCGAGGGGGATCGCGTACTCCATCTCGCGGAACCTCACCGACCGCGTCGACGCGAACACGCGGTACGAGCGGTCGATGAAGCCGCGGGCGCTCAGTGCGCGGGCCGCGAACGCGTTGGCCCGCGGGATCAGGCGCGGCCGCCGCGTCGTGACTCGGTTGATCTTGTCGAAGACGGTGTTGGCCAGGAAGTCGTCGTCGACCCAGCTGCGGACCCGGCCCAGCGGACGCAGCTCGGTTCCCGGCAGGACGCGATTGTTGCGCTTGATGAGGACGCGTCGCGTGTGCGGGAACCAGTAGAACTCGAAGTGGTCGTTGCCGATCAGGTTCTCGTCAAGGTCGTCCAGGACCTCATCGAGCGATGCGGGTGATTCGGCGGCGGCCAGCGCGAACGCGGGCTCGCACTGCAGGGTCACCGTCGCGATCACGCCGAGTGCGCCCAGGCCGACCCGGGCGGCGGCGAACACCTCGGCGTTCTCGTCGGCCGAGCACGTGATCGTCGACCCGTCCGCGAGCACCATTTCGAGCGCCCGGACCTGGGTGGCCATGCCGCCCAGTTTCACCCCGGTGCCGTGCGTGCCGGTCGAGATGGCGCCCGAGATCGTCTGCACGTCGACGTCGCCCAGGTTGGTCATCGACAGGCCGAGCTGCCACAGCGTGTCGTTGAGCGCATGCAAGCGGGTGCCGGCCTGGACGGTCACCTGGCCCGTCTCGCGGTCGGCCTTGACGATCCCGGCGAGGCGGTCGAGGCGCAGCTGCACGCCGTCGGTCACCCCGATCGGCGTGAACGAATGCCCGGCGCCGATCGGCTTGACCCGCTGGCCGCGCTCGGAACAGTCGGCGACCAGTTGCGCCAGCTCCGCGACGGACGCCGGGGCCGCCACCGTGACGTCGGCGCTGACCGTGCCGGCCCAGTTCGTCCAGGTCGTCATGGCCCCCACTATCAACTGGACATCCGTCCAAGTCAACCTTGACTTGGACGGATGTCCAGATGTTTCATGAGGAGGTGAGCACCCGCCTGCCGCTGCTGGAGCGGCGTTCCCAACTCGTCGAGGCGGCGCTCTCGGTCGCCGCCAGCGAGGGGATCGGCGCGGCCACGATCCGTCGCGTGGCCGAAGAGGCCGGCGTCGCCCTGGGCGTCGTGCACTACTGCTTCGAGGACAAGGACGAGCTCTTCGGCGCGCTGGCCGCGCGCATCGTCGAGGACCTTCGCGGCGCCGGCGCCGCCGCGGTCGACCTCGACGACCCGCCGGACCTCACGACCGCACTGCGCGCGGCGATCTCCGGGCTGTGGGCCACTGTTGAGGCCAGCGCCGGCGCCCAACTGCTCACCTACGAGATCACCACCCACGCCCTGCGCAACCCGGACCTGAGTGGGGTGGCAACCCGGCAGTACGAGGCCTCGCAGGCCGCGGCCGAGGCGCTGCTGAACCTGGCCGCGGAGGCGAGCGGGGCCGCCTGGACCCGGCCGGTGCCGGAGCTGGCCGGTGAGGCACTGGCGTTCATGGACGGCGTCACCCTGCGCTGGCTCGTCGACCGCGACAGCGCGGCGGCCCGGGCGCGGCTGATCTCGTTCGGCGGCTACCTGGTCGGCCAGGCGAGGGCGCGCAAGCGGGGGAAGGCGCCCCGATGACGGATCTGGACGTTCTGAGCGCGGCGACTGCGCATCTCGATCCTCCACTCGCCGCGCTCGACCACGCCGCGCTGCACCTGAACGCCGCGGATCTCGTGCGCCGGGCCGGTGGGACGCCGGTGCGAGTGGCGTCGAAATCGGTGCGCTGCCGCGCGGTCCTGGAGACCGTTCTGGCGCGGCCCGGGTTCGCCGGTGTGATGGCCTACTCGCTGCGCGAGGCGGTCTGGCTGGTGCGCAGCGGCGTGCAGGACGTGTTGATGGGCTACCCGACCGTCGATCGCGGCGCGTTGCGCGAGCTGGGCGCGGATCCGAAGCTGCTGGACGAGATCACGCTGATGGTCGACGACGTCGGTCAGCTGGCCGTGGTCCGTGAGCTGTCACAGGCCCCGGTGCGGGTGTGTCTCGACGTCGACGCGTCACTGCGGATCGGTCGGCTGCACCTGGGTGTGCGCCGATCGCCGCTGCGCACGCCCGACGACGCGGTCGCGCTGGCCCGGACCGCGGACGCGCGGGGCTTCCGGGTGGTGGGCGTGATGTTCTACGAGGCGCAGATCGCCGGGCTGCCCGACTCGTCCCCGGCCGTGCGGCTGGTGAAACGCCGCTCGGCCGCCGAGCTGGCGGTGCGACGCGGAGCCGTGGTCGAAGCGGTGGAAAAAGTCGCCGGGGCACTCGAGATCGTGAACTCCGGCGGGTCCGGGAGCCTCGAGGTCAGCTCAGCTGACCCCTCGGTGACCGAGGTGACCGCCGGGTCGGGGCTGTTCGTGCCGACGCTGTTCGACAACTACCGCTCGTTCACCCCGCGGCCCGCCCTCTACTTCGCGCTGCCGGTGGTTCGGCGCCCGGCGCCGGGGATCGCGACGCTGTTCGGCGGCGGCTACGTGGCGTCCGGGCCGGCGAAGCGGTCCCGGCTGCCCAGCCCGGCCCTGCGCGGGCTGAAGCTGATCGGCACCGAAGGCGCGGGCGAGGTGCAGACCCCGGTGCGCGGCGGGCCGGCTGCGTCCCTGCAGATCGGTGACCGGGTGTGGTTCCGGCACGCCAAGGCCGGCGAGCTCGGCGAGCGCCTGGACACGATTCACATCGTCGAGGACGGCGCGGTCTCGCACGCGGTGCCGACCTACCGCGGCGAAGGCAAGACCTTCGGCTGACCGGTCAACCGGCGCGGTGCCGCCAGAGGAACTTGGCGGCGGCGAGCGAGTAGCCCCCCTCGCCGAACGCGTACGCCTCCTCGTGGATCTTGACGTGCTTGAGCACCCAGGCGACGCGGGCGAACAGCCCGGTGACGGTGGGGTCCACGCCGCACACCGGGTCGCCGGGGGCGCAGACGTCGATCGTGCGCCGGCGCACGTCAGCCGGTAGGGCGAACGCGGCGCCGGCCCGGAAGGTGGGCCGGATCCCGGCGGCGAGCGTGTGACCGGGAAAGTCGCCGGTCACTCCGGGCGCGTAGCTGGGATTGCCGAACAGGGCGACCGACACGCTCGCTTGCTCCGTCGCCGACAACGCATCGACGGCTCGGGTGACGACCTCGGCGCCCTGGCTGTACCCGGAAAGCAGCACGGGTCGGCCGGCGCAGCCGCCGCCGTACGACTTCCGGATCGCGGCGACGAGCGCGGTCACCCCCAGCGCCTCGCTGACGTCGAGGTCGGCGGTCAACCCGCCGGGACCGAGATAGTGCGAGACGGGAATGGCCGGATATTCGACGGATCTGGCGGACGCGAGACCCTTGCCCGCGATCGTCGCGAGGTCCGTCTTCAGCCGGGCGACCGTGGTGCCGTACTGGACGGCGTCGCCGCGTGCGACCCCCGCGGGCAGGAGCGTCGGCGGCGGATTGAGCACGCCCTGTCCGGACCCCGGCACGCCGAAGAACACGGGGGCGCACGTCGCCGCCGTGTGACCGCTGCCCTGGACCGTGCTGCCGCAGGCGGCGAGGGTGGTTGACACCAGCGCGGTGCAGGCCAGCGCGGCAGCGAGTAGGCGCGAGCGCATGCGACACCTTAGGCCGGGGGTTGATGAGTTGGGCCGAAGGGTTTAAGGGGCGTGCCGACGCAGGGATTGGTTGTTGGCTGGGTTCTCGTAGTCGGCTCGCGTGTTCTGTCCTCGATTGCCCTTGATCAACTTTGGGTTTGAACGCCTTCTCGACCCCGACCAAACACCACGCCGCAACACCATCCACGACCCCGCACCAGACCCCGTCGGCGTGTGACCGATCAGCCGCGGTCGCGCCGACGTCCGGTGAGCAAGGTAGGTGCGAGCGCCCCACCGTCCCGCTCGAACCGCGGCGGACCTCCTGGTCAGTGACCGGGTGCGGAAGCAGCGCCGACGAGCGCGGACAGCACGTCGCGAACCGCGGCCCGAGTGGCCTGGTCTGCGATCAGGCCTTCTCTCGCTGACTCGGACGGGACCGGCACGTGCCGGCACGCGTCCTCGACGATTCGGGCCTGGACGTAGCCGAGCACCGTGCGCAGGGTGGCGGTCGCGCCCGCACCACGCCGGGGATCAGCGGCGGCGTTCACCCAGGCGACCGGCTTGCCGGCGATCTCGGTGCCACCGACCGTCCAGTCGAGCAGGTTCTTGAAGGAACCGGGCACGGTCCCGGCATACTCCGGCGTGCAGAACAGCATCGCCGACGACGCGGCGATGGCGGATCGCAGCTCGGCCACGGCGGGCGGGAGCGGATCCCGGTCGTCGTCGGGATTGAAATGCGGTAGGTCGGCGAGTCCGTCGTAGACCACCGCCGAGACGCCGAGCGGCGTGCACAGCGCGGCAGTACGAAGGAGCGCCGAGTTGGTAGAGGCGCCTCGGGTGCTGCCCGAGATCAGGAGGATGCGAGCGTCCGGCATGGCAGGGCCAACACCGCACCCTCGCCGCTCGATTCCGGGCGGTCAGTCGTGGGCGATGTCGTTCCAGCCGTCGACCTCGTCGGGCTTGCGCGGCGCGGGGCCGATGTAGCGGGCTGAGGGACGGACGAGGCGGCCGGTCTTCTTCTGCTCCATGATGTGCGCCGACCATCCGGCGGTACGGGCACAGGTGAACATCGCGGGCATCATGTGCGGTGGCACCTCGGCGAAATCGAGGATGACGGCGGCCCAGAACTCGACGTTCGTCTCGATCGGACGGTCCGGGCGCCGCTCGCGCAGCTCGATGAGCGCGGCCTGCTCGAGCGCCTCGGCGGCCTCGAACTTCTTCGACCCGAGCTCCCGGCACGTCCGGCGCAGCACGCGGGCCCGCGGGTCCTCGGCCCGGTAGACGCGATGGCCGAACCCCATCAGCCGCTCGTGCCGGTCGAGGATGCCGGACACCACCTTGTGGGCGTCGCCCGTGCGCTCGACCTCTTCGATCATCGGCAGCACCCGAGCCGGCGCGCCACCGTGCAGTGGGCCGCTCATCGCGCCGATCGCGCCGGACATCGCCGCGGCGACGTCGGCGCCGGTGGAGGCGATCACCCGGGCGGTGAAGGTGGAGGCATTCATGCCGTGCTCGGCGGCCGAGACGAAGTAGGCGTCGACGGCCTTGATGTGGGCTGGGTCGGGCTCGCCGCGCCAGCGGGTCATGAATCGCTCGATGATCGTCGTGCACTGGTCGATGCGCGACTGGGGAATCGCAGGATTGGACAGCCCACGGGCCGACTGCGCGGCATAGGACAGCGCCATCACAGCAGCCCGCGCGAGCTGCTCGCGGGCCTCCTCGTCACTGATGTCGAGCAGCGCGCGGTAGCCCCAGACCGGCGCGAGCATTGCCAGCGCGGCCTGGACGTCGACGCGCACGTCGCCGGTGTGCACCGGGATCGGGAACGGCTCGGCCGGCGGCAGACCCGGCCCGAACTTGCCGTCGACCAGCAGCGCCCAGACGTTGCCGAAGGTGACGTGCCCGGCGAGGTCCTCGATGTCGACACCGCGGTAACGCAGCGCGCCGCCGTCCTTGTCGGGTTCGGCGATCTCGGTCTCGAAAGCGATGACGCCTTCGAGGCCCGGGCTGTAGTCGTCTGCCATTGACGTGCTCCGATCAGGGTTAGTTCGGGTTGCTGACGCTGGTTCATGCGGGAACGCGGACGAGCGGGTCACACTCGACTGTCCATTCTGCCCACATCCCGATTCCGGGCCAGCCGCCAGGTGCAAGGATTGCGGCGATGACCGATCCCGCCGGCCTGCGTCAGACCTATCTGCGCGGCTACCTCGACGAGCGCGACCTCGCTGCGTCCTGGTACGGGCAGCTGCGGATCTGGTTCGACGAGGCCGCCGCGGACCCCGCTGTCCTCGAGGCGAACGCCATCCAGCTCGCCACCGCCGACGCCGCCGGGCGGCCGTCCGTCCGCACCGTGCTGGCCAAGGGCATCGACGAGCGCGGCATCGTGTTCTTCACCAATTACGAGTCGGCGAAGGCCCGCGACCTCGCCGCCAACCCGCGCGCCGCTGCCGTGTTCGTCTGGCTCGCCCACCAGCGTCAGGTGCGGCTCGAGGGGACCGCCCGCTTGGTCGACCGGACCGAGACCGAGGGCTATTTCGCGCACCGGCCACGCGAATCGCAAGTCGGCGCCTGGGCGTCCCCGCAGTCCCAGGTGGTGGCGTCGCGGGCCGAGCTCGATGCGATGGCGGCCCGGACCGAAGCGCGGTTCGGCGACGAGGTGATTCCCGCCCCGCCGCACTGGGGCGGCTACCTGCTGACCCCCGATCTGGTCGAGTTCTGGCAGGGGCGGACGGGACGGCTGCACGACCGCATCCGGTTCCGTCTCGACGACGGGACGTGGCTGCGCGAGCGGCTTGCCCCGTGACTGACGAGCCGCTCGTCACTGATCAACCTGACCCGGCCCAGGCGACCGAACAGGTCCGCACGCTGCGCAGCCTGCTGATCCGGCACGCGGTCGATACCCGTCCGCTCGCCGTCCCGGCCTACCGCAGGCTGCTGATCGGCCAGGGCACCTCGTTCGTCGGCTCGATGCTGACGCAGGTCGCCGTGCCGGTGCAGATCTACGCTCTCACGCATTCCTCGCTATACGTGGGCTTCTTCGGCCTGGCCGGCCTGGTGCCGATCATCGCGTTCGGGCTCTACGGCGGCGCGATCGCCGACGTGGTCGACCGCGGCCGGCTGTACTTCTGGTCCTCGCTCGGCGCTTGGGGAGTGACGCTCGCTCTGCTGGCACAGACGCTGCTCAACGTCGGCAACGTGTGGCTGATCCTGGCGCTGGTAGCCGTGCAGGCGGCCGCCTGGGCGATCGCCTCGTCCGCCCGGGGCGCGATCATCCCGCGGATCGTCGACGACGAACTGGTCCCGGCGGCGAACACCCTGAACTTCACCGTCGGCAATGTCGGGATGGTGGTCGGCCCGCTTGTCGCCGGCGTCCTCGTCGGTCTGCACAACGGGTTTGCCTACGCCTACGGCATCGACGCGGTGCTGTTCACCGCGGCGCTGTACTCGGCATTGCGCCTGCCGCCGCTGCCGCCCGACGGCAGCGCACGCAAGCTGGGGCTGCGCTCGGTGGCCGAGGGGTTGGCCTTCATCATCACCCGGCCGGTGCTGGTGATGTCCTTCGCGGTGGACATCGCGGCCATGGTGCTCGCGATGCCGCGGGCGCTGTTCCCGGAAGTCGCGGATGAGCACTTCGGGGGCGCGGTCGGCCCCCTCTACGCGGCGATCGCGATCGGGTCGGTGGTGGCCGGGCTGTCCAGCGGTTGGATCGGGCGGGTCCGGCGGCAAGGGGTGGCGCTGGTCGTGGCCATCGTCGGGTGGGGTGCTGCCGTAGCACTGTCCGGCATGGCTCATCAGCTGTGGTTGGTGGTGGTGCTGCTGGCCTTCGCCGGCGCCGCGGATCTCGTCAGCGCGGTGTACCGCCAGACGATTCTGCAGACCTACGCCCCGGACGAGATGCGCGGCCGAATGCAAGGGGTGTTCATCGCGGTCGTGGCCGGTGGCCCACGGCTGGGCGACCTGCGCGCCGGAACTACCGCGGCGGCCAGCACCACGACCATCTCGTGGGTCGGCGGCGGGATCGCCTGCATGGTGGTCGTCGCGGTGTTCGGCTTCGTGGTACGACCCTTCTGGCGCTACGACGCCCGCGCCGCGCCGGAACTCGCGCCGGAACGAGCTTGAGCGGCGTGAGCATCAACTTCTACCAGTTCTCCAACTTGCCGGCCGGGTACTACGAGGTCTACAACGCGATGCGCTGGCAGGACGGCGCGTGGGCCAATGCCTGGTCGCCTACACCTCGTCCTCGTGGTACTGCTACCTCCCGTAAGCGGGCACATGGCAGGGCCGGTCCGGTTCGCCGGGCCGGCGCTTCCGTGCACGGCGGTCAGCCGCTGGCTAGGTTTCGGTTATGAGCCTGAGCGGACGGCATTACCAGATCGCCGCGGGCGATCACGAGGCGACGATCGTCGAAGTGGGCGCGGGCCTGCAGCGCTATGCCGCGGGTGGCGTCGACGTCACCTGCTCCTACGGCGACGACGTACTGCCGCCCAAGTGCTGCGGGACCACGCTCGTGCCATGGCCGAACCGGATCCGCGAGGGGCGCTACACCTTCGACGGCGCCGCACAGCAGCTCGCCCTGACCGAGCCCGCGGCCGGCAACGCCATCCATGGTCTCGGCAGGTGGGCGCGATGGGTGAAGGTCCGACACACCGAGGACCAGGTGACCCTGCGGCTCGATGTCGTGCCCCAGAACGGTTACCCCTTCCAGGTACGGGTCGAGACGACGTACGCCCTGCACGCCGAGCAGGGCCTGATGGTGACGATCGGCGCCCGCAACGTGGGCACGACCCGCGCACCGTTCGGCGCCGGCTCCCATCCCTACGTCTCTACGCGCGGGCACGCCCTCGCCGACACCAGGCTGCAGATCCCCGCCCGGGAACGCCTCGTCGTCGACGACAAGCAGGTGCCGGTCGGGGCGCGCACGGTGACCAAGACCGATCACGACCTGCGCCGCGCCAAGCGCCTGCGCGCGCTGCGTTTCGACGACGGCTTCACCGGCCTGTCGACGACCGACGGGCGTGGATACGCGGAGGTGCGCACGAAGTCGGGCGGGGCCCGGGTGTGGTTCGACGAGACCTACCGCTTCCTGCAGGTGTTCACCCTGGACGCGCTCACGCCGAACCAGCCGGGTATCGCGATCGAACCCATGACGTGCGCGCCGGACGCGTTCAACTCGGGCCGGGGCCTCATCGTGCTCGAACCGGGCGGCGCCTGGACCGGCAGTTGGGGCATCGTCCCGCTGTGACAGCGGGCGGGCGCCTGCTTGCGCCCGGCGCCGCCTGACCAGCTCAGGCCCTGAGGCGCTGGTAGCGCTCCACCGCGACCCGGCGCTCCTCGGCGTGGTCGACGATGCGGTCCGGGTAGTCCGCCGGCGGCGCGGCGAGATCCCACGGTTGGTGCACCGCTTGGCCCGCGACCCGGCGCAACTCCGGCACCCACCGCCGGACGTAATCGCCGTCCGGATCGAACTTCAAGCCCTGCGTCACGGGATTGAAGACCCGGTAGAAGGGGGCGGCGTCGGTCCCGGTGCCCGCGGTCCACTGCCAGCCGTGCTGGTTGCTCGCGAGATCGGCGTCGACGAGGTGGCGCATGAAGTGCCGGGCACCGTGCTGCCACTCGATGTGCAGGTCCTTGACCAGGAAGGACGCGACGAGCATGCGCACCCGGTTGTGCATCCACCCCTGGCCGAGCAGCTGACGCATGCCGGCATCGACGATCGGAAACCCGGTACGGCCGGCACACCAGGCGGTGAACGCGCTCGAGGCTGAGTCGGCGTAGGTCATCGCTGCCAGTTTCGGCTGGAAGTACTCGCGGGCCGACGTCGGCCACTCGTGCAGGACGTGCGCGTAGAACTCGCGCCAGGCGAGTTCCTTGCGGTAGCGCTCATCGCCCGCCCCGACGTCGGCCAGCAGGGTGCGCGGGTGGATGCAGCCCCATTTCAGGTACACGGACATGTGCGAGGTGCGGTCGAGGTCGGGCCGGTCGCGATCGCGGTCATATCGGGCTAGCCCATCCCGGCGATAGGCCGCCCATGCCCGCAGCGCCGCGTCCTCGCCCGGCTCGGGAAGGTCGAGGCCGGCTGGCAGCCTGGGGTCGTTCGGCACGTCGACCCCGTCCACCTCTCCGTGCCAATCGACGCGACCGCTGATGGTCGGGGCCGGCGTCGGCCACCCGTGATTCGTCCAGGCGCGGTAGAAGGGCGTGTAGACCTTGTACGGCTTGCCTTCGGCGTTCCGGATCCGGCCCGGCGCCACCGCGTAGGGCGAGCCGGTCCGCACCAGCGCCACGCCGCCCAGCGCCTGCTCGACGGCCGCGTCGCGGCGCACTCCGTACGGATTGAAGTCGGCGCTCACGTGCACGGAGCCGGCCCCGACCTCGCGCACCACCCGCGGCAGCACGGTCACCGGGTCGCCACGCCGGATCACCAAGCGAGCGCCCTGCCCCCGTAATTCGGCGTCGAGCGCCCGCAGGGTCCGGTACAGGAAGGCCACCCGTGGGGCGCCGGCCGGCCCCAGCAGGGCCGGGTCGAGCACGAACAGGGCGACGACCGGACCGCCGGCGGCCGCAGCGTGCAGTGCCGGGTGGTCGTGCAGCCGCAGGTCGCGGCGCAGCCAGAGGACGGAGGTCACCCCGGCAAGCCTGCCCGTGACTTCTCAGGCCTAACGGGGAAGGGTGGGCGCATGAGTGAATCCGACGATTTGTACGTGGGCGCCGTGGTCAGTCACGACCAGGTCGACCCCTCCGATTCCCTGACCGGCGACAACACCGAGGACCCACTCGACGCGGGCTACTCGCCGCCCGAGCGGGCTTCCCACTCCTGGCGCGGCGACACCGCCGACGAGGCCCGCGCCGGCGAGTCGCTCGACCAGCACCTCGCCGAAGAGGAGCCGGACATCTCCGCCGACGACCTGGACACGGCCGATGCCCAGCCGCGGGCCGGGCGACTCGTGGCCCCGGACGAGGGTGCCCACGCCGACGAGGAGAAGGACGAGATCGCAACCGACGTCGGCCGGGCCGGCTACGCGGCGAGCGCCGAAGAGGCCGCGATGCACATCGAGGACGAGGACGCCTGAGCTCTGATGCAGCTCACCAAGTACACGCACTCCTGCGTCCGTCTCGACGACGGCGACCGCACCCTCGTCATCGACCCCGGAGTCTTCAGCGAGGTCGAGACCGCGCTCGACGGATCGTCGGCCGTCCTGATCACGCACGAGCACGCCGACCACATCGATATCGACAAGGTTCGCAGCGCGGCGCAGCGCGATCCGCGACTGCGTATCTGGGCCCCGGAGCCGCTGGCGACGACGCTAGGAGATCTCGGCGAACAGGTGGTCGCCACCGCGCCGGAGCAGACGTTCGAGGCCGGGGGCTTTCCGATCCGGACGTTCGGTGGCCAGCATGCGCTGATCCACCCGACGATCCCCATCGTGCCGAACGTCGGTTACCTGATCGACGACACCATCTACCACCCGGGCGACTCGCTGATCGTCCCGACGGCCACCGTCGCGCTGCTGCTGGCCCCGATCCATGCGCCGTGGTCCAAGACCGCGGAGGTCATCGACTATGTGGTCGCCGTGCGGGCCGCCCGCGCCGTGGGCATCCACGACTCGCTGTTGACCGAGCCCGGCCGCAATCTCGTCGAGTCGCTCGTCGGCCGGATCGGCAGCGAGCACGGCTGCGAATACACGCGCCTCGCTCCGGCCGAGACACTGGACGTGTGACCAACAGCCGCGCGCACCAGATCTTGCAGCGCCATCCGATCGTCGACGGGCACAACGACCTCGCCTGGGCGATGCACGAGCACTTCGGCTACGACCTCGACGCGTACCCGGTCGACGTCCGGCAGAGCGTGACCCAGACCGATCTCGTCCGGCTACGCGAGGGCGGCGTCGGCGGTCAGTTCTGGTCGGTGTACGTGCCGGCGCGGCTCGGCGACCACGCGGTCGCGGCGACGCTCGGCCAGATCGACTTCGTCCTGCGGATGCTGGCGCGCTACCCGGACCACCTCGCGCTGGCGCTGAGCGCCGATGACGTCGACGCTGCCTTCGCGAGTGGACGGGTGGCCTCGTTGATGGGGGCCGAGGGCGGCCATTCGATCCAGTCGTCGCTGGCGGTGCTACGAACCCTGCATGCGATGGGTGTGCGGTACCTGACGCTCACCCACAACGACAACGTGCCTTGGGCGGACTCGGCCACCGACGAGCCCAACATCGGCGGGCTCAACGACTTCGGCCGGCAGGTCGTCGGCGAGATGAACCGCCTCGGCATGCTCGTCGACCTGTCACACACCGCGCAGGGCACGATGCGCGACGCCCTGGCCGTCACGACCGCACCGGTGATCTTCAGTCACTCGTCCGCGCGCGCCGTCACCGACCACGTCCGCAACGTGCCCGACGACGTGCTGACGTCCCTGGCGGGCAACGGTGGCGTCTGCATGGTCACGTTCGTCCCGGCGTTCGTGTCGGCGGCGTGCCACGAATGGGATCACGCGGTCCTGCTCGAGATGGACGAGCGGGGCGAGGACCGGCGGGACTGGACCGCCCACATGGCCGCTGCGGCCCGGCGTGCCCGCACCCACCCGGCACCGGTGGCGACCGTGGCGCAGGTGGTCGACCACGTCGAGCACGTCCGCTCAGTCGCGGGCATCGAGCACGTCGGCATCGGCGGCGACTTCGACGGCTGTGAGCCGATGCCCGAAGGACTCTCGGACGTGTCGATGTACCCGGCGCTGATCGAGGAACTACTCGATCGCACGTGGTCCGAGGACGAGATCGCCGCACTCACTCGCAACAACGTCATACGCGTCCTGCGCGACGCGGAGCACGTCGCCGGGCGGTGAGGCACCTACGTCGCGATGCTGCTGGCGGCGTTGGGCATCACGACGACTGGACAGGTCGAGCGCATCACCAGTTGCGGCGCCACCAGACTCGCCCGGACCGAGGCCAATCGGCCCGGCCGCGGCTCCCCGAGCACGAGCAACTGCGCGTCCGCGCCGCACTGCAGCAGCGACGACACCGCTGTGCCGCGCACCGCCCGGCACTCGACTCCGTGCTTCTTGCCGAGGGCGGCGGTGACGAAGCCCTCCAGTTTGACCGTCGCGTCGCGCTCGGGATCCGGGAGGTCTCCCGACATCAGCGACGAGGGCGGGCGACCTCCGGGTGCTGCCGGCGCCCGGGTCGGGTGCCAGGCCATGACCGCGACCACCAGGGCAGCGCGCTGCAGTGCGTAGTCCGCTGCCCAGTTCAGCGCCGAGGGGGAGCCGGTCCGCGGGCTCACGCCGACGACAACCGGTCCGTCCACCCGTCCGATCATGACGTCGCCCCCGAGGGACTGAGCC
Organism: Pseudonocardiales bacterium; assembly: GCA_032160665.1. Lineage (GTDB taxonomy): Bacteria > Actinomycetota > Actinomycetes > Mycobacteriales > Jatrophihabitantaceae > Jatrophihabitans. Next base: position 33,550 of record JAVHVH010000047.1, read on the forward strand.
CACCTTCGGGCCGCCTGACCACCGACAGCGGGTTGGCGATGTCCTCGAGCGATTTCCGCTCCGAGTCCACGCCGATGAACCACGCGACCAGACCACCGACGATCATGATCGCGGCGCCGATGAGGTATCCGATCGTGAGCGGGCCCGTGTGCACGTGCGAGTTGTTCGCGCCGCCGATCAGGTGACCGAACAACCAGGGGGCGACGACACCGCCAGCGCCTTGGGAGAGGGCGAAGAAGTACGAGATCGCCTGCCCGCGCAGTTCGAGCGGGAAGATCTCGCTGACCGTCAGGTAGGCGGATGAGGCGCCGGCCGAGGCGAAGAAGAAGATGACGCACCAGAAGATCGTCTGGGTGACCGCCGAGAGCATGCCGGCATGGAACATCCACGCCGAAACCAGCAGCAGGAGGCCGGAGACGCCGTACGTGGCCAGGATCATCTTCCGGCGGCCGATGGTGTCGAACAGGTGGCCCAGCAGCAGCGGGCCGAGCAGGTTCCCGATCGCGAACGGGAAGAAGTAGTAGGGCAGGCTGCTCGACGGCACCTTGTAGAAGACGGTGAGGACCAGTCCGTAGCTGAAGAAGATCGCGTTGTACAAGAACGCCTGGGTCACCATCATCGTGAAGCCGTAGACGGAACGTCTCGGGTACTCGCCGAAGAAGACCCGGGTGAGCTCGACGAACCCCAACCTCGGGTGTTCGGTCACCTCGAGGGCCTTGCTCTCGTCGACCGGCTCGAGTTCCCGCCCACCGTGCTTCACCCGCTCCTCGATCTCATCGACGGTGCGCTCGGCCTCGTCGTTGCGGCCGTGCGTCATCAGCCACCGCGGGCTCTCGGGGATGGTGCGCCGGAGGAAGATGATGACCAGGCCAAGGACGGGTCCGATGAAGAACCCGATTCGCCACTGCCAGTTGAGCGGGACGTTGCCGGTGTTGAACAGGTACAGGCCCATGGCCGATCCGATGGCCGCGCCACCCCAGTAGGTGCCGTTCACCGCGATGTCGATGCGGCCGCGGTACTTGGACGGGATGAGTTCGTCGATCGCGGAGTTGATCGCCGTGTACTCACCGCCGATTCCGGTTCCGGCGATGAAGCGGAAGAACAGCAGGGACCAGTAGTCCCAGGCGAACCCGCCGAGCCCGCTGCCGACGAGGTAGATGGCGAGGGTGACGATGAAGAGCTTCTTGCGGCCGAGCTTGTCGGTCAGCCGGCCGAAGAACAGGGCGCCCACGACTTCGCCGATCAGGTACCCGGAGCCGAGGAATCCGATCTGTCCGGAACTGAGGTGGAGGGTTTGCGGCTCGCCCAGGATGGGGCTGATCAGCGAGACGATCTGAATCTCGAGCCCGTCCAGGATCCAGGACACGCCGAGGCCGACGACGATCAGCCAGTGGAAGCGTGTCCACGGCAGGCGGTCCATTCGGGCCGGCACGAGGCTGCGTACGGACTGGGGCTTGACCTCCGTGCTGCTGCTCATCTGGACCTCCTGACGTGCACGGCCGACCTTCGAGTCATGCCCACGAAACCCGCCCATTACACGCAAGTCATCGGGCGCGCGGCGGTGCGCATCACCTTGCAGTGCAACTTGTTGCATAGGTAGGGTCCGGGGATGGCGCTGGAGCACGCGATCCTCGTCTCGCTCGCCGAGCGGGCCGGGACGGGCTACGACCTCGCGCGCCGGTTCGACAACTCGATCGGCTACTTCTGGACGGCCACACACCAGCAGGTCTACAAGGTGCTCGCCCGGATGCAGGCCGACGGCTGGGTGTCGGCCACGCGCGTCGAGCAGGACGGCCGTCCCGACAAGAAGGTCTATGAAGTGACCGCGGCCGGTCGCGGCGAGCTCGCGCGTTGGATCGCCGCTCCGGCCGCACCCGAGGTCACGCGTTCGGATCTCGCCGTGAAGCTGCGCGGCGCCGCCGACGGTGACATCGACGCCGTCCTGGTCGAGGTGCGCCGGCACCGGGCGCTGCACGCGGAGCGCCTCGACGTCTACCTCGCGAGTGAGAAGCACGAGTTCCCCGAACCCGCGAGGCTGCGCGGCCGCGCCCTGCACCAGTGGCTGGTCCTGCGCGGCGGCATCGGCCTCGAACAGACTGCGATCACCTGGTTCGACGACGTCATCAGCGCACTGGACCCGAAATCCCGGAAGGGCACGACATGAGCCGCTATCCCCGCCTGCTGGAACCGCTCGATCTCGGCTTCACGACGCTGCCCAACCGGGTCCTCATGGGGTCGATGCACGTCGGTCTCGAGGACCGTCCCAAGAACCTCACCCGCCTGGCCGAGTTCTACGCCGAGCGAGCCCGCGGTGGCGTCGGGCTGATCGTCACGGGTGGCTTCGCGCCGAACCGGACGGGATGGCTGCTCCCGCTGGCCGGCAAGCTGACGACGAAGTCCGAGGCCGACCGGCACCGCGGCATCACCGAAGCCGTCCACGACAACGGCGGCCGGATCGCCTTGCAGATCCTGCATGCCGGCCGTTACGCCTACCACCCGTTCAGCGCGAGCGCGTCCAGGAGCAAGTCGCCGATCACGCCGTTCACGGCCCGCGCGCTGCGCAGCAACGAGGTGCGCTCGACCATCGACGCGTTCGCGCACGCGGCGGCGCTGGCCCGCGAGGCCGGCTACGACGGCGTCGAGATCATGGGCTCCGAGGGCTACCTGATCAACCAGTTCCTCGCCGCTCGCGTCAACCGGCGCACTGACGAGTGGGGTGGTTCAGCTGAGAACCGGCGCCGGTTCGCGGTCGAGATCGTCCGCAAGACCCGCGAGTCCGTCGGCCCGGACTTCATCATCGTCTACCGGATGTCACTGCTGGACCTCGTCGACGACGGTCAGGCCTGGGACGAGGTCGTCGCCCTGGCCAAGGAGATCGAGCAGGCCGGCGCCACGTTGATCAACACTGGCATCGGTTGGCACGAAGCGCGCGTGCCGACGATCGTCACTTCGGTTCCGCGGGGGGCGTTCACCTGGGTCACCGGCAAGCTGCGTCCCGAGGTGTCGATCCCGGTGATCGCATCGAACCGCATCAACATGCCCGAGACCGCGGAGGAGATCCTGGCCCGCGGGGACGCCGACATGGTGTCGATGGCTCGCCCGTTTCTGGCCGACGCCGACTGGGTGCGCAAGGCCGCCGACGACCGCAGTGACGAGATCAACACCTGCATCGGGTGCAACCAGGCGTGCCTGGACCATACGTTCGCGCACAAGATCGCAAGCTGCCTGGTCAACCCCCGGGCCGGGCACGAGACCGAACTCACGCTGCTGCCGACCCGCACGAGTAAGCGGGTCGCGGTCGTCGGTGCCGGTCCGGCCGGGCTGGCCGCCGCCACCGCAGCGGCCGGTCGCGGACACGCCGTCGAGCTGTTCGAAGCCGACGCCGAGATCGGCGGACAGTTCCAGCTGGCCCGGCGCATCCCGGGCAAGGAGGAGTTCGCCGAAACCCTGCGTTACTTCGCCCGCCAGCTCGAGCTGACCGGCGTCAAGGTGCGCCTGGGCCACGCCGTCACCGCGACCGAGCTGATCGACGGTAAGTGGGACGAGGTTGTGGTGGCCACCGGGGTGACGCCCCGCGCGGTGAGCATCCCCGGCGCGGACCGCCCGAACGTCCATACCTACGCGGATGTCATCACCGGCAAGGCCCAGATCGGCGAGCGGGTCGCGGTGATCGGCGCCGGGGGCATCGGCTTCGATGTGAGCGAGTACCTGACGCATGCCGGCGCCCACACGGGCGAGCCGCAGTCGCGTGCGGACTGGCTGCGCGAGTGGGGTGTCGGCGACCCCGCCGACAACCGCGGCGGTCTGCTCCCGGCCGAGCCAGCGGCATCCCCACGTCAGGTGTTCCTGCTGCAGCGCAAGTCGTCGAAGGTGGGCGCCGGGCTCGGCAAGACCAGCGGTTGGGTGCATCGCAGCGCGTTGAAGGCGCGGGCTGTCGAGATGGTCAACGGCGTCAGGTATGAGCGCATCGACGACGCGGGACTGCACATCACCGTGGGTGCGAAGCATCCCCGGCCACGGCTGCTCGAAGTCGATGACGTCGTCGTGTGCGCCGGTCAGGACTCGCGCCGCGAGCTGCACGACGAGCTCGTCGCTGCCGGGGTGAGGGTGCACGTCATCGGTGGTGCGGATGTTGCGGCCGAGCTGGACGCGAAGCGCGCGATCGACCAAGGCACCCGCCTGGCCGCGGCGCTCTGACGTCCACGTCTGTTGACGAATCTGTGGACGAGGCGGTGCACAACCTCGCTGATCGGGGGATAACTCGTCAGAATCTGTGGACGACGAAAAAGAAGTCGGAAACTCGTCGGCAAAGCCCTTGTGCGATGCGTTCCGCTCGCGTAGAAATTCGTTCATCGCAGCGCGGAACACCGGATTCGAGGGCGACCTCGGAAGCCGAGCAAGGCGAGAGATCGACTAGCACGGTAGGTGTTCCAAGCGGGTGGTACGGGTCGCGCAAGCCGATCGGTCTTCGGACTGATTGGGGAGCACGATCTGGTCGGACAAGCCAGCAGATCTTCGGATCGGCAGGGCGGTTCGGCCGCCGATCGAGCAAGCTGGCCGAGTCTTCGGACGCGGCGGAGCGGTTCGATCATCGGTCGAACGAGCTAGTCGAGTCTTCGGACGCGGCCGAGCGGTTCGACCACGTTGAACAAGCCGGCTGGCCTTCGGGTCAGCAGGGCGGTTCAACAGTGGGGCCCGGTCATCTCATACATGACCGGGCCCCACACCTATGTTCGGTACCCATTTTGCGGTGCCGCACCTGAACATTCGGTAGCGACACGGCATAGTTGCCAGACACGTCACATGTCGTGATGACATGTCGCAGCGCTGAAACATTTCCCGGCGGTTGCGATACACCGATTTGTTCCGACGGTAACCGCGGGTGAACTCCGCGACCGAAGACTCGGTGCATGGCAGCCATCGCGGACGCACACCGGCATCTCGGCGTGCTCCCGGCCTGGGCGTTCTACGGCGGACCGCCCGTCAATCCGGACGTCAACGCGCGCGCGTCGATCGATGAGCTGGTCGCCGACCTCGATCGTGAAGGCACCGAGCGCGCGCTCCTCATTCCCAATTACGGGGTCCCCGACGTCGCGGTGACGTTCGCACTCAACGAACTCGTCGTTGAGGCCGCTGACCGCGACGACCGGATCCAGGCCGGCATCTTCGTGTCACCGCGCCCGCAGGACGCCGTCCTCACCGAGAAGGCGCTCACGCTGGCCGGTGAGCCGGGGGTCAAGGCGCTCAAGACGACGTTCCTGCTCGGCGGCGCGCCCGGAGACGACGCCTGCCGCCCGCAGCTCGACGCAATCTTCGCCGCCGCGCGCACCCACGACCTCGTCGTCCATGTACACACCTCGCCCGGCGCGGCGTCCGACATCGACCAGGTCGGTCTGCTCGTGGACCGCTACGCCGACGACGTCGCGATTCACCTCGTGCACCTCGGCGGGGGCATGAGTGGGCACATCAAGCTGATCGGTGGCCGGTTCTTCGACTGGATCGTCGCCGGCAAGCGCGTCTACACCGACACCAGCTGGGCGATCGGTTTCGCGCCGCGCTGGTTGGCCGCCGAAATCGAGCGGCGCGGCGTCGGCTACGACCGCCTGCTGTTCGCCAGTGACGAGCCCTGGGGCGACCACGCCGGCGAGTACGCCCGGCTCGCGGCCGCCACCGGCGACGGCGAACTCGCCCGGCACGTGTTCACCGACAACTTCGCCGCCCTCTACGACTGACCCATCCACCGGACGCCCACCCGCGAAGGAGAACGAGCATGACCGCCGTCGAAGAAACGATCGACCAGGAACTGCGCGAGAACATCGACAAGAGCCTGGCCGAGATCCCGCACCCGTCCCTGCCGAAGGGCACGAACATGTACGGGTCGACCAAGCTGTTCCCCGACTACCAGGCCGAGAAGGGCCAGTCGTGGTTCGCGCTCGTGCACGGAATCGCGCACGAGTCCTCGGTCAGCTTCGTCGCGATCCTGCAGGCCACCCGCGCGCTGCGCAAAGGCTTCGAGTCGGCGCTGTACTTCTACGGCCCCGGTGCCATCAACTGCATCGCCAACCGCGGCTTCCCGACCACCGGCGACGCGGCGTTCCCGGGCGAGACGAACATCAACGCCTCGCTTGAGACCTTCATCGCCGAGGGCGGCACCGTCTATTGCTGCCGCTTCGGCCTCGCGCTGCACGGCGCGCGCGAGGAAGACCTGATCGCCGGCGTCATCCCGGCGCACCCGCTCGACGTGCAGGACGCGGTCATCCACTACGCCAACAAGGGCGCCATCATCCAGTCCAACTTCATGGTGTGACCCGGCCATGACCAGCACGTCTCTGCGCAGTGACCTCGCCGTGTGCGGCGTGGCGCTGGACGCTCCGGTCCGTCGCCGCGCCGGTGCCGGACCGTCAGACGACGGGCACGTCCTGCTGGGCGGGGTCCGGACCGCGCTGCCGCTCGTCGCCACGAGCAAGTACACGGTGCGCGACGGTCGGTTGCTGCTCGAGGGCGCCGACCTGGGCCTGGAGATCACTCCCGTCCAGCGGCCGCGGTTCTACGACCTGTCGACCGCGGACGGCATCCCCTACGAGAAGCTCGCCCGGCTGCACGGGGCGGACGTACTCGCGACCACGGTCGTGCAGACCTGCATCCGGTACGGCGAGGAAGAACGGTGTCGATTCTGCGCCATCGAGGAGTCGCTCGCGCAGGGGTCGACGACGGCGGTGAAGACACCAGCCCAGCTCGCCGAGGTGGCGGAGGCGGCGGTCCGGTTGGACGGTGTCACGCAGATGGTGATGACGACCGGCACCTCGACCGGGCGCGACCGCGGTGCTCGGCATCTCGTCCGCTGCGTCAAGGCGATCCTCGACGCGGTGCCGGGGTTTCCGATCCAGGTGCAGATCGAGCCGCCGGCCGATCTCGATGTCATCGCCGAGTTGAAGGAGGCCGGCGCCGTCAGCATCGGGATCCACGTCGAGTCGATGGACGACGAGGTCCGCCGCCGGTGGATGCCGGGCAAGGGCTCGGTGCCGATGGACGAGTACCGGGCGGCCTGGCGCGAGGCGGTGCGCGTATTCGGCCGCAACCAGGTGTCGACGTACTTGATCGTCGGGCTCGGCGAGGATTCGGACGAGCTAGTCGCCGGTGCCGCCGAGCTGATCGGGATGGGTGTCTACCCGTTCGTAGTCCCGTTCCGGCCGATTGCCGGGACGCTCGCGGTGGACGTCGATCGGGTCCAGGCGCCGCCGTCGTGGCTCGTCGCCGACGTGACCGACCGGGTGGCTGAGCTGCTGGTCGAAGCCGGCATGCGTGGTGCCGACCAGCGCGCGGGCTGTGCGGCCTGCGGCGCGTGCAGCGCCTTGCCGTCGGCCGGTGGGTGATGACCCGCGTGAGCGCAGCGAGCGGCCCAGAGGAGGTTCGGTGAGCGACGCTTGCGGAGCGAAGGAGAAGTGTCGGCGCGACGAAGGAGCGCTCGAATCGACGACGGGCCCGAGCGCAGCGAGCGGCCCAGAGGAGGTTCGATGACGGAGTCGATCGGATCGGTGCTGCTCGGCCGGCGGATGGTCGCGCCAGTACCGCCGTGGACGATCGGACCGGCCGACGACGTCGCCGGTATCGCGGCCTATCACGCCTTGCGCCACGACGTGTTCGTGGCCGAGCAGGGGCTGTTCTCCCGATCGGACGCCGACGCCATCGACGACGACCCGCGCACGGTCGTCCTGCTCGCCCGGGCCACGAGTGGCGAAGTGCTCGGTGGCGTGCGACTCGCCCCCGTGGTCGAGCCGGACATCGGCTGGTGGGTGGGCGGCCGGCTCGCCGTTCGCGCGGACGCCTGTCGCACGCTGGGCATCGGCGCCGCCCTCGTCCGGGCCGCCTGCGCGCACGCTGAGCGCCTCGGCGCCCTGCGCTTTGACGCCAGCGTGCAGGCCGCGAACGAGACCATGTTCGCGCGGCTCGGCTGGCTACGGGTCCGCGATGTGACCGTGGCCGGGCAGCCGCACGTCGGCATGACGTGGCCGATCCGGCGCTTCGCCGACCAGGCTCGAGCCACCAAGGCCGCCCTCGGACCGCTGCTCGCCGGCCTTCATCTCGGCGGTGTGGGATTCGTCGGCGACGACGGGGTGCCGGTGCCGGGCACCGACCTGGTCGCCGCATGCGACGCGATCATCCCCTCGCTCGTCGAGCGGGATCCCGAGTGGGCCGGCTGGTGCGGCGTCCTGGTGAATGTGAACGACCTGACCGCGATGGGGGCGCACCCCGTCGGCCTGCTGGACGCCGTCGGTGCCCGGGACGCATCCTTTGCCGCCCGCGTCATGGCCGGCCTGCGCGAAGCCAGCCAGGCCTGGGGCGTTCCCGTCCTCGGTGGCCACACGCAGCTCGGCGTCCCGGCGGCGCTGTCGGTCACCGCCCTGGGTCGTACGGCCCACCCGGTCCCGGCCGGCGGCGGCAAGCCCGGGCAGGCCGTCACTCTCACGGCCGACCTCGGTGGCGCGTGGCGACGCGGGCACCACGGGCGGCAATGGGACTCCACGACGTCGCGTTCTGCTGCGGAGCTGCGAGCGATGACCGGTTTCGTCGCGCGAGCAATGCCCGCCGCGGCGAAGGACGTCAGCATGGCCGGACTCGTCGGCACGCTCGGCATGATCGCCGAAGCGAGCAGCTGCGGCGCCGTTCTCGACGTAGCGGCGGTCCCCAGGCCCGCCGCGGCCACGACCGCCGATTGGCTGTCCTGCTTCCCCGGCTTCGCGATGGTCACCGCCGATGATCAGGGCCGGCCGGCCGCCGATCCCGGCCCGGCGACCAGTGCCGTCTGCGGCGAGCTCGTCGCCGGCGCCGGGGTGCTGCTGCGCTGGCCCGACGGAGAGACGACGACCGGTGTGGTCGGCGGCGTCACCGGACTCGGCCCGGCCGGAGCGCAACGATGAGTCAAATGACGGTGGCGGCCGTGGCCGCGAACTTCGGCCGGGACCTCGACGACTCGTTCGCGCGGATCGCCACCATCCTCAACGCGGCGCGGGCCCGCGGGGCGCGCCTCGTCGTCCTCCCGGAGGCCACGCTCGGCGGCTATCTGGCCAATCTCGACGGTGCCGGTGAGGTCTCGCTGCCCCCCGCCTTGGACATCGACGGGCCAGAGGTGGCCCGGCTCGCCGACCTGGCCCGGGACCTTGTGGTGACCGCAGGTCTGTGCGAAGCCGACGGCAGCGTGCGCTACAACACCGCGGTCGCGGTCAGCGGCGACGGCGTGCTCGGCGTGCATCGCAAGGTGCACCAGCCCCTTGGCGAAGGGGCGTCCTACTCGCCCGGCGATCGCTTCTCCGCGTTCGAGTCCCCGGTGGGCCGCATCGGCATGCTGATCTGCTACGACAAGGCCTTCCCGGAGTCCGCCCGGGCCCTCGCCGTCGACGGCGCGCAGATCATCTGCTGCATGTCGGCCTGGCCGGCGGCGCGCACGTTCTCCTCGCCCGACCTCGCCGGTGATCGGTGGACGCGTCGCTTCGACCTGTTCGACCGGGCCGGGGCGCTGGCGAACCAAGTCCTGTGGGTATCGGCCAACCAGTCCGGGACGTTCGGGTCGTTGCGCTTCGTCGCGTCCGCGAAGGTCGTGGACGCGGGCGGGGACGTCCTCGCGACGACCGGCACAGCGGAGGGCGTCGCCTACGCCGACGTCGACCTCGACGCGATGCTCGGCGCCGCCCGAGGCTCGATGTTCCACCTGCGCGACCGTCGCACCGATGCGTACCCGCTCTCGGTGGGGGCCTGATGGTGGAGCAGCTTCCAGTTGTGATCATCGGCGGCGGCCAGGCCGGCCTCGCGGTCAGCTGGTTCCTCGTCCGGGCCGGCGTCGAGCATGCCGTGCTCGAGCGCGAGACCCTCATGCACACCTGGTCCGACGCCCGGTGGGATTCGTTCTGCCTCGTCACGCCGAACTGGCAGTGCCGATTGCCCGGTTACCACTACGCCGGCCCGGAACCCGACGGGTTCATGGTCGGTAAGGAGATCGTCGAGTGGCTCGACGGCTACGTCGCCAGCTTCGGCCCGCCGGTGCGCGAGCACACCGAGGTGATCTCCTGCCGCCCGGAGCCGTCCGGCTTCGAGGTCCAGACCGCCACGGGGACGATCGCGGCCGGGCAGGTGGTCGTGGCGACCGGCGGCTACCACCGCCCCGCCGTGCCGCGGATCGGCGAACGGCTACCCGGCCACGTCACGCAGGTGCACTCGGCGCACTACCGCAACCCCGAGCAGTTGCCGGACGGGCCGGTGCTCGTCGTCGGCACCGGCCAGTCGGGCGCGCAGATCGCCGAGGACCTGCTGCTCGCCGGGCGTGAGGTCCACCTGGCGGTCGGGAACGCCCCTCGATTCGCGCGCCGCTACCGGGGACGCGACGTCATCGCCTGGATGCACGACATCGGCCACTACGACAAGCCGGTCACCGACAAGCCGGTCGAGGAGCGCGCGCACGACCGAACCAACCACTACGTCACCGGCCGCGACGGTGGGCGCGACATCGATCTGCGCTCCTTCGCGCGGCAAGGCATGACGCTGCACGGTCGGCTGACCTCGATCGACGGCGGCCGGCTCGGCTTCGCAGGGGACCTCGAGGCCAGCCTCGACGCCGCGGACGAGGTCTACAACGGCATCAACGAGCTGATCGACGAGTACATCCAGGCGAACGGCATCGACGCCGGACAGCCGAGCCGCTACCAGCCGGTGTGGCGGCCGACCGGCTATCGGGGATCGCAGGTGCCGGCCGAGGACCTCGCGGCGGTCGTGTGGGCCACCGGCTTCACCCGCGACTACCGCTGGCTGCACGCGCCGGTGTTCGACGGCGCCGGCCGCCCGCAGCACCTGCGGGGCGTCTCGCCGGTGCCGGGGCTCTACTTCCTCGGCCTGCCGTGGCTGCACACCTGGGGCTCCGGGCGCTTCGCCGGCATCGAACGCGATGCGGCGCACATCGCCTCGCAGCTGAACGCGTTCCGCTGATGGCGGTCAGCTGATGGCGGTCATGCGTATCGCGGCCGCGGCCGCGCACTTCGGCCGCGACCTCGACCGGTCCGTCGATCGGATTGCCATGGTGGTCATGGCGGCGCGCAAGGTCGAGGCGTCGCTGCTCGTCCTGCCCGACGCGGCGCTGGGCGGGTACCTCGCCGACCTCCGCTCGCCCGACCCGGACGCCCTCCCGCCGGCGATCGGACCGGACGCGCCCGAGCTACGTCGGGTCGCGGCCCTGGCCGGCGACATGGTCGTGTGCCTCGGCTACACCGAGGTGTTTGAGGGACGCCGGTGGAACGCCGCGGCGTGCCTGCACGGCGACGGCGTACTGGGGCGCTACCGCAAGGTGCACCAGCCTCCGGGCGAGGCACTCGTCTACGCCGCCGGCGCCGAAATCGCCGCGTTCGACACGCCGGTCGGCCGGCTGGGCATGCTGATCGACTACGACAAGACGTTCCCCGAAGCCGCTCGCACGCTCGCCCTGGACGGGGCCCGGATCATCGCCTGCCTGTCCGCGTGGCCGGCGAGCATCACCCAACGCGCGCCGCGCATGACCCAGGATCGCCAGTCGCGGCTGTTCGATCTGTACGACTGCGCGCGGGCCGCGGAGAACCAGGTCGTGTGGGTCTCGGCGAACCAGACCGGCTCGATGGGCGGGCTGCGCTTTCTGGGCCAGTCGAAGGTCGTCGGGCCGGGCGGCGAGGTGCTCGCGCGCACCTGGGGGAAAGCGGGCCTGGCCGTCGCCGAGGTGGACGTCGACGCCGAGATCGAGCGGGCCCGCCTCGTCCTGCACCACCTGGCCGAGCGGCGCCCGGATCTCTACCTCGAGAAGTAGCCGATGCGCATCGCGCTCCTGACCTACTCGACCCGCCCGCGTGGCGGCGTCGTGCACACGCTCGGGCTGGCCGAGGCGCTGTCCGCGCTCGGGCATTCGGTCGACGTCTGGAGCCTGGCTCGCGGTGGCGACGACGGGTTCTACCGCCCCACGGCCCCGGCGGTCGGGATCCGCCTGGTGCCCTTCCCGGACGTCGCGGACGAGCCGGTCGGCGCGCGGATACTGCGCTCGATCGACGTGCTCGGCTCGGCGTTCGACCCGGCCGGGTATGACGTCGTGCACGCCCAGGACTGCATCAGCGCGAACGCGGTGCCCCGCTGTGTGCGGACCGTCCATCACCTCGACACGTTCAGCACGCCCGAACTCGTCGCGTGCCACGAGCGGGCGATCGTCACGCCGTACGCCCACGTCTGCGTGTCCCGCGCGGTCGCCGGCGAGTTGCGCCAGGGATGGGGCATCTCGCCCACTGTCATCGCGAACGGGATCGACGCGTCTCGCTTCGCGGCCGGCGCGGCCGCGCCGGAGAGGGGGCGCTGGTCGGCCCGGTTCGGCCGGTACGCGATCGCGGTTGGCGGCATCGAACCGCGAAAGGGCAGCGCGGATCTGGTCGAGGCGATGGCGCTCGTCCAGCGGACGGACCCCGATCTTCGCCTCGTCATCGCCGGTGGCGAGACGCTCTTCGACTATCGCGAGTATCGGGCCGCGGTGTTGTCGCGGGCCACGCAGCTCGACGTCGCGCTGGATCTGCTCGGCGTGGTGGCCCATGACGAGCTGCCGGCTCTCGTCGCCCAGGCCAGCGTGTTCGCGTTCCCGTCCGTCAAGGAGGGGTTCGGCCTGGCCGCCATGGAGGCGATGGCCGCGGGTGTGCCCGTCGTGATGCGCGATCTTCCGGTGCTGCGCGAGGTCTTCGGGACGGCGGCGGCATTCGCGTCGTCCACCGCGGAGCTGGCCGCGCAGCTGCTCGCCGCCGCGGCCGCACCGGACGTGGAGCGGGTGGCTGCGGGCCGCCGACTCGCCGCCGCCCATACGTGGGAGGCGGCCGCGCGGGCGCACGTCGGCTTCTACGAATCGGTCGCCGCAGCTCGTGGTCCGGCCGTAAGTCCGTCGGGGGTTTGCCCGGGCTCCCCAAGGTCGATTGGTGTTGCCGGCGGGTAGATGAGCGAAAGTGCCTGTCAGGTTAGGATTCTGAGCTTGTTCGACGGCCCCACCCGCCGCCCCCGCGGCGTTAGGACTCGGTGGGTAGGGCTGGGCTGCTTCTCGTTTTCGGTTTGCTGTTTTGTTCTTGATTGGGTTTCTGGAAGGCGCGGCGACGAGGAGTTTGGGTTCTCGGCCGGGTGTCGTTCTTCGGCTTTCTGATTCCCGCTGGTTTTGTCTTGCCTGTGGACAACGCGACGTATTGTTGCGTTTCCCGGATCCGGGTCTGTGGATAGCGGCGAAATTGTCAGACCCTGTCCCTATTGTTGTGTTCATGCAGGACGGGAATGCGGTTCCGGACGGGGTAGCGGGCATGGCGCCCGGCCCGACGTTGTGTGCGGTCCTCGCGCCGATCGAGGTGGGTGCGGTCCCCGACGAGCAGCTACTCGAGGTCTTGTCTGCGGAGTCGCGGCAGCTGGCCTACCAGCAGGCCCGGCAATGGGCGGTGATGGCGCAGATCGCCACCCGCGACCCGATGCTCGGCATCGGGGGCGGTCCGGTGTGGACGCCGGATCAGATCTTCGAGTCCGCGGTCGATGAGATCCGCGCCGAACTGCGCCTGACCCGCCGCGCGGCGCGCCGTGAACTCGAGCGCGCCGACACGGTGGCCGCGGTGCCGCGGGTGGCGCAGGCGCTGCGGGCGGGGGTGCTCGACCGGGCCCGGGCGGTGGTGCTGGGCGAGGGCTGCGCCGATCTCACGCCCGAGCAGGCAGCGAAACTGGTGGACGCGGTGCTGGCCGGGGCCGGCGCGGTGACCGTGACCGCATTGGCGCAGCGGGTGCGCCGGGTCGCGCTCGCCCTGGACCCGGGCTGGGCCGAGCGCCGCTACCGGCAGGCCGTGCGGGAGCGGCGGGTGATCGGCTACCTGAACGAGGACGGCACCGCGACCGTGTCCGCGCAGCGCCTGGACGCCGAGCAGGCCGCCGCCGCGTGTGCCCGCATCGACACCCTGGCCGCCGCCGCCAAACGCGCCGGCGCCAACGCGCCCATCGACTATCTGCGGGTCGAGTTGTTCCTCGGCCTGCTCGACGGACGATTCCACGGCCAGCCCGAAACCGCGATCATCACCGAATTGCTGCATCAATATCCGCGCCCGGCCGACTCAGGGAATAGCGACGACGCCGGATCGGTGAATACTGAGCACGCCGCCGAATCGAATGCCGGCGAATCGAATGCCGCCGCTCCGAATAAGGCCGAGCCGGATGGCACCGGGCCGGTCAGCAGCTGTGCGGTCGCGCGGCGTGGGGTGCAGGTGCGGGTCGGATTGGGCACCCTGCTCGGTCGTGATGAGCAGCCCGGTGAGCTGCCCGGCTGGGGCACCATCACCGCCGCGGTGGCCCGCACCATCGCCGCGCGCCAGCAGCGCTCGGAATGGCGCTACGCGATCCTCGACGACGCGGGCCGGCTGCTGTTCGACGGCCTCACCCGCCGCCGCCCCACCAACCCCACCGGCCCGACCGGCCCGGCCGGTGTGCGCGGGCAGCGCGGGCAGGCGGTGGGCGGGATCGTCGAAGTGCACGTACCCCTCACCCTGCTCGCCGACCCCGACCTCGCCGGTGCGCATCCGGGCTGGGCCGACCTGCTGCGCGACCTCGCCCGCCAATACGCCACCCGGCAGCGCCCGGCCCAAGACCCGACCGCGCGCTTCCCCGGCCGGGCGCTGCGCCGGCACAGCCAGATCACCTTCCAAACCTGCCTGTTCCCCGGCTGCCGCCGCCCCGCCGCCGACTGCGAACAGGACCATCGCCGCGAGCACGCCCGAGGCGGGCGCACCGAAGCCGCCAACCTCGCCCCCGGCTGCCCCCACGACCACGACCTCAAGACCACCCGCGGCTGGCGCCTGACCCGCC
>JAVHVH010000045.1:0-4474 GCA_032160665.1 Pseudonocardiales bacterium
TGCCCGTAGCGCCGGAACTCCTCCGGTGTCATGTGCCCAGTCACGCCCCGCAGTCTGCCGGACTACCTCTTCGGCCCGACGTGGGCGTCCATCGCGGCCACCGCTTCGCGCCGCGCGATCGAGATGCGGCTGACGCTGCGCGATGTTCCTGCGGCTGACGCTGCGCGATCTTCCTGCTGCTGAGGCGGCGGAACGCGCGTGTTGCAGGAAGATCCGCGTGCGGCGAGATCGATCCGCAGCCTGGCGGGCCGCAGCACGTCTCAGCGCGGATCGACGATGGATCCGTGCCCCCGGTGGGATTCGAACCCACATGCCTTTCGGCAATGGTGTTTGAGACCATCGCGTATTCCGTTCCGCCACAGGGGCGTAGCGCGATTGACATAGTAGCCGGGCTAGGCTTTGCCTCGCGTCTGTCGGCACCGGAGCCGGCTGTGATGGAGAGGAAATCGTGGCTGCCGCCCCCGACGGTCCGCCGGCGCTGTCGCCGATGCGGGTGCTCATCGCGGAGGACGAAGCGCTCATTCGCCTCGACCTGCGCGAGATGCTCGAGGAGGAGGGCTTTGACGTGGTCGGGGAGGCCGCCGACGGCGAGCAGGCGGTAGCGCTAGCCACTCAACTCAAACCCGACCTGGTCATCTGCGACGTCAAGATGCCCAAGATGGACGGCATCGCCGCCGCCGCCCAGATCACCGAGGCACGCATCGCGCCCGTGGTCATGCTCACTGCCTTCAGCCAGCGCGACCTCATCGAACGAGCGCGCGACGCGGGTGCGATGGCCTACCTTGTGAAGCCGTTCCAGAAGCGCGACCTCCTGCCCGCGATCGAAATGGCGACCTCGCGGTTCGCCGAGATCCGCGCCCTCGAGGCCGAAGTGACAGGGTTGCGCGAGCGGCTCGAAGCCCGCAAGCTGATCGAACGCGCCAAGGGAGCGCTGATGACCAAGCACGGGCTGAGCGAACCTGAGGCGTTTCGGTGGATCCAGCGCGCAGCCATGGACAACCGCACGTCGATGCGCACCGTCGCCGAACTCGTGCTCGCCGGAGACCCGGAGGTTGAGACCGATACTGATCTGTAGCCCGACAAAATGCCCGAAACTCCGGTGGAGATTTGGTCACGACCGCGCAGTCGGGTCCGAGGTCGGTTCCGCGGACCGCCGGATTGAGCTAACGTCCCGCCAACCGGCGCTGAACGGCAGAACCGCCGGCTAGTCCTTGAATGCCCTCAACAGGAGGCTCAGCAGTGCGATCTCGTGCAATGACCACAATCGTGGTGTTTGCGACCGCTGGCGCTTTGGCGCTGGCCGGTTGCTCCAGCAGCAAGACCGGCGGCGGTCCCAAGACGGGCGGCCTGGGCGGCGGTGGCAACACCGGCGGCAACACAGTGACCAAGACGTACAAGATCGGCTTCGTCGGAGCGCTTTCCGGTGACTACGCGCAGCTTGGTATCAATGAGAGGCAGGGCGCGGCCCTCGCCATCCAGCAGGCGAACGACTCCGGCAAGTACGACTTCAAGATCGCCCTCAGCGCACAGGACAGCCAGGGCGACCCGACGCAGGCCAAGCCCGCCGCCGCCGCGCTGATCTCCGACCAGAGCGTCGTCGCCACGATCGGCCCGGCGTTCTCCGGCGAGAGTGAGGCCGTCAACCCGGACTTCTGCGGCGCAACCCCGCCGATGCCGACCGTGACGCCGTCCGCCAGCAAGGGCACCCTGCAGACCCACGGGTGGAAGTGCTGGCACCGGATCATCCCGAACGACAACGTCGAGGGGTCGCAGGGTGCCGACTGGTTAGCCCGCACCGGTGCGAAGAAGGTCTTCGTGCTGGACGACGCCAGCCCGTACGGCCAGGGCGTCTCGCAAACGATGGCCAAGGAGCTCAAGGCCAAGAAGGTCACGGTCCAGACCGGTAGCGTGCCGGCCACCACGACCAAGAACTACGACCCCATCGCGAGCACGATCGTCAACTCCGGTGCCGACGCGGTCTTCTACGGCGGATACGACGCTCAGACCGCGCTGTTGGCCAAGTCGCTGAAGGGCGCCGGCTTCACCGGTCGCACGGTGACGGGTAACGGGAGCAAGGACTCGACGTTCACCAAGAACGCCGGTGGGGCAGGCAACGGGTGGTACTTCACCTGCGGTTGCCAGGACGCCACCAAGGCGCCGACGGCCAAGGCATTTGCAACCGCCTACAAGCAGAAGTTCGGCGAGGAGCCGTCGACGTACTCACCGGAGGCGTACGACGCTGCAAACCTCCTCATGGACGCGATCTCCAAGGCGGAGGCCAGCGGCACAGTCACGCGGACGAGCGTGTTGACTGCACTCAACGCTGAGGACTTCACCGGCATTACGACGCAGATCAAGTTCCAGGCCGACGGCGAGGTCGTGCCCAGCAACCTGATCGTGAACCTCTTCCAGCAGAAGAACGGAGCGATCACGGGGCTCGGCAACATCAAGACCCTCAAGTAGTCGTCGGACACTGCGTCGCTGCGTGACAGGCGACAGGAGGGGGCGAGCCGGATCATCAGGTTCGCCCCCTCTCGAATCGACCGAGCCACTGCGCATTCGCGCATCGTCGATGTGAGGAGCAAGGCGTGACGGAGCCCGCGAGCGGTGTGGTGCGAAGCGCAAACCGAGGCCGGCCGACTCGGGACCCCCGGTGAGCTTGCTGGCAAGCGGCGCGTTGAGCGCGGCCGCTGCTGGCCATTCCGTCGACTGGTTCCACCAAATCCCGCAGAACTTCGTCATCGGCCTGCAACAGGGTGCGCTGTACTCCCTTGTTGCGCTCGGCTACACGCTCGTCTACGGCGTGCTGCAGCTCATCAACTTCGCGCACAGCGAAGTGTTCATGAGTGGCGCGTTCGGCAGTTTCCTCGTTGTGAACGGGATCGTCACGCACATGCACGTGTCAGGGGTGATGGTTGCGGTCACGGTTGCGGCGGGCATCATCAGCGGCGCGATCGTTGGAGCCGCGGTTGCCTGGTCGTTGGAAAAGGTCGCGTACAAGACGCTACGGCGCAAGGGAGCGCCGAAGCTAGCGTTCCTGATCAGCGCGATCGGCGCGTCCCTGTTCTTGTCGAACCTGGCCGGCAAGCTGTTCAACCATCTGACGAACAACCCGTTCCCGACGTATTTCAACACCGACCGCGTCCTGTTCACGATCGGCTCGGCGAAGATCAAGCTTCTCGTATTGATCATCATCGTGACGGCCGTCGTCATGATGATCTTCTTGGACCGGCTCGTTAACCGCACGAAGCTCGGTCGCGGAATACGCGCGGTCGCTGAGGACGCACCGACCGCAGCCCTCATGGGCATCAACATCGACAAGACGATCTCGCGCACGTTCGTCATTGGTGGCGCGCTGGCCGGCGTTGCGGGCTTCATGTACGGCACCGCGTTCGGGGCCAGCTACACGATGGGCTTCACGCCCGGTGTCAAGGCGTTCGCCGCCGCCGTGCTCGGCGGGATCGGCAACATCCGCGGCGCCATGATCGGCGGCCTGATACTCGGGCAAGCCGAGGTACAGATCTCGGCCCTACCGTTCATCGGCGCGAAGTGGCAGGACGTGGTCAGCTTCGTCGTGCTCGTGCTGATCCTGCTTGTCCGACCGACCGGCATCCTCGGGGAGCGCTTGGGGCGTGCGGCATGAACGCCTCGACGAAGGTGGCGGTTAAGCGACTGGTGGCCTGCCTGCTCGGTGGTGTCGTACTGGCGATCATGATCGGGCCGCAGGAAGGGACGCTGACGGACTTCGGAGTGTCGTTCCGCGAGTCTGTCTTGCGATGGCGGGTCTTCATCTTCCTGGCCATCGGCGTGCTGATCTTCCTGGGCATCACGTTCTGGCCGCTGGTCCGGCCGTACGTGCGACGGCCCGGTGTCTTCCCGGCCGGCATCGGCCTGCTGGTTGTCGTCGTCGCGCAGACGGTCATGAACTGGTACGACCCGCTCGCCAACACCGAGGGCAGCGGCAAGTTCAACAAGGTGCGTTCGGTAGTCAGCCAGACGTTCGGACTCCAACAGACCACGACCTGGTTCTTCAAGTGGCTGGCCTGGACGCTCGCGGCGGTAGCGCTAGTTGCCTGCGCTGCCTGCATCGTGACGCGGCTGCGAGCGTTGGGATACGTCGGTGCGGTTGCGGGTGTCGCCGGTGCTGTCCTCGCCTATACGGCGCATGCGGACGTGGTCGACCTCGGCAACCAACGCGGCCTGGGCTTCGACCACTCGCTGGGGCCCTACGCCGACATCATCGGGTTTCTGATCCTGGCTGGCGCCGGCATCACGACCGCGCAGTCGCGTGTCGCGGTCGCTGACCCGAAGGGGTTCCTGACGCGGGTGCTCGAGTGGCGGCCGGGGCTCCCGTACGCGGTGGTTGGCGTCGTCATGGGGCTGCTCGCCTACACCACGGTCTGCTGGTTTGCGCCGCTGACGAAGAATGACACGTTCGGCGATGCCGGGCGCGACTTCTCGGGCACGGGGGTCT
>JAVHVH010000071.1:0-34340 GCA_032160665.1 Pseudonocardiales bacterium
TCGTGGCGCCCACCGCAACCCCCTCGGCAGCGCGGCACGACCCAACCCCGGCCGCCGCGGTCCGGCCGCGGTCCGGCCGCGAGGTACTGGACCCGGGACCGTCCCCCGCCCGAATGACGATCGTTCCGCGACCCGTGATCCACCCCGATCGCACCGGCGCCGGCACTAGTTCGTGCGGACGCGCTCCTCGTAAGCCTTTCGGGCCGCCTGATCGACATCGGTGGTGAAGGTGGCCTCGGCTCCGAGCTTGCGGCCGAGCGCCTCGGTGAACCGGCGCGGCAGGAACGCCTGGGACGCGATGATCGCCCCGGCGACCTTGGTGACCCGCACCCGCGGCTTCGGCGAGACGATGAGGTCGGCAACGGCAGCCCCGATCTCTTCCGGCTCGGCGTTGCGCACGCCCTTGGCGCCCGTCGTTCCAGCGACAAGTTCGGTGTTGGTGAACGTCGGCATGACCGCCGAGAACTGCACGCCGGAGTCGCGGTACTCGCGGCGCGCCGTCTCGGTGAACCCCTTGACCGCGTGCTTGCTGGCGCAGTACGTCGCCGCACCCGGGACATAGCTCTCGCCGGCCAGCGACGCGATGTTGATGACGTGCCCGCTGCGTCGTGGCAGCATGCGCCGCAGCGCGAGTTTGGAGCCGTAGACGACGCCGAGCACGTTGATCTCGATCATGCGCCGGCTGACCCGGTCCTCTTCGGCGTCCAGGGGGCCGATCGGCATGATGCCGGCGTTGTTGACGAGCACGTCCAGCGGGCCGAGTTCGTCCTCGACATGATTCAGGAAGCTCTCGAACGAGTCCGGGTCGGTGACGTCCAGCTGGGCGTAGGTGGTGATACCGAGTTCGCCTGCGGCCTCCTTGAGCCGGGCCTCGTCGATGTCACCGATCGCGACCTTGGCACCGTCGGCGATGAGCCGGATCGCAGTGGCGAAGCCGATCCCTCGCGCGCCCCCGGTGATGGCGACGACCTTGCCGCTGACTGTCCCTGCCGATGCCTTGCCCATGACTGGCTACCTCCGCGAGAGCTCGCACATGACCCGGTGGTCATCCTGTCACGCCCAGCGCGAACCCGCACCGGCGAAGCGCGTCACTGCACGCAGAACTCGATGTCGTGCAGGACGAATCCAGTACTCGCCGTTCTCCTCGTCCGCGCGACACTCGGCGCCTGGCCCCAGAACCGGCCCAGGCGTTGCGCGTCGGCCGCGTCGAACGCGACCTGGAAGCCCGTGGTCACCGACGCTCCTCGCGACCGACACCGGCGGCGTCCATGCCGCGCAGTTCCTTCTTCAGCTCGGAGATCTCGTCGCGCAACCGGGCCGCGACCTCGAACTGCAGCTCCCGCGCCGCGCCGAGCATCTGGTCGTTGAGCTGCTGGATCAGGTCGGCCAGGGCGGCGCGCGGCATCTCGGCCACGTCGAGCCCGCCGGATGCGTGCGCCCCGACCCCGACGACCCCGCCGGACATCCCGCGACCCCCACGGCCGGGAGCGGGTGACTTGCCCCGCGACTGCGAGCGGCCCGAGCCGCCGACCGGCACACCACCACCCAGCATCGCCTCGGTGTCAGCCGCCTCGCGGGCCAGCAGGTCGGTGATATCGGCGATCCGCTTGCGCAGTGGAGTCGGGTCGATGCCGTGCTCGGTGTTGTAGGCGACCTGCTTCTCGCGGCGCCGATTCGTCTCGTCGATGGCCTTCTCCATCGACGGAGTGACCGTGTCGGCGTACATGTGCACCTGGCCCGATACGTTGCGCGCCGCGCGTCCGATCGTCTGGATCAGTGACGTGCCCGAGCGCAAAAAGCCTTCCTTGTCGGCGTCGAGGATCGAGACCAGGGAGACCTCGGGCAGGTCGAGACCCTCGCGCAGCAGGTTGATGCCGACGAGCACGTCGAACTCACCCATGCGCAGTTCGCGCAGCAGCTCGACCCGCCGCAACGTGTCGACCTCCGAGTGCAGGTATCGCACCCGGATGCCCTGCTCGAGCAGGTAGTCGGTGAGATCCTCGGACATCTTCTTGGTCAGCGTGGTGACCAGCACCCGCTCGTTGCGCCCGGCTCGCTCCCGGATCTCGTGGACGAGGTCGTCGATCTGGCCCTTCGTCGGCTTGACCACGATCTCGGGGTCGATCAGCCCGGTGGGACGGATGACCTGCTCGACGAATTCGCCCTTGGTCCGGCCCATTTCGTAGTTGCCGGGTGTCGCCGACAGGTAGACGGTCTGGCCGATCCGCTCGACGAATTCCTCGAACTTCAGCGGCCGGTTGTCCATCGCGGACGGCAGCCGGAAGCCATGGTCGACCAGGGTGCGCTTGCGGGACATGTCGCCTTCGTACATGCCGCCGGTCTGCGGCACCGTCACGTGGGACTCGTCGATGACGAGCAGGAAGTCCTCGGGGAAGTAGTCGAGCAGGCAGTTGGGTGCACTGCCCCGCTCCCGACCGTCGATGTGCAGCGAGTAGTTCTCGATGCCCGAGCAGAACCCGACCTGTCGCATCATCTCGACGTCGTAACTCGTGCGCATCCGCAGCCGCTGGGCCTCGAGCAGCTTGTTCTGCCCGTCCAGTTCGGCCAGCCGCGCCTCGAGCTCCTTCTCGATCCCCCGAATCGCGCGCTCCATCCGTTCCGGGCCTGCGGCATAGTGCGTCGCCGGGAAGACGAACACCTCTTCGACCTCGCGCACGACCTCACCGGTGAGTGGATGCAGGTAGTACAGCCGTTCGATCTCGTCGCCGAACATCTCGGCGCGGATCGCGAGCTCCTCGTACACCGGGAAGATCTCGACGGTGTCGCCGCGGACCCGGAAGGTGCCGCGCGTGAAGGACAGGTCGTTGCGGGTGTACTGGACATCGACGAGTCGGCGCAGGATCTTCTCGCGCTCGATCTGCTGGCCGACCCGCAGCCGCAGCGAACGGTCGACGTATTCCTGGGGCGTGCCCAGCCCGTAGATGCACGAGACGGTGGCCACGACCACGACGTCGCGTCTGGTGAGCAGCGACATGGTCGCAGAATGCCGCAACCGCTCGACCTCGTCGTTGACCGACGAGTCCTTCTCGATGTAGGTGTCGGTCTGCGGGACGTAGGCCTCGGGCTGGTAGTAGTCGTAGTAGCTGACGAAGTACTCGACCGCGTTGTTGGGCAGCATCTCGCGCAGTTCGTTGGCCAGCTGCGCGGCCAAGGTCTTGTTGGGCGCCATGACCAGCGTGGGGCGTTGCAGGCGCTCGATCAACCAAGCGGTCGTGGCGGACTTCCCGGTGCCGGTCGCGCCGAGTAGGACGACGTCCTTCTCACCGGCGTGGATGCGGCGCTCGAGATCCTCGATGGCGGCGGGCTGGTCGCCGGACGGTTCGAAGTCCGAGACCACCTCGAACTTGCCGCTGCTCGGTCTGATGTCGCTGTTGACGCGCATGCCTCTACGGTACGAGAGCGGTACGACACTGCGCCGGTTCGGCGGCCTAGCCCTGTGCGCTCGAGTGCGACACCGACGTCAGCTTGCCGAGAACGATGCGGTTGTCGTCCACCGAGCCCTCGTCGGGCAGCACGCAGGTGATCAGCCCGATGTCGGAATTCCCGAACGAATAGTTGCTCATACCGGCCTTGGGTTGGTGGCGCACCACCTTGACGGCATAGGTGAACGTCCCGGCCGCCGTGTAAAGAACGATGCTCGCGCCGGGCTGGGCCGCGTGCAGGCTGGTGAACGAGCAGACGTGGTGCAAGCACGCGTGCCCATAGATCAGCGTCGTCCCTTGGGACGGGCTGCGGGGCATCGCGGATCCCGACCAGAACACAGCCCGTCCCCAGATCGGCGGGTCGATGACCGGAGCCTGGGTGTGAATGGGATCGACCGGCGCGTCGAGAATCACCGCACCGTCCGCGCGGCGTACGACCACGCGGTCGGGAACCGCGGCGACGGCCTTCGGCTTGGTGCGTTTCCCGGTGCTGGGGGAAATGACCGTCGGCGCCGGCGAAGCCAGGGAGCTGACGTCAGTATGTGGGCCGCCGTGCATTCCACCGGCCGCGACCGTCGCGCCGGACCGGCGGCTGACGTCCCGTGCGTCGGTGTTCCCCGTCGAAGTGACGAGGAGCGTGCCGACCACACAGGCGACAGCCGCCAGCCCGGTGAGCGAGCTCCTAACGAGCAGCGTGTGCCCCACGGGAACTCATGGTCCTCCACACCGCACCGACCACGCGGGCCGCGCGCACCCGGCCACGCTGCGACGCTGCGAGATACCCAGCGGTCAGCATGATCAGGAACGACATCACGATGCCGACCAGCCGCAGCTGCGACAGGGCTGCGGACGACGTGCCGGGCCCGAAGTCACCGGTTTCACCGGCCGGGGCACCGGCGATCGTGCTCCGCGCCTGGGTGGTGGCGACGCCTCCGACATCACTCGAGCTGGCCACCGCGCTGGTGCCGGCGATGGAGCTGGACTCGGACGCGCTCGAGCTGGACTCCACGGCGCTTGAGCTGGACGAGGACGACTCCGAAGACGAGGACGACTCCGAAGACGAGGACGACTCCGAGGACGAGGACGACGCGCTCGAACTGGTCGTGGCCGGCAGCTTGCACCCGTTGTTGAAGATGGCCTGCCCGTCGGCCGCCCAGTTGAGCGAATAGGACTTCCCCTTGTAGGTGAACGGCGGGATGATGTCGCCCCACTTGGGCTCCTTGGCGTGCCCGACGTAGTAGACGTCGCCTTGGTGCTCCGTGTAGTGGGCGTAGGCCCGGGCCGAACTCGGCACGGTGATCCTGACGTACGGGTTGTTCACGGCGTCGGTGCGGTGACAGATCGTCACCTTCGTCGCGGGTGCGGCATTTGCCGTCCCGGTGAGCAGCAGCACCGACGCGCACGCCGCCGATGCGAGCACGGCGACGATCAGGCTTACCTGAGCCGGCAAACCCCACCGCCGTCGTGGCGGTTCTTCGTCCTCGCGCAGGCCGAACAGGATTTCGTCCACGATATTTCCCCCATCCCCCGACGGCGCCCCACGTGGTGGGTGCGCCGCAGTGTGATCCGGTGCCGAGCACGTCCGTCGCATCGCCGACAATTCGGCGGTCAGTCCGAATAGCCTCGACGCGGTCACCAGCGGACAACGGACCGACTTCCCCGCGAAGTCGGGCCCCACCTCGACCCCATGCGACTAATTCAGCGAGCGTGCCCTTCCCCGGTTGCGGCAGATCACCGCAGTGCTGACGGTGTACCCCGTCCTTGACCGAATTAACGCACGGCTCACGCCCGATCGACAACCGGGCTGCCAATTCCGAACCCGGCGAATCCGCACTTTCCCCGCCTATCGACGCGCGATACGGCACGTCCGGGCGGTATTGACTGCCGAAATCGCAGTGATCGGCACGACCGGGGTGATTCGCGCGGGCGAATCACAGGTGGCTCCGAGCGGCCGCGCCTACCATCGGACAATGCAAACCAGGCCGTCCCGATGAGCACGCCAACCCCGCCCGATCGACCGGTCGAGCCGGAGGCGGCCGCGCCGTCCGACGCCACGGAGCAGCTCCCCAGCGATGCGGCGGCCCCACCCAGCGCCCCGCCGCCCGGGCCGAATCTGCCGCCCGGTCCTCCGCTGCCGCCGGGCTATCCGCCCCCCTACCCCTTCGCGCCCACCTACCGCGAGCCGTGGATCAACCCGGCCAAGCGCCGCACGGCCGGCCTCGCCGCCGCTGCGGCTGCGCTCGTCCTGCTCGGCGCCGGGTTCCTCGCGGGAGCCGCGGCGTTCGACGGGCACGGCGGACGAGAACATCGGGGCGAGTTCATGAACGGCAACGGGCCCGGCTACGGCCCGGGTATGGGCAACGGCCGCGGCCAGCGCGGCATGAACCCGAACCGCGGACCGATCGGCCAGTTCCCCGGCAACCCCGGCCAAAAGGTGCCGCCGATCAACCCGACCGCCCTACCTGCGAGTCCGACGCCGGCCGCCAGTTCGCACAGCTGACCGCACCAGCTATCCCCACGGGCGCCGGATGTGCCCGCTTGCACAATCAAGCCCCTCTGAAGCTGGGTAGGACAGGGGGCGGGCGCCCGTCTGGCATGGTGGTTCCGCCCGTCATGTCATCCACCCAAGGGGAGCGCGCGTTGCAGATCTGGCCCGGTAGCGCCTATCCCCTAGGCGCGACCTACGACGGCAGCGGCACCAACTTCGCCCTGTTCAGCGAGGTGGCCGACCGCGTCGAGCTGTGCTTGTTCGACGCCGACGGAGCCGAGACGAAGATCGCGCTCCCTGAGGTCGATGGCTTCGTGTGGCATGCCTTCCTGCCCGGCGTCGAGCCGGGTCAGCGGTACGGCTATCGCGTGCACGGCCCGAACAAGCCCGACCAGGGCCTGCGCTGCAATCCGGCGAAGCTCCTGCTCGACCCGTATGCGAAGGCGATCGACGGCAGCATCGAATGGGATGAAGCGCTGTTCGGCTATCACTTCGGCGATCCGGACAGCCGCAACGACGAGGACTCCGCGGCCCAGCTGCCCAAGTGCGTGGTCATCAACCCGTTCTTCGATTGGGACGTCGACCGGCCGCCGCGCCGGCCCTACGCCGAGAGCGTCATCTACGAGACTCACGTCAAGGGCATGACGCAAACGCATCCCGACCTGCCCGAGGACGTCCGGGGCACCTACGCCGGCATGGCGCATCCGGTGATCGTCGAGCACTTGACTCAGCTCGGCGTCACTGCTGTCGAACTGATGCCGGTGCACCACTTCGTCAACGACTCCGTCCTCGTCGACAGAGGGCTCGCCAACTACTGGGGCTACAACACCATCGGGTTCTTCTCGCCCGACCACAAGTACTCCTCCAGCACGTCACCGGGCGGGCAGGTACAGGAGTTCAAGGCGATGGTGCGGGCGCTGCACGAGGCCGGCATCGAGGTCATCCTCGATGTCGTCTACAACCACACGGCCGAGGGCAATCACCTCGGCCCGACGTTGTGCTTCCGCGGTATCGACAACCCGGCCTACTACCGCCTCGTCGACGACGACCCGAAGTACTACATGGACTACACCGGCACCGGCAACAGCCTGAACGTCCGGCATCCGCACTCGCTCCAGCTGATCATGGATTCGCTGCGGTACTGGGTGCTCGAGATGCATGTGGACGGGTTCCGTTTCGATCTCGCCTCGACGCTGGCCCGCGAGTTCTACGACGTCGACCGGCTGTCGTCCTTTTTCGACCTCGTCCAGCAGGATCCGGTGGTCAGCCAGGTCAAGCTGATCGCCGAACCGTGGGACGTCGGGCCCGGCGGCTACCAGGTGGGCAACTTTCCGCCGCAATGGACGGAGTGGAACGGCAAGTACCGCGACACGGTGCGCGATTTCTGGCGCGGCGAGCCGGGAACGGTCGGTGAGTTCGCGGCCCGGATCACCGGTTCCGCCGATCTGTACGCGACATCCGGGCGGCGGCCCGTCGCCAGCATCAACTTCGTGACGGCCCACGACGGTTTCACCCTGAGCGATCTCGTGTCCTACAACGAGAAGCACAACGAGGCGAACCAGGACGACAACAACGACGGCGAGAATCACAACCGGTCGTGGAACTGCGGCGTCGAGGGCGAAACCGCCGATCCCGCCATCCTGGAACTGCGGGCCCGGCAGCGGCGCAACTTTCTGGCCACGTTGTTCCTGTCCCAAGGCGTGCCGATGCTCTGTCACGGCGACGAGTTGGGGCGGACGCAGCATGGCAACAACAACGGGTACTGCCAGGACAACGAGACGACGTGGGTGGACTGGGCGAACCTCGACACCGAGATACTCGCCTTCACGCAGCGCGTGGCCAGCCTGCGCCGAGCGCATCCGGTCTTTCGTCGCCGGCGCTTCTTTGACGGCCGCCCGGTCCGCCGGAGCTCCGGGGGCATGCCGGATATCGCGTGGTTCACGCCGGACGGGAGCGAGATGTCCGAGGAGGACTGGGACGCGGGCTTCGGCCGCAGCATCGCGGTCTACCTGAACGGGCAGGGCATCCCGGATCGGGACGCGCGCGGCGAGCGGGTGTCCGACGACTCGTTCCTGCTTTGCTTCTCCGCGCACGACGAGGCGATCGACTTCACACTGCCGACCGACGAGTACGGCTCGGTGTGGTCGGTCGTGGTCGACACCGACGACCCCGACGCCGAGGAGCGGATGGTTGATGCCGGCGCAACGGTCATCGTGAGCGCGCGCTCGCTGGTCGTGTTGCAGCGGGTGGGCTGATCGCGTGAGCGTTCCGTCCTCGTCCTATCGGCTGCAGATCCGCCCAGCATTTGACCTGTACGCCGCCGCCGACGGATGCGACTATCTCGCCACTCTGGGCGTCGGCGCCGCATACCTTTCGCCGTTGCTTCCCTCGGTGCGCGGTTCCGACCACGGCTACGACGTGATCGCGTTCGACACCGTCGACCCGCAGCGCGGCGGAATGGACGGTTGGACGCACCTGCTCGCGGCCGCGCGCTCGCGCAGCCTCGCCGTCGTCGTCGACATCGTCCCGAACCATGCCGGGGTGTCCGACCCCTTCCAGAACAAGGCCTGGTGGGACGTCCTGAAGCTCGGCCGGGAATCCGCCTACGCCGGGTGGTTCGACATCGAGTGGGCCCGCGGACGGCTGCTCCTGCCCGTGCTCGGCGACGGATTCCACGAGTCCCAGCTCGAGGTCGCGGATAACGAGCTGCGCTACTTCGAGCATCGCTTCCCGATCGCTCCCGACACCGGCCCGGCTGACGGCGAGACCGCCGCCGACGTGCACGACCGCCAGCACTACGAGCTCGTCAACTACCGGCGCGCCGACACCGAGCAGAACTACCGGCGCTTCTTCGCGGTGACCACCCTGGCCGGCCTTCGGGTCGAGGACGACGCGGTGTTCGACGCAACCCACGAGCAGATCGCCCAGTGGGTGCGCGACGACGGCATCGCCGGTCTGCGTGTCGACCATCCGGACGGCCTCGCTGACCCGCTGCGCTACCTCACGCGGTTGCGCGCGCTCGCCGGCCCGGACGCCTGGCTGCTCGTCGAGAAGATCCTCGAGCCCGGTGAGGAACTCCCCGACGAGTGGCCGGTCGAGGGCACCACCGGCTACGACGCGCTCGGCGAGGTGGGGGGCCTGTTCATCGACCCGTCGGCCGAGCCCGCGTTCGACGCGCTCTACCGCGAGCTCACCGGCGACACCCGGACCTGCGCCGACCACGTTCACGCGGGGAAGCGCCAAGGGGTCGAGACGATCCTGCGGGCCGAAGTGTCCCGGCTCGCCCGGCTCGTACCCGGTGTCGAACGAGCGGGCGAAGCACTGGCGGAATTGCTCGTCGCGTTCCCCGTCTACCGCTCCTACCTGCCCACCGGCTCGTCGTATCTGGCGAGCGCGATCGAGGCGGCACGATCGGCGCGTCCCGATCTCGCCGACGCGATCGGGACCCTCGCCACGCGGCTCACCGACCCGGCCGACGAACTGTGCGTGCGCTTCCAGCAGACCTCGGGTGCGGTCATGGCGAAGGGCGTGGAAGACACCGCGTTCTACCGCTACACCCGCTTCGTCGCGCTGAACGAGGTCGGCGGCGACCCCACTCGGTTCGGCGTCGAACTGGACGAGTTCCACAAGGCGCAATGGCAGCGTCAGCAGTCCGCGGCTCGCGGAATGACCACACTCTCGACGCACGACACGAAGCGAGGCGAGGACGTCCGGGCCCGGCTCGCGGTCCTCAGCGAGCTCCCGGCCGAGTGGTCGACGCTCGCCCGTACCCTGCACGAAGCCGCTCCCCTCCCCGATGCCACGTTCGCGTATCTGTTGTGGCAGACGTTCGCAGGCACCGGATTCATCGAACGCGAGCGCATGCACGCCTACGCCGAGAAGGCGATGCGTGAAGCCGCGACCTCGACGACGTGGACCGCGCCGGACGAGGCGTTCGAGGCCGCCGTGCACGGCGTGGTGGACGCTGCCTACGACGATCCGGCCGTGCACGGCCCACTGGCGGGCTTCGTCGAGCAGATCACGCCCTATGGCTGGACGAACGCGCTCGGCCAGAAGCTCGTGCAGCTGACGATGCCGGGTGTCCCGGACGTCTACCAGGGCACCGAGTTGTGGGAGGACTCGCTCGTCGACCCGGACAACCGGCGAGCAGTCGCACTCGACGCCCGCCGGGCCATGCTCGACCGGCTGGACGCAGCCGACGATCCGCCGCCGATCGACGCGTCCGGCGCCGCGAAGTTGTGGGTCACCTCGCGGACCCTTCGGCTGCGCCGCGACTGGCCCGACCTGTTCGCCGGCTACGCACCCGTCCTGGCGGCCGGCGCTGCGGCCGAGCATGCCGTGGCGTTCGACCGCGGTGGTGTGATCACCGTCGCCACCCGCCTCCCGGTCCGATTGCAGCACACAGGCGGGTGGCGAGACACCACGATCGATCTCGGCGGCGCGGCAACGGACGTGATCACCGGGCGGCGGATGCCGCGCGAGCTCGCCGTCGCTGACCTGCTCGACACCTACCCCGTGGCGCTCCTCGTCCGCTGACGCAGTTCAGTGGGGCGGCTGCAGGCGCGCCCGCAGCGCGGGGATGTCGAGATCCGGGTGCGGGTACTGGGGATCGAGTTCTACGAGCGTCTCGCGCAGGAGCTCGGCAATCGCCCAGTTGCGGTACTTCTTGTGGTCGCTGGGCACGACGTACCAGGGCGCATGGTCGGTGTTGCAGCGCTCCAGCATGTCCGAGAATGCCGCCTGGTAGTCGCTCCACCGGGCGCGCTCCGCCAGGTCCTGCTCGTTGAACTTCCAGTGCTTGTCGGGGTCGTCGAGCCGCGCCAGCAATCGCTCGCGTTGGGTGTCGTAGCTGATGTTGAGGAAGCACTTGATGATGGTGGTGCCGGCCGCGACCAGCTCCGCTTCGAACTCGTTGATGACGTCGTAGCGGCCCCGCCACTCGTCGGGCGGCACGAGTTCGTGCACCCGGACGATCAACACGTCCTCGTAGTGCGAGCGGTCGAACACGCCGATCACCCCGGGCGGCGGCAATCGCTTGCGGATCCGCCAGAGGAAGTCGTGCGCCCGCTCCTCCTTCGTCGGCGCCTTGAAGGCCGTGTATTCGACCCCGATCGGGCC
The DNA here is from genome assembly GCA_032160665.1 of Pseudonocardiales bacterium. GTDB lineage: Bacteria > Actinomycetota > Actinomycetes > Mycobacteriales > Jatrophihabitantaceae > Jatrophihabitans. The sequence goes on from JAVHVH010000071.1 coordinate 11,050, forward strand.
GAAGGCGCCGACGACGTGCTCGGTCACGCCGCCCTTGCCTGCGGTGTCGATGCCTTGCAGGACGAGCAGGATGCTGCGTCGTCCTCCCGTCGTGGCTTCGGCCCACAGGCGGTCCTGCAGGCCGCGTACGAGCTTGGCGTCGATGCGCAGATCCCGGTTCCTCTTGGTCGGTGCGAGGGGGCGGGCCGCAGTGTCGTACCCGGCGAGTTCGACCGGACCCGACCGGATCGCGAGCGCCTCGCGCATGCTCTGTTCCGTCACCTGACGATCGTGGCACGCACTGGTTATCCACGGGCGGCGTGGGGCAGGGTGTGCCACATGACCGCGATCCGTGTGTGGGCTCCGACCGCGTCCGAGCTGAAGGTGCGCGTCGGCGGCCAAGACATCCCGCTCGACGACGCCGGCGATGGCTGGTGGACTGGACCGGATCTCCAGCCAGGCACCGACTACGCATTCCTGATCGACGACAGCGACGAGTTGGTCCCCGACCCGGCATCGCGCTGGCAACCCGAGGGCGTGCACGGCGCGAGCCGGGAATACGACCAACACGCATACGAGTGGCACGACACCGAGTGGACCGGCCGCGATCTCACCGCGGCGGTCATCTACGAGTTGCACGTCGGGACCTTCACGCCGGGAGCGACGCTCGACTCGGCGATCGAACGCCTCGATCACCTCGTCGAGTTGGGCGTCACGCATGTCGAACTGCTGCCGGTGAACGATTTCAACGGGGTGTGGAACTGGGGTTACGACGGCGTCCTGTGGTACGCGGTGCACGAGGCGTACGGGGGTCCGGGCGCTATGAAGCGATTCGTGGACGCGGCGCACGGCAAGGGTCTGGCCGTCGTCCTGGACGTGGTCTACAACCACCTCGGGCCGTCCGGGAACTACCTGCCCCGGTTCGGGCCATACCTCAAGTCCGGACGCAGCACGTGGGGCGACCTGGTGAACGTCGAGCAGCCGGCGGTCCGGCGCTTCATCATCGACAACGCGCTCATGTGGCTGCGCGACTTCCACGTTGACGCGTTGCGCCTCGACGCGGTCCACGCCCTCCACGACGAGTCCGAGACGCACATCCTGGCCGAGCTCGGGGCAGCCGTCGACACGCTGTCGACGATGGTCGGCCGCCCGCTCACCCTGATCGCGGAGTCCGACCTGAACGACCCGGTGATGATCACTCCCCGCCCGGCCGGTGGTTACGGACTTGCCGCGCAATGGGACGACGACGTGCACCACGCCCTGCACGCGATGCTCACCGGTGAGCGGCAGGGCTACTACTGCGACTTCGGGTCTCTGCACGTGCTGGCCAAGACCTTCACCTCCGCGTTCCTGCACGATGGCACCTACTCGACGTTCCGCAAGAAGGTGCACGGCGTTCCGATCGATCCGAGGGCGGTGGCCGGCTGGCAGTTCGTCGTGTGCCTGCAGAACCACGACCAGGTCGGCAACCGGGCCGTCGGCGACCGGCTACCAGAACTCACCAGCCCCGAACTCGTACACGTCGGCGCGATGCTGCTGCTGACCTCGCCGTTCACACCGATGCTCTGGATGGGCGAGGAGTGGGCGGCGTCCACCCGGTGGCCGTTCTTCACCTCGCACCCCGAACCGGAACTCGCCGAAGCGACCGGCAAGGGTCGGATCGCGGAGTTCGCCGAGCACGGCTGGAACACCGACGAGATGATCGACCCGCAGGACCCGGAGGCGTATCGGAGCGCGATCCTTGACTGGTCCGAACCGAGCCAGCCCGGTCACGCCGAAACGCTCGACCTGTACCGCCGGCTCATCGCGCTGCGCGCGGCCGAGCCCGACCTGCGCTCGCCGGACCTTACCTCCGTCACGGTCGACTTCGACGAGGGTGCGAACTGGCTGGTGGTGCATCGCGGCTCGTTGCGGGTCGCTGCGAATCTGGCGCTGGCGGAGCAGGTGGTGCCGGTGGTCGGCGGCGAGCTGGTGCTCGCGACGGGCCGCGCGGTCCCGTCCGGCGATGGCCTCACGCTCGGCCCGTACTCGTCGGCGATCATCCGGCTCTGAGCGAGCCGTCACTGTTCGCGAGCCCAGTCCTGTGACCACGACTCGAGGCGCGCGAGTTCACCGGCCAGCGACTCCCCGCGAGGGGTGAGTTCGTAGCCGCCGGACACGTCGGCGACCAGCCCGGCGCCGAACAGTTCGGTGAGCCTGGTGACCAGCACGCTCTGGCTCAGCCGGCCGGACCGGGTCCGCAGCTCGTTGAAGGGTAGGGCCCCGTTTCGCAGCTCCCAGACGATCCGCAGCGTCCAGCGCCGCCCGGCCAGTTCGAGCAGTTCGGCGAAGGCTGCGCTGCCGGTCTCGGGGGCATCGGTCTCGTCGGTCATGGTGCTATTCAAGCACCCTGCGGCTCATCCGAGAGCGTCCGATCCGGCTACTGGATCTCGCCGACCACTACGCCCGGCAGCGGCTCCTCGACGCGCACGACGTTGACCTGCGGCGCTTTGCCCGACTCGACCTCAAACTGCTGGACGAGCGCGTTGCTGCATGCCTGCGCGTCGTCGAAGTCCTCGAACGGGCCCACCGCCCGCGGCCCCACCAGTTGCTGTCCCTCATCGGTCAGCACGACCACGAACACGGGCTACCTCCAGATAGATCGACCGGACAAACCCTATCAATCCGCGCGCCGCGGTCCGGGCGGGTCGACCGGGGTCACATCCACGACGCGGGGCGGGAACTTGTCCGGCGCCGGCCCGAACGCCTTGCGGGCGGCGCTGATCGCCCCGCGGGCGAGTGCGGCGTTTCCGCCTGCCCCGATCACCGCGCCGATGCCGAGCGGGAGCGCGCGGCCGAACAGCAGCGCGCCCTGCCGCGTTCCGGCCCGGCGCAGCAGGAGCTTCGAGAGGTGCCCGTTCACGCCGGCGATCTTGTCGCGCGGCGTCGACCGGGCGAGCACTTGCGCCCAATGCGCGTCGGCCGCGCCGATACCCTCCAGCGCCGCGACGCTGCCCTCACCGACGAGGACCGAGACGACGAGTGCGCGACGCACGTCGGGATCGCTGACCGGGATGCCGTGCAGTTCGGCCAGCGCGAGCACGAACATCGCCGAGGCCGAGACAAAGGCCGTGACCTCGGCCGCGCCGGACGCGATGGCGGCCGTGGTGCCGACGCCGGGCATCGCCGCCGCCGCGCCGGACGCCCCGCCGATGCCGACCACGCCGACCAGGTAGCGGCGCTCGAGTTGCTGGACCAGCTCGGCCGGCGTCAGTTTCGGGTTCTTGCGGCGCACCCGGTCCAGGTAGTTCAGGACGACCGGACGCTGCACGGCGAGCGCCTTGTCCAGCGCGGTATCGAGCGCGCGCTCGACGCTCTCGGGTACCCGGCGAGTCTTCTCCGGCATCCCTCCAACCTAGGGTGTCAGGCATGCGCGCACTGCTCCCTGAGCCGGCCGAGGACGTCGACCTGCACGAGTTCTATGCGCGCGACTGGCTCGAGCGCGGCGGTCTCCGGGTCAACTTCGTCGCGTCGGCCGATGGCGCCGCCCAAGCGGGCGGCAAGAGCAAGGGCCTGCAGACCAGTGGTGACAACCGGGTGTTCGCGGCCTTGCGTGACCTCGCCGACGTCGTGCTGGCCGGCGCCGGAACCGTGACGATCGAGGGTTATCGAGCCATCAAGCTCAGCGAGCGGCGCCGCGCGATCCGGCGCGAGTATGGGTTCCGGGAGGTGCTGCCGATTGCGGTCGTCAGCCGGACCCTGCGCCTTGACCCGGAGTCGTCGCTGTTCCGGGATGCGCCCGACACGGACCGCACGCTCGTGCTGACCAGTGCCGCGTCGCCGATCGAGCACCGCGCTGCGCTCGAACAGGTGGCCGACGTCGTGATCTGCGGCGACGTCTTCGTCGATGCGGCCGAAGCCCGACGCGCGCTCGAGGAGCGCGGGCTGACCCGCATCCTGTCCGAGGGCGGCCCGATCGCGTTCGCCGATCTCGCGCTGGGCGGTGTGGTGGACGAGTTGTGCCTCAGCATGTCGCCGCTGCTGGTGGGTCCTGGGCCGACCCGCATCGTCGCCGGGCCGGAGGTGTGGCCCGACACGCGGCCGCTGGCGCTGATGGCCCTGCTCGAGGAAGACGGCGCCTTGTTCCTGCGCTACCGCGTCAGCCCCTAGCGCAGCCCCGGCACGATCTCGTCCAGATCGAAATTGACCGGTCGCTCCAGCTGCTCGTAGGTGCACGACTCGGGGCTCCGGTCCGGGCGCCACCTCGAGAACTGCGCGGTGTGCCGGAACCGGGGACCCTCCATGTGGTCATAGCGGACCTCGACGACCCGCTCGGGACGCAACGGCGTGAACGACAGGTCCTTACCGGCGTTCCAGCGCGACGTCTCGTTCTTGCGCGGCGTCCGGTCCCCCGCCTCGTGCGCCGCCCAGTTCCACGGGTGCCCTTCGAACTCGGTGACCAGCGGCTGCATTTCCTGGAACAGTTCGCGCCGGCGCGCCATGGGAAACGCCCCGATCACGCCGACCGAGGCCAGCGTGCCGGCGTCGTCGTAGAGACCCAGCAGCAGGGAGCCGATCGCGTCCGGCCCGCTCTTGTGCACGCGGTACCCGGCGACGACGCAGTCGGCCGTCCGTTCGTGCTTGATCTTGAACATGACCCGCTTGTCCGGCTGGTAGGTGACGCCGAGCGGCTTGGCGACGATGCCGTCGAGCCCGGCCCCCTCGAACTCGGTGAACCATTGCGTAGCGAGATCGATGTCCGTCGTGGCCGGGGTGACGTGGACCGGCGGGCGAGCCGCAGCGAGCGCCTGCTCGAGCAGGACGCGTCGCTCGGCGAACGGGCGACCGGTGAGGTCCTCGTCGCCGAGGGCCAGCAGGTCGAACGCGATGAACGAGGCCGGCGTCTGCTCGGCCAGCAGGTTCACTCGGGACGCGGCGGGGTGGATGCGCTGCTGCAGGGCTTCGAAGTCGAGGCCCACGTCGGTGGCGATAACGATCTCCCCGTCCACGACACACCGCTCCGGCAGTTCGGTCCGGAATGCCGCGACGAGCTCCGGGAAATAGCGGGTCATCGGCCGCTCGTTGCGGCTGCCGATCTCGACCTCGTCGCCGTCGCGGAAGATCACGCTCCGGAAGCCGTCCCACTTCGGCTCGTAGGACGCGCTGGGCGGGATCGCGGTGACGGACTTCGCCAGCATCGGGGCGACGGGAGGCATCACGGGCAGCTGCATGACCCCATTCTGGCCGTATCCTTGGCTGCCGCCTGTGACGCGCGCCGCGCCGACCCGGTCCGCGGGCGTCGGGCGCCTATCCTGCTACGAACTTCGAGTAACACCTATCTCGCAGAGGAACTGATGTGGCCGCTGCACGCCGCGCCGACGCACCGCGACCACGCCCCCAGCCGACCCCCCGGATCGAGCCGACCCGCGCGACCTCCCCGCCCGCGCAGTCGCGTGGCCCGGCGCGTGCCCCCGGCCGCGGCCTCGCCCGCCAGGAGGCCCAGGCGGGTCAGATGGTCGCGGCCGCCGGGAGCGCAATTGTCACCGCCGCCCGGGTGGGGCGCCTGCTCAGCCGCTCCGGCTGGCGGATCGCGAAGCAGCTGCCGGGCGTGAGCGCGATCGAACAGCAGGCCCAGCGGCTGCGCCAGGCTGCCGCCGCGGAGATGTTCCGGCTGCTCGAGGTGCCGCAGAACCTCTTCGGTACGGCCAGCCCCGAGGAGCAGCGGGTCATGATGCTCGTCCAGAACGCCGGCACCGACGCTGCCCCGCTGCGCACGGCAATGACCGAGCTCCTGGAGCGATCGGCCGACACCAGTCACGCCAAGAGCCGCGACTACCTCTTCGGCACGATCGTCAGCCAACTCGTCCCGGACGAGGCGCGGATCCTCGCCGCCCTGGCCGCGGGTGACGGCTTCGCCGTGGTCGATGTCGTGGCCAAGCAGGTGGGACGCTCGACGACTCGGACGCTGCTGTCGAATGCCTCGACGATCGGGAAGGCCGCGGGAATCTCGCTCCCGACGAACACCCCCACCTATCTCACCCGGCTGCGCGGCTTCGGGCTGATCGAGTTCGGCCGTCCCGGCGACGGGCTGTCGGCCCAGTTCGACGTTCTCACGGCCGACCCGGCGGTGGCTGCCGTCCGAGCCGCGGCCGAGCGCAGCAAGCACGGCAGCACGAAACTCATCCGCAAGAGCGTCACCCTGTCGGCCTTCGGTGCTGAGTTCTGGGCCGCGTGCGCACCGGATCGGACGGCGCTCGCGCGTCGTCCAGGCTGAGCGTCGCCGACCACCTACCGCGCAGTAGCGTGAAAGCGTGGCGCATCACAAGACCCTGGCCTGCGTTCTTGCGGCGCTCGCCCTCCTCGCCGCCGCCTGCACCGGTTCGACGGTGGCCGGAAGCGGGACGACAACGGACAGCGTTTCCGCGTCGCCGCCGAGCGGCTCCGGCTCCGCCGGCTCGAGCAGCGCCGCGCTCCCGCCGCAACCCGCTGCGAACTTCTCCGACTGCAGCCAGAGCATCAACCTGGCCGCGTTGAACTTTCCGAAAGGGCGTCTGGACCGGCTGAGCTTCGCGTGCGCGACGATTTCCGTGCCGCTCGACTACGCCGACCCGACCGGTCAGACGATCAAGCTCCAGCTCCTCAAGATCCACGACAGCGCCGACACCCAACCCACCGGCTCGTTGCTCGTCAATCCCGGCGGTCCGGGCGGGTCCGGCGTCGAACTCGCCGTCGGGTTGGCCACCCAGGTCTCGGACACGCTGCTCGCGCACTTCGACCTGATCGGGTTCGATCCCCGCGGCGTCGGCTCCTCGACCCCGATCAGCTGTCTCAGCGACCAGCAGAAGGACGTCCTCAACGCCGCGTCGCCCGACGTCCGGACCGCGGCGGGTTTCGCCGAGGCGAGGAACATCGCGAAACAGGTCGCCACGGCGTGCTCGGACAAGTACGGGAGCGAGCTCGCCCAGTTCGACACCGTCCAGACCGCGAAGGACATGGACCGGATCCGGCAAGCCGTCGGCGACCCGAAGCTGAACTACCTCGGCTTCTCCTACGGCACCGAGTTGGGCGCGCAATACCTCCATCTGTTCCCGAAGACGGTGCGGGTCGCCGTCCTCGATGGTGCGGTCGACCCGCTGACCGATGACATCACCTCTTTCGCGAACCAGTTGCAGGGCTTCGAAGACGCGTTCGACCAGTTCGCCGCCTACTGCCGGACGACCGCACCGTGCAGCGGCCTGGGCGACCCGCGACAGGCGGTCTACAAGATCGTGGCGCAGGCCACCCGCGCCCCGATCCCGAGCTCCGCGCCCGGCGAGACGCGCAAGGCAACGAGCGCGATCGTCTACACCGGCGTGCTGTCGGCGCTGTACTCACGCTCGGAATGGCCGACGCTGGGCCGGGCGTTGCTCGCGGCCGAGGGCGGTGACTCGCAGGGCTTGTTCCAGCTGGCCGACAGTTACAACGAACGCTACAAAGGTCACTACACGAACATCGCCGAAGCCAACACGACGATCAATTGCAACGATTCGAAGCCCGGACCCAGCAACGCGACCATCCGGGCCACCACGGCCGCATGGGTCAAACGCTTCCCCATGTTCGGGCTCTGGTCGGCGCCCGCCCTGTTCTCCTGCCAGCAGTGGCAGCCGGACCGGACTGTCCCCCCGTTGCCGACCGCGCCCACCACCCCGAACCGGGTGCTGGTGGTCGGCAACCTGCACGATCCAGCGACCCCGTACCAGGGCGCGAAAGACCTCACCAAGACCTTGGGGCACGCCGAGCTGCTGACGTGGGACGGGCAGGGTCACACGTCGTACTTGCAGGGCAGCAGCTGCATCAACAAGTACGTCGAGGACTACCTGATCTCGGCCACCCTGCCGCCGGCCAACACGACCTGCCCGCCGTGAGCAAACCCGTCCTGAACGTCGAGACGCCTCGGGGTGAGGTGACCGCGATCGCGCTGGTGCTGCACGGGGGCCAAGTCAACGGGACGGGTCCGGTGCGGCCGACCCAACTCGCCGTCGTCCGGATGACACCGTTCGCCACTTCGCTGGAGCGAGCGGGGGGCAGCCGGGGCCTCGCCGTGGCGCGGCTGCGGTACACCGTGCGCGGCTGGAACCGAGCCGAGCAGTCACCCGTGCCCGACGTGCGGTGGGCGCTCGACCAACTCGCCGCGCGGTTTCCGGGTGTACGGGTGGCGCTGGTCGGTCATTCCATGGGCGGGCGCGCCGCCCTGTACGCGGCTGACCACGACTCCGTCGAGGCCGTTGTCGGCCTGGCGCCCTGGATCGAAGCGGGTGACCCGTACGAGCAGCTCGCGGGGCGCCGGATTCTGATCGCACACGGCGAGCGCGATCGGATGACCAGCGCCCGCCAATCAGCGGCCTATGCGGCCCACGCGCGGACCGTCGCGGCCTCGGTCACCTACGTCGCGATCCACGGCGAACGGCACGCCATGCTGCGCCGCGCGAAGCTCTGGCACGCGCTGACGACCGGCTACGTGCTCGACGTCATGTGCGGGGTCCCTCCTGCCGAAACCGTGGACGCGTCGACTGCGGACGTTTTGGGGAAGGTACTTGCGGGAGAGGCTTCCCTCGTCGTCTGATCGATGCAGCACGACGTGGCGACAGGAGAGCAGATGACCGTCACAGACACCGGCACCGCGGCCGCGCGCACCCCCCGCATCGATCCGCAGAGCTGGCCGGACATCGCCGTGGTCCCCCACTCACCGATCCGCGCGGCAATCGCGAAGCGACTGTTCCGCAACGCGGCCAAGCGGATCCCCTTGCGCGTCGAGGAACCGGGCGCCACCTGGTACGGCGGCGGCACGGGCCGCGACCCGGTGTTCCGCGTCATTCGCCCGGAGACCTTCTTCCACCGCCTCGGCGAGACCGGGACGATCGGCTTCGGCGAGGCTTACATGGCCGGAGACTGGACCACCGACGACCTGCCCGGCGTCCTCGCCGCGTTCGCCGCAAACATGCGAACGATGATCCCGGCGTTCCTGCACAGGTTGCGTAACGCGGTGCTGAGCCACCAGCCTGGACACCACGACAACACGATCGAGGGCGCCCGCAACAACATCCACCAGCACTACGACCTCTCGAACGAGCTGTTTTCGCTGTTCCTGGACGAGACCCTGACCTACTCGTCGGCGATCTTCGACGGCGATCCGCATGATTCGCCCGAGGACCTCGCCACCGCACAGCGCCGCAAAATCGACCGGCTGCTCGACGCGGCCGGAGTCGGCCACGGCACCCGGCTCCTGGAGATCGGCACCGGGTGGGGCGAGCTGTCGCTGCGGGCCGCGGCCCGCGGAGCGGCCGTCACCACGTTGACGATCTCGACCGAGCAGGCTGAGCTCGCCCGGCGGCGCATAGCCGACGCCGGTCACGCCGACCGCGTCACCGTCCTCTTGCAGGACTACCGCGAGGTCGGCGGCCGCTATGACGCCGTCATCAGCGTCGAAATGATCGAGGCCGTCGGCGCGAATCACTGGAACACCTACTTCGAGACCATCGATCGGGTCCTGAAACCGGGCGGACGGGTCAGCCTGCAGGCGATCCTGCAGGACGACTACACGGTGCTGGCCACGAAGGACACCTACACCTGGATCCGCAAGTACATCTTCCCGGGCGGGCAGATCGCCTCGGTGGAAGCGATCGAACGCACCCTCGCCGCCCACACATCCCTGAAGGTCGCCGACCGGTACAGCTTCAACCGGCACTACGCCGAGACGCTGCACCGCTGGCGGGTCCGCTTCGAAGAACGCGCGGCCGAAGTTGGTGCCCTCGGCTTCGACGAGACCTTCCGCCGCATGTGGTCGCTGTACCTCGCCTACTCCGAGGCCGGTTTCCGCTCCGGCTACCTCGACGTCGCCCAATTCACGCTCACGAAGGCCTAATCCGCCGATAACCTTCGGTGTGATCGTCGTCCTGGGCCTGGCCGCCGCGGTGTTGTACGGGGTCGGCGACTTCGCAGGCGGCATCGCGTCACGGCGCATCGGTGCCATCACCGTGCTGCTGTGCAGCTACCCGGTCGGCGCGGTGCTCATGGCCGCAATGCTGCCGGTGTTCCCCGGCCACCTCGACCTGCGCTCCGCGGTCTTCGGCATCCTCGGCGGCAGCGCGGGCCTGCTCGGTGTGGTCCTCATGTACAGCCTCATGACGATCGCCCCGATCAACGTCATCTCACCGGTGACTGCGGTGCTGGCCGCAATCGTCCCTATCGTCGTGAGCGTCGGGATCGGCGAGCGCCCGCAGGTGACCGCGTGGTTCGGGATCGTCCTCGGCCTCGGCGCGGTGATCCTGGTCAGTCGAACGAACGACACTCATCCGCACGGGCGCATCGGAGCACGGACGCTCGTGCTCGCCTTCATCTCAGGCCTCGGCTTCGGCCTCTACTTCGTGTTCCTCGCCCGCGCCGGCGACGGGTCCGGGTTGTGGCCACTCGTGATCTCGCGCTTCGCCTCAGCGGCGCTGATCGTGCCGCTCGCCCGCGCCCGCGGTGCATTCCAAGCAATACGCGGACGGACGCTGTGGGTCGTCGTGCTGGCCGGCGCGTGTGACGCGCTCGCGAACATGTGCTTCTTGCTCGCGTCTCGCGAGGGCCTGCTGTCCTTGGCGAGCGTGCTGACCTCGCTGTACCCGGCCACTACGGTGATCCTCGCGGTGTGGCTGCTGCGCGAGCACACCAGCCCGATCCAGCGGCTCGGGCTGGCACTGGCAGCGGGCTCGATCGTGCTGATCACCGTCTGACTGCGCCATACTGGCGCCGTGCTCGTCGTCATCGTGATCGTCGCCGTCCTGGTCGTCCTCGCCGTCCTGATGAGGTGGGCCGACCGGCGCGATCGGGCGAACGGGCACGTCAACCGCGGTGTACGTGACATGCGCTCCGCGATCCGCTCCGGCAAGGAGCACAAGATCGCCCTGCAACTGCGCGACCGCCCGCGACGCCCCAAGCGGCGCTGACGACTAGCCGGCGCGTGAGCAGCAGAACCGGGACCTTCGCTTGTTCCACCGAGTACCTCGGCCCGCCAGGATGATGCGACGGTCGGGAGCTCCCGCTCCGCACCCTTCGGAGAGCGAGCTTGCCCCGGTGAAGATCCGACTCACGTTGCTCTCGTTCGTCGTGGCCGCCAGCGCCGGCGTCGCGCTGTCAACTCCGGCCGAGGCCACGCCCGTTCGCGTGACCAACACACCACTGATCGCCGTCCACGGATGGTCGAATGCGGCCTGCCCCGGCGTCGACGCCCGCACCAGCATGTCCGGGCTCGCCTGGTTCCTCTGGAACCACGGCGAGTGGAACCGGCCCTACGAGGCAGTGCGGTTCTACCAGTGCGACGTCAATGGCCAGGACATCACGAACGGATCGTTGGCCGACGGCAACACGTCGATCATGGTGCTCGCCAAACAGCTCGCCTGGTGGGTCTACAACGCGTACAGCTCGAAGGGACAGACGGTTGAGCTGTTCGGGTACTCGATGGGCGGGCTGATCGTGCGGTGGGCGCTGTACCGCGAGTCCCTGCACGACGAGGGCTACCCGCCGAGCCTGCTGGTGCAGGACGCGGTAACCGTGTCGACGCCGCACCTCGGGGCGAACATGGGGTCGTCCTGCCCAACAACGATGGCCCAGTGCGCCGAGATGTACCCAGGTTCCGCCCTGCTCACGGAGTTGGCCGCGCCCGCCGGGCAGAGTCCCCAGGCCACCAACGGCACCGACTGGACCGAGATGGGCGGCGGTCCCTGCGACTCGATGCCCGGCAAGTCCACCACCGGCATGACCGGCGGCCACCGGATTTCCTATTACACGTCGGCCGCTCCGTGTTACAACCACGGGTCCTACCTGTGGGACGACTCGGTCGCGAACGACACGGTCATGGCCTGGAACCAGGTCGGCTGGGGCAATACCTACCTGAGCACCACGACCGGACCACACTCGCTGGCCCTGCTCATGAAAGCCATCGACACCAGCGCCTGGTAGCAAGGACGGCCAGTCCGCGGTTCCTTCGGATCAGCGACAAGGTCGTCAACTTCCCCATCAGCGGGAGCAGCTTCATTAGGGTCCAGACCAGCGGATCTCTCGGTCCGCGCTAGAGCACCAACCCACCGGAGTCAGATGACGAACGATCACCCGCGCGTTGCCTGGGTCACCGGTGCCAGCCGAGGGATTGGCCGCGGCGTCGCGGTGGCCCTCGGCTCGGCCGGCTGGACCGTGTGGGTGTCGGCACGGTCCTCGACCGATCGCGGGCTGACCACACACCTGCCCGGCACTGTCGACTCCGTTGCCGCTGAGGTGACCAGCGCCGGCGGGAACGGCATCGCCCGGCAATGCGACCACAGCGACGACGACCAGGTCCGTGCCGTGGTCGACGAGATCAAATCAACCGGATCGCTGCACCTGCTGGTCAACAACGTCTGGGGTGGCTACGAACAGCTCAACGCCGGGCAATGGGAAGAGTGGAATGCGCCGCTCTGGCAGCAACCGCTCGAGCTGTTCGACGCCATGTTCACCCACGGTGTACGGGCTCACTACGTCGCCTCTGCGCTGTGCACACCGCTACTCATCCGCTCGGCGCCGTCCGCGGTCATCACTATCTCGATGGAAGTAGGAGCCTCGCACAGCGCCGAACACGGCGTCGGATACAGCATGGCCAAGGCGGCCGATGACCGCCTGGCCCTGGCCCTGGCCGGACAGCTCGCCGCCGATCGCGTTGCGTCGATTGCCCTGCATCCAGGCCTGGTCCGCACCGAAGGTGTCCTGCAGTTCCGCGACTTCTTCGACCTCAAGGACTCCCAATCGCCCGACGGCGTCGGCCGAGTCATCGCGGCGTTTGCCGCTGACATCGACAGTATGGCGTTGACCGGACAGGCGCTCGGCGTCCAAGATTTGGCGCTGCGGTATCGACTCGACGTTTCCTGACGGCCACCTCGCTGCCGTCGTCCACCCAACCAAAGCCCAGGCACCCGGCGCCGCGGCTGCCTTGGTAATGAGCATATTGCGTGCCATAGTCAATTCTGTTCGGACGGCACTTTGGCCCGATAGGTTCCCGCGATGACCGAGCCCGAAAAGCCTCTCGTTGTCCTTGCCGGGGTCAACAAGCACTTCGGCGAGTTGCACGTGCTCAAAGACATCGACCTCACGATCGGCAGAGGTGAGGTCGTCGTGGTCATCGGGCCGTCCGGCTCGGGCAAGTCGACGCTCTGCCGCACGATCAACCGACTCGAGACCTTCGAGACCGGCACGATCACGATCGAGGGCAAGCCCCTTCCGTTGGAGGGCAAGGCGCTCGCGCAGCTGCGCGCTGACGTCGGCATGGTCTTCCAGTCGTTCAACCTTTTCGCCCACAAGACAATCCTCCAGAACGTCACGCTCGGGCCGATGAAAGCCCGCAAGGTCGCGAAGGCAGACGCCGAGAAGCGGGCCATGGAGCTACTCGAGCGAGTTGGTGTCGCCCAGCAGGCGCAGAAGTACCCGGCCCAGCTCTCCGGCGGCCAGCAACAGCGCGTGGCGATCGCCCGGTCATTGGCGATGGATCCCAAGGTCATGCTGTTCGACGAGCCCACCTCGGCCCTCGACCCAGAAATGATCAACGAGGTCCTTGACGTCATGGTCAGCCTCGCGCACTCCGGCATGACGATGGTCGTGGTGACGCACGAGATGGGCTTCGCGCGCCGGGCGGCCAACCGCGTGGTGTTCATGGATGACGGACTGATCGTCGAGCAGGCCGCGCCGGAGCAGTTCTTCACTGCCCCGACCTCCCCTCGCGCCAAGGACTTCCTCGGCAAGATCCTCACCCACTGAGACCGGACCGCACGACGGTCGGCAACCCGACAGGAGGAATCACGATGAGGTTATTCCGTGTCAGCGCTGCGGCCGCGTTAGCGGTCATCGCGCTAGGTCTGGCCGCGTGCGCCGACGACAGCTCGGACGGCGGCTCTGGTGGCAGCGCGTTCAAAGTTGGGATCAAGTTCGACCAGCCGGGCCTGGGCCTCAAGGAGGGCTCGAAATACACCGGCTTCGACGTCGACGTCGCGAAGTACGTCGCGAAGGAGCTCGGCCACAACGAGGGCGACATCCAGTGGGTCCAGGCGCCCAGCGCTCAGCGCGAAACTCTGCTTCAGAGCGGTCAGGTCGACATGATCGCGGCGACGTACTCCATCACCGACGAGCGCAAAGCGAAAGTGTCCTTCGCAGGCCCCTACTTCGTCGCCGGCCAGGACCTCCTCGTGAAGGCCGACGAAACCGAGATCACCGGTCCAGAGGCGCTGACGGGTAAGCGGCTCTGCTCGGTCACCGGCTCCACGTCCGCACAGAAGGTCAAGGACAAGTACCCCGGCGTCCAGCTCCAGGAGTTCGGCACCTACTCGGAATGCGTGTCCGCACTCACGTCCGGCGGTGTTGACGCCCTGACGACCGACAACACGATCCTTGCCGGCTACGCCGCGCAGGATCAATACAAGGGAAAGCTCAAGGTCGTCGGAAAGACCTTCTCCGAAGAGCGGTACGGCATCGGAATCAAGAAGGGCGACACAGCGACCTGCGAGAAGATCAACACGGCGATCCAGAAGATGATCGACGACGGCTCGTGGCAGAAGGCCGTGGACGCCAACCTGGGCCCGGCCGGCTTCAAGCCCGACGCCGCGGTCAATCCGCCGAAGCCCGCCCCCTGTACCTGATCACATGAGGTATGCCGCCCCGCGCCTGGCGCGGGCGGCATACCCGTGCACCTGCCCACCCCGGAAGGGCGACACATGGGTGACATCCTGAGCAAGTACGACGTCCTCGGGGCGTTCGGCATGACGATCTACCTCGCGTTCTTCGCCGCCATCGGGTCGCTCGTGCTCGGCACCGTCGTGGCGATCATGCGGGTCTCGCCCGTGAAGGTGCTGCAGATATTGGGTGCCTGGTATGTCAACATCATTCGCAATATTCCGCTGACGTTGATCATGGTCTTCAGCATCCTCGGCGCGCTGTACATCCTTGGCATCAGCCTCGCCGATCGGCAGTCCCCGACGTTTATTGTCGACAACGGTGTCCGCTGGGCGATCGTCGCGCTGTCGATCTACCACGCAGCCTTTGTGTGCGAGGCGTTGCGCAGCGGCGTGAACACCGTGCCGTTGGGACAGGCGGAAGCCGCACGCTCCATCGGCCTCACGTTCGGGCAGAGCCTCCGTCACGTCATCCTTCCGCAGGCGTTTCGCGGGTCCATCGCTCCGCTCGGCTCCACGTTGATCGCCCTGATCAAGAACACCACGGTGGCCGCCGTCATCGGCGTCGGCGAAGCCGCCGGCCTGATGAGCAAGGTCATCGAGAATGAGACGGGATCGATTCAGGTGTTCCTCGTCTTCGCGCTCGGTTTCGTCATCCTCACCCTGCCCGTTGGCATGCTGTTCACCACCTTGTCCCGTCGTCTGGCGGTGAAGCGGTGAGCGAGCAGCGGGTGCTGTTCGATGCACCCGGCCCGCGGGCTCGGCGCCGCCACGCGCTGTTCACCTGTGTGGGCGTGCTTCTCGTGGCCGGCTTGCTGTACGTCGCCCTGCGGAAGATGGCAGACAAGGGCCAGCTCGATGGTGCGCTCTGGAAGCCCTTCATCACTGCCGAGGTGTGGCGTGAGTACCTCATCCCCGGGCTGACCAACACCTTCAAGGCGGCGGCGCTCTCGATCCTCCTCGCCGGCACGTTCGGCCTGGTCTTCGGAATGGGCCGCCTCTCGCCGATAGCGCCGGTGCGATGGGTCTCCAGCGTGATCGTCGAATTCTTCCGGGCTGTGCCCGTGCTGATCATGATGATCTTCGCGTTCGGGGTCTACGCCCAGAACCAGGTCTTCAGCAGCGAGGTCAACCCGCTCGCCGCCGTCGTCACCGGGCTGACGCTCTACAACGGCGCGGTGGTGGCCGAGCTGGTGCGGTCGGGCGTCCACTCGCTGCCGAAGGGCCAGGCCGAGGCCGGCCTCTCGATCGGTCTAACGCCGGGCCAGACGCTGCGCAGCATCCAGCTGCCGCAGGCACTCACCGCCATGCTCCCCGCGCTGATCGGCCAGCTCGTCGTGGTGCTGAAGGATTCCGCACTCGGCTACCAGATCACTTACCTGGAGCTGCTGCTCTGGTCGAAGACCCTCGGTTCGGCCTACGCCAACACCGTTCCGGCGTACATCGTGGCCGCGGTGCTGTTCATCATCGTCAACTACACCCTGAGCGTCCTGGCCCGTTATCTGGAGCGACGACTGAGTCGCCGAGGCAGGACCTCTCTGCCGGCCGTTGCCGTCGCCCCCACCGGGGGCGATCTCAGCGCTGCAGCCGCGTAACAGATCCCACCCTGTTTGACCCGCGAGCGGGAACCGTACTTTCGAGTCGCCGCCATTGCCCTATTGCGCACGACGCACCGATTCGGCCTGCTCGGCTTTGTCACCCTGCTCGGCTTTGTCACGGTGTGTTGGCGGCATCTGACGCGGGTTTTCGGGGTCCAGCGGCGCGGGAATCTGCACGCTGATGACGCCGCCCCCGGTCGGGTGGGCGAGACCTAGCGCGCGCGTACGAGGACGACGTCGAAGGTCGTCCCGGGCGGTGCTCCTGGGCCGAACGGTGGCGGCAATCCGAGATCGAAGCGGGCGTTGACCAGCGCCAGGCGATCGCCGTGCTTCGCAAGCGTGGTCGGCACGTGGAACAGCGGGCTGCTGATCGTGGACGTGACGGTGCCGCTCGACCGGTCCGGACTGAGCCTGACGCGCAGGAGCGTGTTCGCGAAGTTCTCCACGACCCAAACATCCCGCCCCGCTAGCAATAGGCCGTCGGGCGTCCCGGGCACAAGGCCGTCGACGTCGATCCGCTCGCTGGCACCGGTCGCTGGATCGATGGTGAACAGCGCGCCGAGCGCGCTGTGGTTGGCGATCAGCGTCGACCCGTCCGGCGTCGCGTCGATGCCGTTCAAGTTGAAGCCGGTCGGGTCGATGGTGGCCGCCGGCCCGATGAGCGGCAGCGTGGCGCCGCTACCCAGACCGCCGCCCGGACTGATCGGGATCTTGTACAGGACAGGGGCGAAGCTGTCAGTGAAGTACGCGGCAGCACCGGTGAGTGCGACGTCGTTGAGTAGAGACGAGCCCGCCGGAGCGAACTGGTAGGCGGCTACCGGCGCACCGGTGCGTGTGTCGTAGACGAAGGCCGCGCCGGTGGCGCCGCCGGCCACGAACAGCAGGTTGTGCGCCTCGTCGACCTTTATCCCGAGGGCGGCACGGCCCGGCGGCGCGTCCACCCACACACCGCCCGTCCCGCTCCGGAGGTCGCCCCGGTAGATGTCGCCGCCCCGCAGGGAGCCGACGTAGAACGTGGACCCGGTTCCGACCGCGATGCCTTCGGGCTGGAAGTCCACGGGCAGCGGGATCGAATCCCCGAAGGGTGCCGCACTTGCGGGCGCCATCGCCGCGAAACCGGCAAACAGGATCGACACGAAGAGCAAGCGACGAATCATGGCGTCCCCCCGTGGGCCGGTTCGGAAGCTGTCGTCCGCCTTTCGCGCCATGTGTAGCCGCACTCGGTATCGGTGTCCAGCAGGAGAGGCAAGGCTGGCACAGCTTGCCGGAATCGGCGCGCGGCAGACCGGGATGCTCAGCGGTGGTGCCCGCGGCGGGGCCGTGGCTCTCCAGCGCCTTCTGGAGCATCACCACGAAGGCCGCGCGTCCTACGCGCTCACCGAATTGCCGCGCTCAACATCGAGGGCACCGCGCAGGTCGGTGCCGTACTCGTACCCGTCGTTCAGCGCGGGTGTCCGCACCAGCGCTGCCACCTTGATCAAGGCGGCAGCGCGGGTGTCCGCACCCGCGCTGCCACCTTGATCAAGGCGGAGAAGTGGCTGCCCCGGCGGCCACTTCTCGCTGTTGATCATCGGCTTGCGAACCGTCTTCCTGGCTGCCGAATCCGGCGTGGGGTCGGAGATCAGTCGAGCTCCTGCGGTCCGACTTCCGCCGCGCCGCGTCCGCCATCGTCCCAGTTGGCGCGGTTCATCCGGGACGGCTGGACCCGCGGCGGCTCACGGTCCTGCTGCGGGACGTTCGGCGGGTACGGGGCGTCGCCCAGCCCGCGGTCCTGCTCGTCGCGCTCCGCCCACTCCAGCAGCGGCTCGATCGACCACACCGCGTCGTCGATCCCGGCGTGCACGTCGCCCAGCTCGGCGAAGCGCGCCGGCATCGTGGCAATCGTGAAGTCCGCCGTCTCGACGTCGGGCAGCTCGTCCCACATCACCGGCGCCGACACCGGCCCGTGCGGCCCTCCCCGCACCGAGTAGACCGCGGCGATCGTTCGGCCACGTCACGTCACATCGCGGCGGCGTATAGCCGCGCTAGCCCCATTTTCCGGGCCTCTTGTGTTCGTCGTACTGCAACAGAACACGCGATTAGGTCCGACCGGAAACCCCTGGCTCAACCCGCTCGACTGTAGATACTCGGTCGATGGCGCGATCGAAGGAAGCGACTCGTCCGACACCGGTGCTCTCCGCGCACGCCACGAGATAGGCCTCGGCGAAATCGAGCCGATCGACTTCGTAGACCTCGACGGCCCGTAACAGCACATCTCGATCCACGACCGCGATCGACCTCATCGTGAGCAGTGAACGCATGATCTCGGCGACCTCGCCACGGGGGGTTTCGTAGAACGACTCCAGAACGTAGATCGTCTCGGCCGCGATCAGGTCGGCCAGGTACAGCTCTGGCTCGCCACGGAGATAGGCAGTCGCGGCGGTGGCCATCGCCGGCGGCTCTCCGGTCAAGTGCCGGACCAGAACGTTCGTGTCGACGAACGCACTCACCGGGCTCGGCTGGCCCGTGCCGCCCGAGTATGGCGAATAACCTCATCCCAACTCGCGTTGCGCTTTGCCGCGGGCACCGCCACCGACCCGGCCAGGCTCAGGAAGTCGGAAGTCCGGGCCAAGATCGCCCGATTGCCCTCCACACGGAACACGATCTCATCGCCCTCCCCCACGCCCAGCGCCTGCCGAACCGCCTTCGGCACAGTGACCTGACCCTTCGAACTCATCCGCGCCACCGTATCCACCACGATCTCCTTACCATCGCCTGCAAGTAAGGATAGCACCCGGCGACGCGGTAGGGCACAGCAGATGCCGGAGTTGATCTTCGATCCATCCGGGCCGCGAAGAGTTGATCTTCGCGGATACGACGGGTAAATCAGGCTCAGCCGCCTCCAGTACCTCTTGGCGCTGGCGGACATCATCGGCGTCACCGATGCCGAGTGGGTCGGCGTCACGGACGCGTCGGCATCCCTGGCGGCGGGCGGTTGGCTGTGCCGCACGCAGCGTACGTCCGAGCTGGAGCACTTGGGACGCACCCGAAGTCAACGAGGAAGAACGCAACCGTTACATGTCTGCGGCGTGTCCGGTCGTTTGATCACAGCACATCGGTTCGTAGCGGTGCGCCGAGAAACGTCAGTGCGAGCCAGTGCGGCTCAGGGACGCGCGCTTTCGAACGAGGCCGCTGACCGCTCCCGCTGTGAGTAGCACGGCGACGAGCCAAAAGACCGCGCCCTGCGGGTCCGGGAGCCCGCGGGTGGCGACGAAGCTAAGCCAGGCAGCGGCGACGGTTTCGCACGCGATCGACAGCCACCTCCATGGACCAGCATCGCCTCGGTAGGTCCGCCGAGCGGCGATGACGAGAGTCGCTGCCAACGCTGCTGCGCAGGTTGCGAAATACACGAAACCAGTGACTGTCGCGCCCTCGAGCGACGGCGCACCAGTCGCGCGCACGTCCTCTCTCGTCGCGACCGCGAGGTAGACCGCGAACAGTGCGGCCAACGCGGTCACTACGCCCTGTGTATAGGCGCACCTACGCGCGATCGTCTGCAAAGCTGATCGCCGGGCCACGCGCTCATGATCTCATTGCATCGTCGGCCTTGTCATCGACGGGACCGCTCGTGACAGCGTGTGGGATCGGTGATCGCCCGAGCGTTCTGGGGGGCGCGGCCGCGGTCGGTCGATGACGGTGTTGCAGCGATTGTGGCGACGTTGTCTGGATTGCGGATCTCGATGGAGAGCGGCTCAGATCGTGCATACTGATCACGGCGAGCGTCGCCATAGCGCGTTTCTCGTCATTGGGGAGTGGGCATGTCCGCTTCCGTACGCACGACGTGCCGGCGGTTGGCGACAGTCGCAGCGGTACTGATCGGTGCGGCGACGGCGTTCGGCGTACCGGTCGGCGGCGCATCGGTCGCCAGCACGCTGGCGGTCGGCGCGTCGGGTGGCGAGACTCCGCCAGCGGCGACGGCTGCTGCCGCCGCTGGCACCTGGACCGAGCAGCCTGCAGCTGTCGTTTCCGCCCCGTCCGGTGATGGGGATCTCGACTCGATCTCGTGCCCGACCTCGACACTGTGCGTTGCCGTGGGCGACTACCAAGCGGCGAGTGGCTACGAAAAGGCGCTCATCGATGTACGTCGCGGCACCTCCGGATTCACGCGGATGCCGGCAGTCCCGTTGCCGACAGCCGCCTACAGCCAGCTGACGAGTGTCTCGTGCGCCAACGCGCATACCTGCGTCGCAGTCGGCTATTTCACCGGCGCGACGACGCCGGCCGAATACACACGCCTGGGGACACGGTCTCGACTCACCCGGCCGTTCGCCGAGCACTGGAACGGCACGAGCTGGCGCATGCGGCTGCTGCCCACGCCCGACCCGACCCGCGACGAAACCCTCGCCTCGGTGTCGTGCCCCGCGTCGAACCTTTGCCTCGCGGTCGGCACGGTCGGATCCGCACGCCCCCGAGCGTTCGCGTTGCGTTGGCACAATGGTGCATGGGGCGTCCCGTCGCAGGGCAGCAACATCTCGGATACGCGGCTGAACGCAGTGTCCTGCCCGCGGGTCGGCTTCTGTATCGCGGTAGGTGAACGCGGTAGTTCGACGACGTTCGTCCGGCGCTGGACCGACGGCCGATGGACCAACGTCGCAGCGGCCGCGTTCCGACCCCCCGGCACGTACAACACGAAACTGACCGGCGTGTCGTGCACCTCACCGACCGAATGTTGGGCGATCGGCTCACGCCCGAAAGGCCCTCGCCCGCTGATCGTCGAACACCTGCACGGCACTCATTGGTCGATCAACGGGTCGGCCGCCGCGCTGCCGTCCGGGCTTCCCGGACCGATCGACACCTTCGGGCTGTCCTGCGCCTCGATCACGTCCTGTACGGGCTTGGTGGGCGACACTTTCCCCACTCACCACGTCGCAGTTGCCGTGCTCGCCCGGGGCAGGTGGACGATCCGGACGCTCGCCGTCCACGGTGTCGCGCTGCGATACACGTTGAGCGGTGTGTCGTGCCGACCAGCCGGATGTGAGCTGGTCGGCACGAGCGACATCCCGAACAGCCCCGGTCCGGCCCGAGCGCTTCGCTATGTGCCGGGCCACCTGACGACGCAGACGGCCGCCACGCCGCCCACCGTCGACGACACGCACCTCAACGCCGTTTCCTGTCAGCCCGACGCCAGCTGTGTCGCCGTGGGCACCCAGAACTTCGGCCTGACCCCGGTGGGGCCTACCGCAGTCATCGAGACGCGCACCGACGGGCGCTGGCACATCGTCACGTCGGCCACCAACCAGCCCAACGGCAACCTCACCTCGGTGTCGTGCCCGACCACGACCTTCTGCATGGCCACCGGATACCACAACGGGCCCAGCGCCACCCCCTTCGCCGCGATGACGTCCGGCGATTCGTGGACGTTCCAACCACTGCAGATTTCCGTCCACCAGGTGTCATGCCCCACCGCGTCGTTCTGCATGGCCATTGGCACCGACGCGGGCGTGGCCGCCGAGAAATGGACCGATACCGGTGGGTGGAGCGCGCCGCTCCCCCTTCCCACGCAACCCGCCTACGCCCTGAACTCGGTCTCGTGCTCATCGGCCACAGATTGCCTCGCGGTCGGCCACGACAATGTCTCGCTCCACTGGGACGGATCATCATGGGCTGAGGTGGGTGATACGGCTCAGGCAGCCGATTCGGTCTCATGCGTCTCGCCCACGTTCTGCATGATCCTCGAGAGCCACGATTCGATCACCGCCCAGACCTGGGACGGCACCGACTTTCACACCGTCGCCGTGCCCCCCCACGTCGGCCTCCTCGTCGACAACGTCACCGGTGTGAGCTGCACATCGACGACGGCGTGCACGCTCGCGGGCACCTCGTCCGTCTACGCGTACTACGACGGCCTCGACGAGGGATACACCCGCACTCTCGTCGAGACCTGGAACGGCACATCGTGGACGGTCCAGGACACACCAAACGAAACAGGCGGAGACAACAACCTCACCGGCATCTCATGCACCTCAGCCGGATGCACCGCAGTCGGCACGCTTCAGCGGCAGATCGGCATCCCGTTCGCAGTACACGACTGAGTCGATCGATCGTCGAACCGCAGTCTCGATGCGGTTGTGCCAGGATCCTCAGGACTCAGCTTCGGACGACGGTCCGCGCCGGGACGTGTCCCACCTGTCTCGCGGCCTACGCCGAGCTGCCTCGGCTGGCCGAGCCCTGCCGCGCCTCGACATGACAAGCCATGCGCTGCCGTCGCGGAGGTCCGTGCGTTGCGTCCTTAGGCTGGCCAATGTGCGGTGAGCGCGAGGAGCTGCATCGACTCGTCGACGCGCGTCCTGACGATCAGGTGTCGGCTGCACTCGACGACGTCGGCCGACACCTTGTGGCAGCTGATGAACAGGCGCGAGCGTGACGGACATTTGGCGGACACCCGGCGAAATCAGCGCCGCGACGATGATCTTGTGGAATGGACGACGGCCCCACCCAATCCGGGGCATTCGTCGTGGTAGCGGGGGCAGGATTTGAACCCGCGACCTCTGGGTTATGAGCCCTTCGGGCCGTTCCTGTCAATGCGGTTGCCCTCGTCGTCCCAGTGCGCGACGACCTTCTTGGACGGCTGGACCCGCGGCGGCTCACCGTCCTGCTTCGGGAAGTTCGGCGGGTACGGGGCGTCGCCCAGCCCGCGGTCCTGCTCGTCGCGCTCCGCCCACTCCAGCAGCGGCTCGATCGACCACACCGCGTCGTCGATCCCGGCGTGCACATCGCCCAGCTCGGCGAAGCGCGCCGGCATCGTGGCAATCGTGAAGTCCGCCGTCTCGACGTCGGGCAGCTCGTCCCACATCACCGGCGCCGAACACCGGCCCGTGCGGCCGCCCGCGCACTGAGTAGGCCGCGGCGATCGTTCGGTCACGCGCATTCTGGTTGTAGTCCAGGAACACCTGCGCGCCGCGCTCCTCCTTCCACCACGCTGTGGTCACCTGGTCGGGCACCCGCCGCTCGACCTCGCGCGCGAACGCCAGCGCCGCTCGGCGCACCT
>JAVHVH010000083.1:0-17327 GCA_032160665.1 Pseudonocardiales bacterium
GACTCTAGTCCGGCCAAGCGACCGGATGGTCTCGCCCGTGTTTCGGCTTCGAGTGGCAGACCCCGCCCGGCGCAGTCCAGGCGGTCTGACTACCTCAACGACGACGGGGGCTCGATGATGCCCGGGCCGCGCTGGTTCGCTGACGGCGAACGCCGGCGGCGGCCCGCCCGCACGAGAACCAGGCCGCCGAGCAGGGCCACGACGCCCGCGGCGACCGGGCCGAGCACGTCCACCCCGGTGAACGCGGTGGGACCGTGACCCCGACCGTGTGCCACGCCCGCTACTCCGCCGGAGCTGGACGCACCCGACGGCCGGCGTGTGGGCCGACCGGACGTACGGAACGGCCACTGCGTCGTCAGCGGGACGGTGACCTCGACGTTGCCGGGCGGCGCGGCCGCCGTAGGTGCCGCCGCGCCGCTGAAGACAAGCGCGTGCTGCCCGGGCCCGATCGACCTGGGCACCGCGTAGGGGTAGACGACCGCGCCCGCGCTACCGGCCACGACCGCTCCAAGGAGCCGGACACCGACGAGACCTACGGTGACGGGCGCGGCCGGCGCGAACCCTCTGACCGTGACCAGCACCCGCTCGCCCGCCTGCAACATCGGATTCGCCGGAAGGTGATGCCCCGTGCTCGCCTCCACCGCCGAAACCACACCCCCGGCACCACTCGAGCGCGCGAGCGCCGATGCGGTCACCACGCCCGCGAGCACCGCGGCCGCGATCCCGGCGAAGGCGGCGCGGCGAGCCAGGACACCTCGCCACGCCTCGCGACCTTCGGCGTGGTCCACGACCACGGCCCCCCCGGTCGGATCGGTCGGGCCGCCGATCACGTGACGCGGATCGACACCGCACCCGAGTAACCGCTCACGAGCGTGGCGGTGGCCGGCTTGTAGGCCCGGTACTTGTAGGTACCCCGGGCGCTCGGCCTGAGTGTGAAGACGTAACCCACGGCCGTCGCCCCGTTGGGCAGCTTCTGCCGCTTGAGGATCACCGAGCCCTGGTTCCTCCAGCTCGTCCCGAGCAGCCGCTGCAGATACACCCGCTGCCCCGAGGACGAGGGCGTCACCGTGCCATAGATCTTGTACGCCGTGCCGTGGACGACCGTCGTCCGCGTGCTGTGGATCGAGACCACCTGCGCCACAGACACCGTCTGGGTGCCCGAGTTGACGGGCTTGTGCGCCGTGTTCCCGGCGTAGCGCCACTGGTACTGCGTCCGCGCGGTGGGTGCGACGGCTTTCGACGCCTTACCCAGCGACGAGGTCGTCACGGTGGCCACCAGGGTGCTCGGGAGCCGGTACAGCTTCACCGGAACGCCCACGATCACGTGGCCGGTCCGGGTGTCCTTCAGGATCGTCGACGTGGTCGTCGTGGAGCCGTACTTGATCGTTACCGACGCGGGAGTTGTGAGCGAGCTCGCGTCCCGGATGCCGTACGGCAACGCGGTCGACGCCGACGCCGCGAACGCGCCGGGGTCCGTCGGCGAGAAGACGGCGGTCAGCGAGTGGGTGCCGGCCGCGAGCGCGGACGTGACGAGCTGCGCGCTGCCCGACGACAGTGCGACCGGGCTGCCGAGGTTGGTCGTGCCGTCCTTGAACTGCACCGTGCCGACGGCGGTCGAGGGGGTGAGGGTCGCGGTGAGGGTCACCGGACTTCCGCCCGTCTGCTGACCGACCGGTGAGGCGGCCAGCGCGGTGCTCGTGCTGACCGCCGACGACGCGGCCGGGTAAACCTCGCTCCAGGTGCCCGCAGTGGTGTCGAACGAGATGTCCGCGGTCCAATACTGGTTGGCACCACTGCTCTGCGCGAGGCGGATCTGGACGATGTTCGCGTAGCCCGCCGTGGTGTCGAGAATCGCCCCCCCGAGAGCAGCTGTCAGGTTCATGTCGGTCGCGCCTGGGTGCGAAACCGGGATGTTCGCGGCAACGCCGGCGAGCGCGCCCGGAGCCGACGCCACCGGGTAGGTAGTCGCGACGGACTGACCGTTGACGAACCAGCCCGACGTCGGCAGGGAATGGTTGGGGTAGGCGAAGGCCAGGCTCGCCTTGTGGAAGCCGGCCGGGTTCTCAGCGGTCGAGGCCACGGCGTAGTCGAACAGGTGGGAGAGGTCGGTACCGCTCGTGACCTGGACACCCGCGGCGTTGTAGAACGACATCGTTCCACTGTTGCCGTTGGCATCGGGCTCCCAGGCCGGCGGCGTGGCCAGTGCGGACGGCGCGACGGCGATCGTCGTCGCGAACAATCCGGCCACGGCGACACCGATGACCGAGATCCTGCTGAGCTTCACGTGGTTGAACCTCTCCTGGTTGCGCCGTTCGGACGCGTCGGCACGGCGATTGGGGCCCGGGCCAGACTCGGCGCACGATGCGAAGGGCGAACCCCGTGCGGCTGAACGAGGTATGAACGCCGTGCCGCCAATCCGCTCACGCCGACCCGCGCCGTACCCGCCAGGTGACGGCCCCGCCCCCGCCCCCGCCCGCGCCCACGACAACGACGGCCACCAGCCACCACCAGCCGGCCGAACTGCCGGAGCCGCCGGACTTCGTGGCCGCCGCCGCGTTGCTCGGGTGGACGGTGGCCGCGCCGTCGGCGCCACTGGTGGCGCTGCCCGCCGCGGACGCGCCCTTATTGCTGCCCGCCGCGGACGCGCCGGACGGTGCGGTGACACCGGGCGTCGCCCGGGGCGTCTTCACGTTGAAGGCCGACTTGGGGAGGCTGATCGTCTCGACCGAGACGCTCCGTCCCGCGCCGCACGCGGGGTGGCCGCCGCTCATCAGCGTCCAGTTGTCGCCCTTCACCCGGACGACCGCGGCGGGATAGGTGTCGGTGTGCTGCGGCGAGTCCGGCGCCGAGAAGAACATCCGCAGTTGGACGAGACCGTTCCAGTGCGGCGGGAAGACGCTGACGAAGTCGACGAGCGCCGGGTCGAGCACAGTCGCCTGCGCCATCGGATGCGCGGTGTTCGTGAACGTGGACGCCGCGGTCAACTGCTTGCCCGACCAGTCGCCCGGGTCGACGTAGCGGATCGGCTGGTACACGAAAAGGCTGGCCCGCCCCTTGGGCGCCGCGTAACCCGCGGGCGCACGATCCGACGACACCGCCGTCCAGGCAAAGGGAGCCGCGCCGATGTTGCCCGACGTGACCTCGTGTCCGGACTTGTCGCAGAAGCCGATGGTCCCCGTGGCGTTCGGGTCCGAGAACGGGATGCTGTCCGCCCGCGCCGGGCCGGCGCCCAGCGCGACCACCGCCAGGGCGGCCGCCGCAGCCGCGGAAGCGCACTTCATCCATCGAGAGTTCGATGCCATTGCAGTACTCCGCCTATTCGTATCGCGTGCGCGGGGTCATCTATGGGGTTGAGGTCTTGTGACCGGCTGGGGTGGCCGGCTCCGGCTCGACGGCTCGGGTCGTGACCGGCGCGAAACCGTCGCCGGTGTCCGGTCCGTTCGGCCGAGGCTTGCCCTGGTGATGGCGGCCGTATCCGCACCGCCGCTGTCGCCGCCGCCAGAGAAGCCACAGCGCGACGAGCAGCACTAGCCCAACGATCGTGATGATCAGGGCCCACGGGATTGCCCAGACGCTCGTGGTGCGGTCGAAGTGGGCAGGGATACCGGGATCGACGTCGCCGGCCACCGTCAGCGGGAAGAGCCTCACCCGCGCTGTCAGCTGCACCTGCGGGAACACGTCGGGCACGGTTGTTGTGACAGTGACGAACGAGCCCGGCAACAGCAACGGGATGTCGGCGAGCCCCTTGGCCGGATGCCGGCTACCGAACAGGCCGCTGACCGCCAGACTCTGGCGGGCGCCGAGCCGGACGTTCCCGGTGTTGCGCACGCGATAGCGCACGGTGACCGTTCCACTGCCGATCGGGTTGACCGTGCCGGCATAGCGGGCCGAGAGGTTCTCGATGCTGAGTTTCGGATGCAACGGTCCGCTGACCCGGATGAACGTCCGCAGCGCGACGCGCTGCTCGAAGTCGACCCGTTCGCCGGCACTACTCGTGACGTGCGACGTGAGCGAGGCGATGACACCGGCGGCGTGGTCGCCGGGGCTCGCGTTCGCCGGGACCGCGATCGTGATCGGGACGACGAGTCGCCGGCTCGGCCCCAGCGTGATTGTTGTCGTGTGGCCCGGCGTGTCGGGCGTGATCCAGGTGGCCGCATCGCTGCGCGGCGCCGACCGGGCGAGGTAGCCGAACGCACCGTCGGCGCCCACCATCGCGTCGGCGACGTACAGGTTCAGCGCGACCGAGTGGGCAGCCAAGTTGATGACCGCAACGTGGTCCGTCAGGCGCGATCCGGGTGAGGCCAGGATGCTGAGGTACGGCCGACCGTCGAGACCCTTGGTATTCGCCGGACCGATACCGAAGGTGGCCTTCGTGGCCGCGGCCTTGCGTGCGGCTTCCTGACGTGCGGCGGCCCGCTGCTGGTCGGTCAACGACGAGCCGCCCGGGCCTGTCGGCGTGGGCGTCGGCGATCCCGTCGACGCGGCGGCGGACGTGGGAACCCCACCGAGAGCGACCAGGAACACGAGAACGGCCAGCAGCGCCGCGATCCCAAGCGGCGCTGACGCGCGCGGCGGCCGCGCGCTGTTTCCGCTGGCTAGGGCGGCACGATTCATGGCCGTCACCTAATCCTCTCGAGTGGACCGACCGACCAACGCGGGGTGAACAGCTGTTAGCGGGAAGGGCGGGGCCGTGGAGCTCAGGTCCGTGCGGACCAGTTCGTACCTATTGCGATGATCAGCCGACCGTGAAGGTGATCGTGCCGGCGAAGGTGCCCGGCTCGGTCGAGGACGGCGCGATCAGGGTGAGCGTGCCGTGGATGTCGACGGTGCCCAGACCGTGATCGGTGGTGATGATCGTCTGGGGCAGTCCGCCACCGAGGCCCGCCGAACCGGGCGCACCCGGAGCCACACCGCTGGCGGCCGGCCGGTCGATGTACGTCAGCGTGCCGGTGAAGCCGGTACCCGACGAGGTCTGCGCGAGACCGTCCAGGCCGAGGTTCTGGGCGTTGATGACGCTGTTCGGGTTCGAACCACCGTCGCTGAGGTTGCTCGCCACTGCCTGGACGGTCCAGGGCAGGTTGCCCGAGCGGGTGTCGGTCACGACGATGTGCTCGAATGCGGCCGTGCCGGTGAGCGTGGCCGATGTCGTCGGGTCCAGAACGAGCGTGCCCAGATCGAGCGGGGCCGCTGCCGTGTACGGCGTGTTGATGAGCAGCGTGCCGACCGGAACCGTCGCCGTCACGTTCTGCGTGTCGGTGCAGACCGAGCCGGGCTGGGCACAGGCGCCGACCTGCGCGGCCTGGGTCAGGAACGACTGCGGAGCCGACTGCGACGCCTGGTACACGTTCACGTCAGTGGGCGCGAACTTCGCGACGATCGAGTGGCTACCGGCGGAGAAGCCGCTATCCACGGTGAGCGTGTAGGTGCCGGTCGGACCCGTGGTGACGGTGCCCGGGACAGCCGTGGCCGACCCGTTGTCGTAGAACGCCACGGTGCCGGAACCGTTCGCCGTGCTGCCCGGGCCGGTGACGCTCGCAGTCAGCGTCGCGGAACTACCAGCGGTGAGGTAACCACCGCTGACGGCCAGCGTCGTAGTAGTCGGAGTGGCCGGCGGGTTCACCTGCTCGGTGAAGGTGCCGGTCGAGCCGCCGAATGAGGTCGGGTCCGTCGGGGTGAACACCGCGGACAGCGAGTGCGAGCCGGCGGCCAAGGTGCTCGTCGGGATCGAAGCCGCGCCGCCGGTCACCGTGACCGGCGCGCCGATGTTGCTCCCACCGTCCTTGAACTGGACGGTGCCGGCCGCCCCGGACGGGCTCACGGCGGCGTTCAGGGTGACCGTGCTGCCAGTGATCGCCGGGTTCGGCGTCGCCGTCAGCGTCGTGGTGGTCGCGGTGACGACGGTCGGGAAGACCTGGGTCCAGGTGTTGGCCGTGCTGTTGTACTGGATGTCCCCGGTCCAATACTGGTTGGCACCACTGCTCTGCGCGAGCCGGATCTGGACGATGTTCGCGTAGCCCGCCGTGGTGTCGAGAACCGCCCCACCGAGAGCAGCGGTGAGGTTCATCTCGGTCGCGCCGGGGTGCGAAACCGGGATGTTCGCGGCAACGCCGGCGAGCGCCCCCGGAGCGGACGCCACCGGGTAGGTCGTCGCCACCGTTGCACCGTTGACGAACCAGCCCGACGTCGGCAGGGAATGGTTGGGGTAGGCGAAGGACAGATTAGCTTTGTGGAAGCCGGCCGGGTTCTCAGCGGTCGAGGCCACGGCGTAGTCGAACAGGTGGGAGAGGTCGGTACCGCTCGTGACCTGGACACCCGCGGCGTTGTAGAACGAGATCGTTCCCCCGTTGCCGTTGACGTCCGGTTCCCACGCCGGGGCGGCGGCGAAAGCCGGGCTGGCGGCGAGGAGCATGCCGCCTCCCAGCGCCGCGGTGACCACCGCAGCGCTGAGCACCTTGTTGATACTCTTCATGTGCTTCTTACCTTTCGGGTTTAGAGGCCGTCTTGCGTGGGGCGGGTGGTAGGCACCCGCCCCACGTTTCGTCAAGAACTCAGGCGCCGCGGTGGTCTGCCACGCCGTGCTTACCGATCACGGACCGGCGGCGGTGTACGCGTAGAACGGCGTGATGCCGGAGGCCGAGATGTCTGCCTGGCCCGTGGCCGAGGCGACGTACGGAGCTCCACCGGGGCCGTACTCGACGCCACCGACGGTGACGCAGGACGGGCTACCTGGGGTCGGGCACGGGTTGTAGAGCATCGTGCGGACCCAGTTCAGCGAGCCGCCCGGCTGGAACTTCTTGGTGCTGTTGATGTCCGCGTGCCGGAAGTAGATGAAGAGGTTCCGGGTGATGTTGAACAGCGTTCCGGTGGACGGCGTGCCCGTGTTCCAGAACTTCACGTTCGGGGCGAGGGTGGCCCCCGTCGTGCAGGCAGTGGGCGTGGTGGACTCGGCCGGCGGGAATGGGCAGGACGGGTCCTTGAAGTAACCGCCGACGCCGTTGCTCGTGCCGTCGCTCAGCTTGCCGAGGAACAGGTTGAGACGTCCGCCGGACATCGGCTCGATGGCGTTCGCCGAGTCGCCCGACGCGTCGATCGCTTCGGGGTCGTTTTCCTCGACGTTCTGCACGCAGCTGCCCAGTGTCGGGTTGCCGATGGCGGTCAGGAACGAGGTACGGGTACCCGAGCCGACCTGCGGGAGCAGCGGCTTGATCGTCGCCGAGGACGCACCGCCAACCGCGGTCCAGGTTGTGGCACTGCATGCGTAGATCGAGTTCAGCTGTGCCACCGAGAGCGCTACGGCATTGGTCGTCGTCGAACTCAGCATCGCCAGCGGGTCGGTGCCCACCGTGACGCTGTCGAAGAGGACGTTCGAGCCTCGGCCCGAGGACGCCCGCGCGAAGTCGACGTAGCCGAGGCCGGTGCCGCCCGCGTTGGTGTCCTGCTTGAGCAGGTTGTAGCCCGCGCCGGAGCCGTTCGGCCGCTGCGTGGGAGACTTGCCGGCCCGCAACAGCACGGTCGGGTTCAGGATGCAGGGCGAGTCGGTGTGTGTGCCGTTTGCCCCACCAGTACCGACAGTGCCACCGGTGCCGGGGGCACACGCGTTCGTCCCCCCGAGGCCGCCGGTGCTGTAGGCCAGGCGGGTGTTGGCATCTGCGGTCGCATCGATGCTGATGAACTTGTTCTTGTTGCCAGCGGTGTTGTAGCCGACGTTCCCGGTGAAGTCGCCGTCGGCGACGAAGTCACCGAGTTGCTGCAGCGTGTCCGACCCGACGCCGACGACGTCGTCGCTGGTCGGCGCGTAATCCGCGTACGCGCTGCTCGGGAATGCGAGCATGCCGGCGGTCAAAGCGACCACCATGCCCGTCCCGATCTTGATCGTTTTACCGATCATCGAGGTTGTCCTTCCGACAGAGAGAGGTGAGCTGTCAAACCTTCTCGGGGCCGGGTCGACACGGGCAGACATGCGGGGTAACGGGGGATGAACCCGCTCGGTAATCCAGCTCGAATTCCTAGCGTCTGGCCGGCAGCCACCGAGTAGGGTGCCCGTTTAGAGCAGGTTCGGGAGCAAACGTACGGCGCTCTCGGTGACACCCCACAGGCCCGCGAGCACGACCGGCACCGCGATGACCCAGGTCGGCCAACCACCCCACCGCTGGCTCATCCAGACGACGAGCACGGCGATGATCCCGAGCAGCGGCAACCAGAACACGAGGGTGTACAGCCCGCTCGGATCACCCTGAAGCGCCATCTCGGCCGTGGGCACGGTGGCCGGCCGTCCACTCGGCGCGGGGAACGCGGTGCCCTGCAGGTCGGCGTCGACGTAGACGACGTGGTTGGACGCCCAGCCGTTGCGCCAGCCAGAGCCGTCCGCGGTCACCAGGGTCAGCCGTGCCTTGCCCGCGGTGAGCGGCGGCGGGAACGGGTCGCCGGCACGACGCACGCCGATCACCCGGTACTTCGCGACGCCCTGCCCGGATGTGACGGTGATCGGGTCACCGACCGCGGACGACGCGATGTCGCCGAACGGGCCGCCGAACAGGGTGGCCCGCCCGTACACGACGGAGATACCTGCCTGCCCCGGCAAGGGGGTGTCGCGGCGGTGGCCCGGGCCGTTGGTGAGGTCGCCAGATGCGGTGCCCTCGACGACGACGACGTCGCGCAGGCCGGCCGACGGCATCGACATCAGCGCCACCGGATCGCCGGGGGTGATCGCGCCGCCGAGCGGAGCGGTCGCCAGGGCCAGTTCCTCGCGCAGCTTCGAGTACAGGACGCTCTGGTTGTGCTGCTCCTGGAGCGCGCTGACGGCCAACGCGTAGAGCGCTGTCCACCCGAGGATGCCGGCGAGGGCGAGAGAGATCCACATCGTGACGCCGGCGGCCACCGAGCGGGTGCGGGGGGCCCGCGGCCCGGCCGAGCGATTCGGCAATGCGAGTCGCCGAACGCGGCGCGCAGCTGCGAGCCGCATCCCCCGCCGTCGCGCCGGCGACTCCGCCGACGCGACTTCGGCGGACGTCGGCGCGTCCTTCACAGCGGTCATCTGCGTCGTCCGATTCCGCTCATCCAGGCCGCGGTGCCGAGGGAGAGAAAGCCGAGCAGCGCCAGGACCGGCAGCGCGAGCCCGAGCGGGCCGGCAGTGAGCGCACCGGTTTGGGCGACCGGCGCCGCGGCGACGCTCGTGGTCGGAGACGGGCTCGGGATCTTGCTGGCGCGATTCGTACCCGGCGCTCGTGACGCGCTCCCGGTCGCTGCGGCGCCCGGCGAGCCCGCCCCCGCCGACCCGGACGGCTGGGTCGGGCGATGCGAACCAGTTATCGGCGATCGCGACGGCAGCGGCGGGGGCTCCTTCGGGTCACTGACGAGCGGTACGGTGCCCGCCTGCCGCTGGACGTGGTCGGCCGCGATCCGGGTGTAGGTGGACAGCGCGCCGAGCCCGTTCGCCGAGGTGAGCGGCAGGTAGCCGGGCGGCAGCTGCCCGGTGCCGAGGCCGGTGACCTGGCCCGGGCCGCCCGCGAAGCGCAGGAAGGTCGCGTACCGGGAGGCGTCTCCCTTGTTCAGCCCGCTCGTCGGCACGTCCGCCGACATCAGCATGGTGCCGGGATAGGCCTTGGCCCCGGTTGTGGCGGTGCGCATCTCGTCGTAGGGCAGTTTCCAGGTCCCGAGCGTGTCCTCAGGAGTCAGGAACCTCGCCGCGGCCTGCAGCCCGGCCGGGGTCGGAGCGGCGAAGCTTCGTCCTGAGGCATCATCGAACGTCCCCGTGTCGGTGTTGGTGTTGTGACTCTGCAGCTGGGCGGTGTCGACCTGGTACCGGGCGGCGTCGGCCAGCGACAC
This sequence comes from Pseudonocardiales bacterium, assembly GCA_032160665.1. GTDB lineage: Bacteria > Actinomycetota > Actinomycetes > Mycobacteriales > Jatrophihabitantaceae > Jatrophihabitans. The sequence goes on from JAVHVH010000083.1 coordinate 9,826, forward strand.
CAACCCGATCAGGAAACGCTCCCCGGGCGCCTGGCGTCCGACCGCCGTGAGCTTCTGGTTCTGCTGGCCGTTGTCCTTGCAGGTGGTCTGCGAATTGGCGATATCGAACTGCATGTTCAGCGCCACCATCGCCGGGTTCGAGACGGGCGCCGCCACGAGAGGCAGCCACGGCACGGGATTCTGGGTGAGGCAGAGGTTGGCACCAGTTCCCAGATGAGCGATGTGGGTGTCGAGCAGCGGCCAGTTGTCGACCGGGAGGGCGATGTGCTTGTAGGCCGGGTTGACGACCATGCCCCACGGGTCGGGAACCCCGTTGAGCCAGTCGCGCGCCTCGGGGTCGGCGTTGATGTAGCTCGACAACGCGTGCATGACGTCCGAGTCGCTCGACATCACCGCGAGCGCGGCCGCCGACTGGAGGTAGTTCGTAACCGGGATCCCCGGGTTCAACGCCTGGAACTCGGGGTCCCGGCTCATGTCGATCGGGTTCGTCGCCAGCTTCGCGAAACCTGACTTCTGCGACGGCTTCGACGTGAAGTCGAGGCAGTCGAGCGCGCAGCTGCGGTAGGACTCACTGAGCAGTTTCGCGAGCAGGCGGGCGTTCAGCTTGAGATTGCGGTAAGCGGTGCCGTCCGCGCCGTCGATCGAGTACGCGATCGCGAACCCGGTAACGGCCACCGGCGCCTGCACCGTCGGGTGTGCGAAGGGCGTCGTCGGCGGCGCACCCTGCAGCGCGCCCTGAATCGCGCCCACGTTGAGCAGGTTCTTCGCCTGGGGCTCGCTCGTCTGCACGTGCCGAAGTACGAAGAGGCTGCGGTCCAGGCAGAAGTGCGGGCCCCACTGCTGGGTGGCCTGGAGCATGGCCTCCGAGCCGTACAGGTAGACGGTCGCGGCGTTGTCGACGACGTCGCAGACGCTCGCCGAGGGCGCGATCGTCAACGGCACCGAGATTCGGTTCTGCCAGTTCGACGACGCCCACCACAGCTGCCCACTCACGGCGAGATCGGGAACCTCGCTGCCGCCGTTGTAGGCGCCGGCCGGGAAGTGTCCGGTCTTCGAGCACTGGTCGTAGATCGTGCTCACCAGCGACGCCGAAGGGCGCTGGGCCGTGGCCATACCGCGGTCCGGAGCGTCGCTCGCCGTGCCCGCGGCGTCGCAGCTGACGCCCATGATCGGGATCACTTCGAGCGTGCAGGCCACCGTCGCCGAGCAGCCCAGCGACGCGTTGGTGTCCGCGGTCTGGACGACGAACTTCGCGCTGCCGTCGCCGTTCTCGTCGGCGACCCCGTACGTCGTGTTGCCCGGCTGCAGGGAGTCGGCCGAGTTCGCGGCTTCCGGCGCGAGCCCGCCGCAGCCCAGCACGCCGCCTGGGTAGGACGTCCCGTTCGCCGCGACGAACGGCACCCAGTGCGGGACTGCCACCGGCGAGCAGCCCGTGGGCAGCGGATCAGGTTGGTCCACGGCAAACGCGCGGTCTTCGGTCGGGGCATAGCGGTCCATGCGGTACGGCGGATACAGGAAGCCGGACTGGGAGTACTGGAACCGCTCGCCGGGGGTTTGCGTCCAGCAGGTCTTGGGGCTGACCCGCTTGGCCGCAGGCACGCTGGTGGAGTCGGTGCCCCGGCACTGCATGACGACGACCGGGTACTCCTCCATGGCGGCCGCGGCCGAGTTGGGATCGGCGACGAGGCCACCGGTCGGGTGCGCGCCGGTCCACGTGACGGTGACCGCCTGCCGGTCGCGCAGGTTCTTGGTCTGCGAGACAGTGACCTTGACGGTGCGCTTGTCGACGAGCTGATCGGCACCGTCGACAAGATGGGTGCGCGTGATCGTCTCGGTCTGGGCGAACGCGGACGGCGGGTCGACGGCCGTGGCCAGACCGCTACCGCCCACAGCGAACGCGGCGACGCCGATCGCCAGCGTCGCTCGGAGCGCTCGGTTCATGCGTTGCCCCGTCGGCGTCGCAGCACGAGGTAGTAGACGAGCGGAGGCACGGCGAGCACGGCAACCAGTTCGACGACCGCGAGCGGCGCGAGGAAGCCGGTCAGGTTCGGCTGCCGGTAGGCCTGCAGTTCGGTGGGCTGCCCGATGACGTCCCCGCCCCCGCCTCCGCCGCTGGTCGCACCGACGGTTTGGCCGGTTGCCGGGTCGATCTTCCCGCCGGTCGCGCCTGCCGATCCGCTGGCGTTCGCACTGGGTCCAGCGGACCCCCCAGCGCCGGATCCGCGGCCGCTGCCCGACCCGCTGCCGCTGCCCGACCCGCTGCCCGACCCGCTGCCGCTGCCCGACCCGCTTCCCGACCCGCTGCCGCTCCCGGATCCGCTTCCGGAGCCGGTCGACCCGTTGCCGGTGCACGGTCCGGCGCCCTTCTTGTCACACGCAGGCGGCACTGGCGCGATCTTGGCGAGGTGGTTGACGTTGGGATGTCCGGCCACGAAGGTCGGGTTCTGGCAGGTGGTCACGTCCTTCCTGGTGAGGTCGACGTTCGGGTCTGCCGTCTTCAGCTTGAAGGTCTGGTCGAAGCTGGCCTGAACGAGGTTGATCGGCAGCGGGGAGTAGCCGATCGGCCCCATCTCCTTCTGCCCCTGGCAGACCGAGTAATAAAGGAAGTCGGCGAGGGTCTGCCGCTTGGCCGTCGTCATGCGGGCGTCGTTGGCCGCCGTCGGGATGAGGAAGTACGAGTAGGACGACATCGGGTACGCCTGCGATTCCGGGGCGACGTAGACGTTGTTCAGGTTCTGCAGGAGATAGTTCGGCGACTTCTTGTTCAGGTTGATCTCGGCATGCTGCAGCGCCACCGCGACGTTGTACTGGTCGGGCAGCACGTAGTAGCCCGCCTTGTTCAGCAGCTTGGCCACCGGCCAGCCCTTGGCGAGCGGGTACGAGTACTCGTCATAGCCGATCGAACCGTTGGCCGCGGCCGACGCCACGAAGTTCATCACGCCGTCCGACTGGCTCTGGGCGATGCCCTGACCGCCGCTAGGCGGCGGCCAGTACTCGGTGAACCCGGCCCTATGGGTGAAGGCCTGCCAGATCGCCGGGTACTGCCGGTTGAGATAGGTCGTGAACTGCGCGGTCGAACCGGACCCCTCGGAGTGGACGACCGGGATGATCTTGATCGACGGGAGCTTGCGGCCGTTGTTGTCGGCCGTGATTTGCGGGTCGTTCCAGTTGGTGATCTTGTAGGTGAAGATCTTGGCGAGCGTCTCTCCGGACAGCCGCAGGTTGCGCACCAGCTGGCCCGCGACCTTGATCTGGTACGGGAAGGACGTGCCGCCGGCGACGATCGGTTCGTAGGCGAACAGCCGGCAGGGCTGGCCCGGGATGCAGTTGGTGTCCTCGTCGCCGGTGATCGCGTCGTGGCCCTGGTAGCCGATGTCGCTGACCGCGAAGTCCGTTGCGCGGTTGGCGAAGTCCTTGCGCCCGGTGGCCGAGCCGCTGCCGGTGTACACCACCTGCAGACCGCTGGACGTGACGTCGCTGATCCACTGGTTCACGGCGTTGGCCGACCAGGAGGAACCCGTGCCCTGGATCAGCGCGTGACTTGGTGTGGCTACCGCGAGCGCCGGCGATCCGGTCAGCGCGGCCAGCCCGCTGAGGAGCGCCACCGCGCAGACGGCGAGCAGGCGCCGGTGCACGGTTTGAGATTGCATCAGGAAACCTCCGAGAACCCTCGTCATCGGGCGCGGATCTTGTCGCGCGCGAGGAAGCGAGTGGTGATGAACAGGGCGAGGACGAGCGTCAGGAGCAGCGCCGCGGCTCCGTAGCCGCGGGCGATGAACAACGGTTCGCCGCTGCGCACCGCGGTGTACACGTAGAGGGGCAGGGAGTTCATCGGGTTGTGGAACGGATCCCTGTTGAAGAACGTGTTCGCACCCGAGACGATCAGCAGCGGCGCCGTCTCACCCGCGATCCGGGCGATGCCGAGGATGAGCGAGGTCGCGAGCCCGGTGCGCGCGGTCGGGAGCACGACGCGGATCACGGTCTGCCACCGCGATGCGCCGAGCGCGAGGCCGGCTTCGCGCAGGCCACCCGGCACGACCCGCAGCACGACCTCCGCGGAGCGCGCGATGATCGGCGTCATCGTCACCGCGAGGGCGAGCGACACCGCGAAGCCGCTGCGCTCCCAGTGCAGCGCGATGATCAGCAGCGCGTAGATGAACAGCCCGGCCAGGATGTCCGGGATCGCCGTCATCGCCTCGACCACCGTGCGGACCGTGCCGGACATCCGCCCACCGACCTCGGTCAGATACACCGCGGTGCCGATGCCCAGCGGCAGCGAGATCACGATGGCCATGCCGATCTGGATGCCCGAGCCGACGATCGCATGCCAACATCCACCCTGGTCGAGCGGGGCCGTGGGCCGCACCCCGGACATGTCCTTCGTGAAGAAGTTCCAGTGGTGCAGGGCCGGCCAGCCCTTGTAGTAGACGTACCAAACGGTCGACAGCAGAGCCAACCCGACGAGTGCCGCCCCGCTCGTGACGACGGCGGCGGCCAGCCGGTCCAGCAGGACTGGCCGCGGGTTCTCCATCACGCTGACGGCCGAGTAGAACGCCAGGAAGACGACCCACGTGCAGACGACGAAGCCGAGGATCCCGCTCCACGCGAGCACGTGCTCGTAAACGATCCACGTGAAGGCCACCGCGGCCACGGCGCTGCCGACCAGCGACAGGATGTCGTCGGTCGTCCGCGCTCGAAGCACGCGTGGCACGTCGGGCGGACCGTCCGGCCCCTGAGCCTGTTGTTGCTGCTCGGGCGCCTCCTGCGCTGCGACCGCCGCCGTCGGCTGCGTAGGCACGTCGGCCGCGATCTCCTGCTTTGACATCGGGACGTCTTTGGATTCCGGCCTGAACGTGACTGACATCGCGCCCCTATCAGATCTCGGTCGCTGCGCCGCTGCGACTGCGGCCGACGAGGACAGCGGCGACGGTGTTCACGAACAGCGTGATCACGAACAGCACGAAGCCCGCGGTCAGCAGTGCCGCGAGCTGCGCCGACGTCGCCTCGCCGAACCGCGCGGCGATGAGGGCGGACGTGGTGTTGGTGCCGACCGTCAGGATCTTGTACTTGATCTCGAATGCGGGCGAGATGATGAGCAGAACGGCGATGGTCTCGCCGAGCGCCCGGCCGAGGCCGAGCATGGTGCCGCCGATGATGCCGCCGCGGCCGAACGGCAGCACCACTGCGCGGACCATCCCCCAGCGGGTCGACCCCAAAGCCAGGGCCGCCTCGCGTTCACCGCTCGGCGCCTGTGCAAACACGCCTCGCATCACTGCGCAGGCCATCGGGATGACCATCATCGCCACGCACAGGCCCGCGATGAACGCGGACGCCGTGTACTGCGACTGCGCCCATGCCGCGGCGTTCGGGTCGGTGTCCACCTGGAAGATCGGGATCCAGCCGAAGTTCTGGCTCAGCCAGCGGGCGAGATAGATCGCGTGCGGCTGCAGCAGGAAGAACCCCCACAGGCCGTAGATGATGCTGGGCACCGCGGCCATGAGGTCGACCATCGCGACCAGGCTGGACTTGATCCGCGGGGGCGCGTACTCGCTGATGTAGAGCGCGGTGAGCAAGGCCAGCGGGAAGCCGATCACCAGGGCGATCAGGGCGACCTCGATGGTGCCGACCAGCACCGCCGAGATGCCGACCTTGTCGAGTTCGGGCTGCCACTGGCTCTCGGTGAAGAAGCCGAACCCGTACCGGCGCAGCGTGGGGATGGCCTGGTAGCCGAGGAACGCGCCGATCGAACCCGTTATGACGAGGACGACGAGGCCGATCGTGCGGGCGACGTGGCGGAAGATCTTGTCCGATGGCGGCCAGCCCGCGTCGATCCGGCGCGGGACGTCGTCGCTCACGATCGGCAGCGGAGCGGTGTCGTCCGCCCGCGGGCCACCGAAGATCGACAGGGTCACCCGAAGCGCCCGTTCACGTAGTCTGCGGTCCGCGGGTCGCGCGGGTTGCCGAAGATCTGCTCAGTCGCGCCGGCCTCGACGATCTGCCCGGGCGTCCCCAACGCGGCCAGGAAGAACGCGCACCGGTGCGACACCCGGGCCGCCTGCTGCATGTTGTGGGTGACGATCACGATGGTCACGTCCTTGGAGATCTCGGCGATCGTCTCCTCGACCCGGCGGGTCGACGTGGGGTCGAGGGCCGAGCACGGCTCGTCCATGAGGAGGACGTCCGGGTCGACAGCGAGCGAGCGGGCGATGCACAACCGTTGCTGCTGACCGCCGGAGAGCGCTGATCCCGGCTCGGGCAGCCGGTTCTTCACCTCGTCCCAGAGCCCGGCGCGCCGCAGGCTGTGCTCGATGAGTGCCCCGCGATGCGACCGCGACACCTTCGTCCCGGTCAGCTTCAACCCCGCCGTCACGTTGTCGGCGATGGACATCGCCGGGAAGGGGTTGGGCTTCTGGAACACCATGCCGATGCGCCGTCGGGTCTCGGTGACGCGCGTCCCCGGCGCGTAGACGTCGGTGCCGTTCAGGCACACTTCGCCGGCCAGCTTCGCCGACGGGACGGACTCGTGCATCCGGTTCAGGATTCGCAGGAACGTGGACTTGCCACAGCCCGACGGACCGATCAGCGCGGTCACCTGACCGGCGGGCATCGTCAGTGACACCCGGTCCAGCACCCTATTGGAGCCGAACCACGCCGAGACGCTGCGCGCATCGAGCTCGGCCGCGGACCGGTCGAGCCGAGTGGACGGCGGCGGAAGGAACTCGTCGAGCATCGTTGACTGGGCGCTCATCAAGGTTCCCTACTCAACTGGACACGCCGGATGCGCGAGCATCCAGTTCGACTTCTCGAGACGACTCGATGACAACCGAGCCAGGCATCGCCGCCGCGATTCGACTGCAAACAGGGGACGAACACCGCGTGCACCATGGGTAACGGTGCCCCCGGGCTGCTCGTCACGCGATCGACCCGCCCCAGCGCCGGGCATGCGACGTCATCAACCCGGGGCCGATGCCGGCCTGGCCCATCTCGTCGATGAACTGGGCCAGCCCGTGGGCGCACCGGATCTGCCGGTCGTAGCCGTGCGCGGATACGACTACCAACCTGTCGTCCGAGCGGAGTTGCCAGACCCAGTCGTTCCGATCGGTACGGCGGACCGCGGACTCGAACTCGTCGATCACCATCTGCAGTTCCTTGACCGCGATCCGGCAGGTCTCGGCGTCGGCGAAGGACTCCGCACCGCGCCCGATCTCCCGGTTGTTGCTGCCGAGCAACCGCCATCGGACGGGTGCACCCGGCGTGCTCGCGAAGAGCTGCACGCGGCAGCCCGGAGTCGTCGACGCGGTGGTCTTGCGCGCAAGGCCGTGCGTCATCGTCCCCCGCCCAGTTTGGCCGCCCCGCCGGTTGGCAGTTCGCTTGCAGGATCGTCCCTGCAGGCGGTGCAACGGTTTACGGAAAGGTGAACAACAGGCGGTGGCTGGATAGCAGGTTGCGCGCATCACGGCGATATGGACATAAGCAGCGCGTGCTCAGCCCGCTACGCTCGC
>JAVHVH010000084.1:0-61827 GCA_032160665.1 Pseudonocardiales bacterium
GATCGCCAGCGGGTGGTCGTTCGGGCACGCGAGCCGCTCGGAGTACCGGCGCTCGCGGTGCGCGTCGTCCTCCGGGAGGTCGACGAAGTCGAGGATCACGACGCCGCCGGCGAGGCCGAGCGCCGTCTCGATCGAGTCGGTGATGCGCTGCTTGCTCGACGGTTTCACCGAGAGGCGGTCCACGACCGCCTCGATCGTGTGCTTCTCCTGCTTCTTCAACGTCGGCGGGTCGGTCAGCGAGTGGACGGTGCCGTCGATGCGGGCGCGGGCGTAGCCCTTGACCTGCAGGTCGCCGAGCAGGTCGGTGTACTCGCCCTTGCGCTCGCGGATGACCGGCGCGAGCACCTGGAACCGGGTGCCCTCGGGCATCTCGAGGATGCGATCGACGATCTGCTGCGGCGTCTGCTTGGCGATCGGTTCGCCGCAGATGGGGCAGTGCGGCTTGCCGATGCGGGCATAGAGCAGGCGCAGATAGTCGTAGACCTCGGTGATCGTGCCCACCGTCGAGCGCGGGTTCTTCGACGTCGACTTCTGGTCGATCGACACGGCCGGCGACAGGCCCTCGATGAAGTCGACGTCGGGCTTGTCCATCTGACCCAGGAACTGGCGCGCATACGCCGACAGCGACTCGACGTAACGGCGCTGGCCCTCGGCGAAGATCGTGTCGAAGGCGAGGCTGGACTTGCCGGACCCGGACAGCCCCGTGAACACGATCATGGCGTCCCGGGGCAGGTCGAGATTGACGTCCTTGAGGTTGTGCTCGCGGGCGCCACGGACGATCAGACGGTCGTTCACTCGGCTACTTTCCGGCGGTGACGGGCTCGGGACAGGCGGGAGGAGGGGTAGGCCGCCACCCCGCACAGTTCGAGCGTAGTGACTGGTACCGACATGGGCGTCCGCTAGGCGGCGCCCCGCCGCCTTCGGGAAACATCAGCGAACAGCGCTAGATTTCCGCTATGCCTACCGTCACGTCGAACCTCGGTCATCGGGCGGACGGCCGGGGGCGGTGAGTGGCGCCGATCAGTCCCCGATCGGGCTGTCCGGGCGGATCGTGACCGCAACCCGGGGGCAGGACGGGCCGGGCGAGGTCGAGGTACGCATCCGCGGCGGAACCGAGACCTTCCTGGCCCGCTCGGCCGACCCTTTGCCGCTCGGCCAGCCGGTCATCGTCCTCTCGACGCTCGGTCCCCGCACGGTCGTGGTCGCGCCGTGGGCCGACCCGATCGAGAGCCTGCTCGAGCTCTGACACCCAACCTTCGATCAAGGAGCAGTTCATCATGTTCGGATACCACGTTCCCGCACCGGACCAGGCGATGCTCGTGTCCGGTGGCAAAACCGACGGCGCCCCGTTTCGGGTCGTCACGGGCCACGGCGCCTTCGTGCTTCCCTTCGTCCGCAAGGTCGAGTTCATCACCCTGTCGATGTTCGAGTCCGAGGTCTCGGAGCCGTGTGTCACCCGTCAGGGCATAGCCCTGAACGTCACTGCCGTCATCGCAGCCAAGGTCGGGAACGACAGCGAGTCGATCGTCAATGCCGGCCAGCGGTTCCTGTCGGACCAGAACCAGATGTCCGTGCTTACCGGCCGCATCTTCGCCGGTCACCTTCGCTCGATCATCGGCTCCATGACGGTCGAGGAGATCATCACCGAGCGACAGAAGCTCGCCACCGAGGTACTCGAAGGCTCCAAGGGCGAGATGGCGAAGATGGGGCTCATCGTCGACGCGCTACAGATCCAGTCGATCGATGACATGAAGCTGGGCTACATCGCCGCCATGGCCGCGCCGCACAACGCCGCGATCCAGCAGGCGGCCCAGATCGCGCAGGCGGCCGCCGACCAGGCCGCCGCCGAGGCGCAACAGCAATCACTCCGCAAGCAGGCCGAGTTCGAGCGGGAGACCGCAGTGACCAAGGCCGGATACGCCGCCGAGACCCAAGCCGCCCAGGCCAAGGCGGCTCAGGCCGGTCCCTTGGCCCAGGCGCAGGCCCAGCGCGAGGTCATCGACGCCCAGACCGACCTGGCCCAGCGCAACGCCGAACTGCGCCAGCAGGAGCTGGCCGCGGAGGTCGTGAAGCCAGCCGAGGCGGAGGCCGAGCGGATCCGGATCCTCGCGAAGGCCGACGCCGAGCGCACCGAGATTCAGGCTGCGGCGGCGGCGTCCAACAACCGGGTCGCCCTCGATCAGTTGCTGATAGCGCAGCTTCCGCAGATCGTCGAGAAGGCCGCCGCGGGTCTGGCGACGGCCAACGTCACCGTCCTGAACGGAGCCGACGGACTGTCCGAGATCGTCTCCGGGCTTGTCGGGCAGGGCCTGGCGATCTTCGACACGATCCGCGGCAACCTGACACCGGGCGAGCCCGAGGATCGTCGGGCCCTCGACTCCTGACTCCGCTCCCCGGGCAGGATGGACGGCATGCCGAGGAACATCGCCACCAACACATCCGTGGACCTCGAGGCGCTACTGGACTTCGTCCGTCCGCGTCATCACATGGTCCTTCTGACGCACCGCCGGGACGGAGCCGCGCAGCTCTCCCCCGTGACCGCCGGTGTCGACGACGCCGGGCGGATCGTCGTGTCGACCTATCCCGAGCGGGCCAAGGTCGCGAACCTGCGGCGGACGGCCGAGTCCTCGGTCCTGGTCCTCTCGGACGACTTCGGCGGGCCATGGGTGCAGGTGGACGGGTCGGCCGAGGTGCTCGACCTGCCCGAGGCCCTGGAACCGCTCGTCGAGTACTTCCGCAGCATCAGCGGCGAGCATCCGGACTGGGACGAGTACCGCCAGGCGATGCGGGACCAGGGCAAGTGCCTGATCCGGCTGACACCCACCCGCTGGGGGCCGATCGCCACCGGCGGCTTCCCGGCCCGCCTCGCCGACTCCTGACCAACCCCGCTTTGCACCTTTCAGCACCCCAAAACGACCGCGCCGGGGACACTGAAAGGTGCAAAGCGCAGGGTTGGCTGGCCATTGAGCTGGGTCGGCGCCACGCGCGCAGTCAGTCCAGCGACCAGTTCACCGGCTCGGCCCCCTGCTCGGCCAGCAACGCATTGGCCCGGCTGAACGGCCGGGAGCCGAAGAAGCCCCGGTCGGCCGACATCGGACTCGGGTGCGCCGACTCGATCGCCGGTACCGGTCCGAGCATCGGCCGCAGGGTCTGGGCGTCCCGGCCCCACAGGATCGCGACCAGCGACGCATTGCGGGCGACCAGCGCGCGGATGGCCTGATCCGTGACCGCCTCCCACCCCTTGCCGCGGTGCGCAGCCGACGCCCCCGGCGCGACGGTCAACACCCGGTTGAGCAGCAGCACACCGTGCCGCGTCCACGCCGTCAGGTCACCGTGCTCCGGCGTCGACACACCGAGGTCCGACCCCAGCTCCCGGTAGATGTTCTGCAGGCTCCGCGGAAGCGGACGCACGTGCCGCTCCACCGCGAAGGAGAGCCCGATCGGATGGCCCGGCGTCGGGTACGGATCCTGGCCGACGATCAGCACCCGGACGTCGGCGAACGGCTGGGTGAAGGCTCGCAGGACGTTCTCGCCCGCCGGGAGGTAACGACGCCCGGCGGCGATCTCGGCCCGTAGGAACTCCCCCATCGCCGCTATCCGGTCCGCCACCGGCGCCAGCGCCTGCGCCCATCCCGCCTCGACGATCTCGGACAGTGGCCGCGGCGCCACCCTCAGCCCCGGACGGCGGCGACGATCGCGTCGGCGGCTCCGTCGACCGGCACGTCGCGGCGCTCGTCGCTCGCCCGGTCGCGCAGCTCGACGACGCCATCGGCGAGCCCCCGGCCCACGATGACGATGGTCGGGACGCCGATCAGCTCGGCGTCCTTGAACTTGACGCCGGGCGAGACCCCGCGCCGGTCGTCGTACATCACTCGCAGCCCGACGGCCTCGAGGTCGGCGGCGATCCCGTCGGCGGCGGCGAAGACCGTGTCGTCCTTGCCGGTGGCGACGAGGTGGACGTCGGCCGGCGCGACGGCGCGCGGCCAGCACAGTCCCTTGTCGTCATACGTCTGTTCGGCGATGGCCGCCACAGCCCGGGTCACGCCGAAGCCGTACGAGCCCATCGTCACCGTGACCGGCTTGCCGTCGGGACCGAGCGCCTGCAGTCCGAACGTCTCGGCGTACTTGCGTCCGAGGGCGAAGACGTGACCCATCTCGATGCCGCGGGCGATCTCCAGCGGTGATCCGCAGCGCGCACACCGGTCTCCGTCGCGGATCTCGACCGCACCCAGCTCGCCATCGGGGGTGAAGTCCCGGCCCCGCACGACGAAGGCGGCGTGTTTGCCTTCGACGTTGGCGCCAGTGACCCAGGCGCTGCCCTCGACGACCAGCGGGTCGACCACGTAACGGATCTTCCAGTCAGCCAGTCGCTGCGGGCCGATGTAACCCTTGGCGAGCTCGGGCGCCCGGGCGAAATCACCCGGGCCCGCCTGCTCGGCGACGACCGGCTCGAGCTGGCCGTTGATCCGCTTGAGGTCGACGTCGCGATCGCCCGGGACGCCGACCACCAGCAGGTTCCACTCGTCGGTCCCCGGCATGTGCGTCTTCAGCACAACGTTCTTGAGCGTGTCGGCGCCGGTGAACGGCTGGTCGCGCAGTCCGAGCTCGTTGAGCCGATCGACCAGCGTCTCGATGGTCGGCGTGTCCGGCGTGTCCAGGACCTGCTCGGCCGGGTGCTCGGTGGGATCCTGCGGCTCCGGCGCGGCGATCTCGACGGCCTCGGTGTTGGCGGCGTAGTCGCAGTTGGTGCACTGGACGAAGGTGTCCTCGCCGGACGGGGCGGGGGCGAGGAATTCCTCGGATGCCGACCCGCCCATGGCGCCGGACACCGCGAACACGATCTTGTAGCTCATCCCGACCCGCTCGAAGATCCGCTCGTAGGCATCCCGGTGGGCCCGGTAGGACGTCTTGAGCCCCTCGTCGGTGAGGTCGAAGGAGTACGAGTCCTTCATCACGAACTCGCGGGCCCGCAGGATCCCGGCGCGCGGGCGCGCTTCGTCGCGGTACTTCGTCTGGATCTGGTAGAGCGCGAGCGGGTAGTCCTTGTAGGACGAGTACTCGCCTTTCACCAGCAGCGTGAAGAGTTCCTCGTGCGTCGGCCCGAGGAGGTAGTCGGCGTCCTTGCGGTCGGTGAGCTTGAACAGGATGTCGTAATAGTCCTGGTACCGACCGCTGGCCTCGAAGATTTCGCGCGGGATCAGTGCCGGGAAGTGGACCTCCTGGGCCCCGATCGCCGCCATCTCCTCGCGCACGATCCGCTCGATGCTCTGCAGGACCGCCATTCCGAGGGGCAGCCACGAGTAGATGCCGGGCGCGATCCGGCGCACGTAGCCGGCTCGTGCGAGCAGTCGGTGGCTCGGGACCTCCGCGTCGGCGGGGTCGTCGCGCAGGGTCCGCAGGAACAGCGTGGAGAGTCGTAGCACGCGCCAAGGCTAGCGACTGCGAATTCGTTTGCCCGCCAGCCTTAAGGCCGCCAGACTGAGCCCCTGCTCCGCGCGACCCGATCGGGCCGCTGCTCGACGAGGAGGGAGAACCCCGTGTCGATGACCGCCGCCCGGGTGACGTCTCTCCGTCCCCGTCCCCGCTCGCACTGAGCCGCCCCTGACGGGCGGCCGACGAGCCGTTCCTCAGGAGCACACCAAGTGCGTCTCAATGAAGACCCGTACGACGAACCACCCTTCTCCAGCTGGGACACCGCCCAGCACGGACCCGACCCCCTCCCGGCTTGGGTCGTCACCGGACTCTCCGCCCTCGACAGCGATCTGGGCGTCCTCAAGACCGGCAAGGAGGCCGACGTGAGCCTCGTCCGCCGGGGCCTTCCCGGCGGCGCCGATTGCCTGCTCGCCGCCAAGCGCTACCGCGGCACCGAGCACCGCATGTTCCATCGAGATGCCGGCTACCAAGAGGGCCGGCGTACCCGCAAGTCCCGCGACACCAGGGCCATGGCCCGCGGCACCTCCTACGGCCGCGACCTCGCGGCCGGCAAGTGGGCGGCCGCCGAGTTCGACGCGCTGTCCCGGCTCTGGCTGGTCGGCGCGCCCGTCCCCTATCCCGTCCAGCTGTCGGGTTCGGAGCTCATGCTCGAGTTCATCGGCGAGCCGGACGGGGCGGCCGCGCCGCGGCTGGCCCAGTACCGGCCCTCGGCGGTCGAGCTCGCCGACCTGTGGACCCAGTGCGTCGAGGCCATGCGGATCATGGCCCGCGCGGGGTACGCCCACGGCGACCTCTCGGCCTACAACCTGCTGGTGCACCAGGGCCGGCTGGTGGTGATCGACGTGCCCCAGATCGTCGACCTGTTCGCCAACCCCCAGGGTGCCGCGTTCCTGGAACGCGACTGCACCAACGTCTGCCGGTGGTTCGCGGCCCGCGGACTGGCGACGTCGGAGTTCGAGCACCTCTTCGGTGACCTCATGGCCGAGGCGGTCGCGCGCTGGTGACGCGCTCAGGACGGATATGGTCCGGCAGTGACGCACTACGACCTGGTGATCGTCGGCTCCGGCTCGGGCAACTCGCTGATGACGCCCGACCTCGACGACTGGCGGATTGCCCTCGTCGAGGAGGGCGTCTTCGGAGGCACCTGCACCAACGTCGGCTGCATCCCGACCAAGATGTACGTCTACCCCGCCGACCTCGTCGCCAACGTGCGCGAGTCCGAGCGTCTCGGCCTGCACGGGACGCCGCCTGACGTCGAGTGGCCCGCAGTCCGGGATCGGATCTTCGGACGGATCGACCCGATCTCGGTGAGCGGACGCGAGTACCGCGCCACCGGCACTCCCAACGTCACCCTGTACGAGTCGCACGCCGTGTTCACCGCACCGAAGACGCTGCGCCTGGCCACCGGCGAGACGATCACCACCGACCGCGTCGTTCTCGCGAGTGGTTCCCGGGCCGTGGTCCCGTCGCCGGTCGCGGTGAGCGGCGTGCCGTTCCACACGTCCGACACCGTTATGCGTATCGACGACCTGCCCTCGCGGCTCATCATCCTGGGCGGCGGCTACATCGCGGCCGAGTTCGCGCACGTGTTCTCGGCCTTCGGCGTGCACACGACGGTCCTGGCCCGGAGTGGGCTGCTGCGCCATCTCGACCGCGACGTCACGAGCCGGTTCACCGCCCTGGTCCGGGATCGGTGGCACCTGCGCACCGGAGTGCAGGTTCGGACGGTCTCTGGTCACGCGGGCGACGTCCGTGTGGAGCTCACCGACGGTACGTCGGTGTCCGGGGACCTGCTGCTGGTCGCAACCGGGCGGGTGCCCAACTCGGATCACATGAACCTGGACGTGGCCGGCGTCGACGTCCATCTCGACGGACGGGTCAAGGTCGACCAGTTCCAGCGAACGTCCGCGCCGGACGTCTGGGCGCTGGGCGATGTGTGCGCCGAGCATCAGCTCAAGCACGTCGCCAACCACGAGGCCCGGGTCGTCGCGCACAACCTGGCGTACCCGGACGATCTCGTCGCGGCCGATCACCGATTCGTCCCAGCTGCAGTGTTCACGCACCCGCAGATTGCCTCGGTCGGCCTCACCGAAGAGGAGGCTGACGACGCCGGGCGTTCCTACGTCACTACGGTCCAGGGCTACGGCAGCACGGCCTACGGCTGGGCGATGGAGGACACCACAAGCATGTGCAAGCTGATAGCTGACCGCTCGACCGGCCAGCTCATCGGCGCACACATCATGGGCGAGCAGGCCGCCACCCTGATCCAGCCGCTCATCCAGGCGATGACCTTCGGCCTCGACGTGCGGGAGATGGCGCGGGGGCAGTACTGGATCCACCCGGCGCTGACCGAGGTGGTCGAGAACGCCCTGCTGTCGCTCGCCCTCTGACAGCCGGCGCCTCACATCTCGCCGAGATAGAAGCGCATCCCCTCGTCGTCGGCGCACTCGCTGGTCAGGCCGTACGGCTGCCGCTCGGGATCCGTGGCCGTCCCTCCGCCGGCGCGCACCGCGGCGACGGCGCGCTCGATGTCGACGACGCGCCACATCGGAACCGCGGTGGCGCGCTCGCGGCCGCCGCTCAGGCCGATCATCGGCGCCGTGTCCTCCACGTTCCAGCCGTCCACGACCCGGCCCGGGGTGAATCGCCACCCGAGCACCGCGCCGTAGAAGGCCCGGGCCCGCGCCGAATCCACGACCTCGAGCGTGAGGTAGGCCAGGTCGCCATGACGCCGGCCGTTGGCCGGAGGCCGGAGCCCGTCCGCGCCGGACGGGGGCTGGTAGATCGCGAACCGAGTGCCCTGGTCGTCGGCGCAGTCGGCGACCACGCCGTACGGCCGGTCGCTCGGCTCGCTCGCCTCACCGCCGGCGTCACGCACGCGCTGGGCGGCGGCGTGGACATCCTCGACCGCGTAGCAGCAGAACAGCGTCATGTCCTCGTCCGTGCCGGCGATGCTGGTCGTCGGGGTCGCCCCGACCACGAGGTCGCCAGCCATCCGCCAGTCCAGGACGTCGCCGTAGAAGCGGGCGGCCCGCGCGGCCTCCGGGACCCACAGGGATACGTAACCGACGTCGCCTGGCCGATACCGGTTAGCGGTCCTCGGCCGAGTCGAGTTCAGGCCCCAGCGATGCCCGAACGGGTCGACGATCCACGCGTTGCGGGTGCCGTATCCGTCGTAGGGCTCGCGATCACCCGTAGCGCCGGCCGCGATCGCGCGGGCCCGGGTTGCATCGGCGTCGCCCACGCGCAGCATCAGGCTGACCGAGGCGGCCCCCGGCGACGGGGCGACCACGCCGAGCTCAGGGTGCTGGTCGGCCAGATAGATCGTGCCCCCGGCGAGCGCGAGTTCAGCGTGGCCGACCCGGCCATCAGGCATGACGATCGGGTCACCGACCAGCTGCGCGCCCAAGATCTCGGCGTACCACTCCAGCGCCCGCCGGGCATCTGCGACGGCGAGATAGGGCACGGCGGCTCCGGTCGGCGCCGCGGTTTCGATCTCGGTCTGAGTGTGGGTCTCGGCCATCGTGGTCACGGTGACCACTCCTCTCGGCAGGGTGAGTGCGCGCTCGAGCCGGGCACGCAGCTGGTCGGCGAATTCGGGATCGGGGCGAAGCGGAGTGACCGGGTCCCGCAGGTCGCTGAACGGGTCATGCATGGCCGTCCCCCTCCCCGTCGGTGGATGTGTAGTGCGTGCGGAACGCGATTCGGGCCCGAACCAACAGGGCCTCGGTGGCGTGCAGGGTGCGGCCGAGGACCGCTGCCACCTCCGCGACCGGCAGATCGTCGACGTAACGCAGCGTGAGGGCGAGTCGATGCTGCGGGGCCAGCGCGCTCAACGTCTGCGTCGCCCGCATTCCGTCCAGGTGCGCGTCCCATGGATCCTCGTCGACCGTTCGGCCGGAGGGATCCGTGGCCACCACGCGCAGACCACGCTCCTCCCGCGCTTGCCGTCGCCAATGGTCGGCGAGCTTGTGCCGCGCCACGCCGATCAGCCAGGCGAGGTTGATCGAGGGTGGTCGGTCGCGGCGCACGGCATCGGCCGCGGCGAGAAAGGTCTCGGAGGCCAGCTCCTCAGCGACGTCCCGGCGCCCGCACCGCCGCAGGAGATAGCCGTAGACCTGCGGCAGGGCCGGGTCGTAAAGCCGGAGGAGCGCTGCGCGCGCGTCATCGGCACTGGTGGCCGAGTGCGCATCCATATCCGTATCGTCGTCGCCCACCGCCAAGTTCCGACGGCGGGCGCGGAAAGACATCTATCGCCCCTACTCTGGACCGGGTGGGTAGCTACGCCTTCACCGCGATCGGCACGAACACCGAGCTCATCGGACTGCCCTTCGACACGCCCTTGGCCGACTGGCCCGACGATCTCATCGTCTACGTGCCACGAGGCATCTCCCGGCACCTCGTTCGCTTCGTCGAGGTCGGCGGCGAGATCTTCGCCGTGAAGGAGGCGACCGACCGGTACGTGGTGCGAGAACACCAACTGCTCCGGGCCCTGGCCGAGCACTCGGTCCCGGTCGTCGAGGCGTATGCCACCGTCGTCGGACGCAAGAGCGACGACGGGGAGGAACTCGACGGGCTACTTCTGACCCGGCACCTGCAGTTCTCGCAGCCCTACCGGTCACTGTTCACCGGGCGGGCGCTGCCCGGCTTGCGCACCCGCTTGCTGGACGCACTGGCCGGCCTGTTCGTCCGGTTGCACCTCGCCGGCTTCTACTGGGGCGACTGCTCGCTGTCCAACACGCTCTTCCGCCGTGACGCAGGCGCGCTGGCGGCGTATCTCGTCGACGCCGAGACCGGCGAGATGCACCAGCGATTGACGACCGGTCAGCGGACCCACGACCTGGACATCGCGAGTGAGAACATCGCCGGGGAGATGTTCGACCTGCAGGCTGGGAACCTTCTGGACGAGTCGTTCGACGTCCTCGAAGCGGTGGACAGCCTGCGCGCCCGCTACGACAGTCTCTGGACGGAACTCACCGACGACGTGGTGGTCCCGCGCGGCGAGAATTATCGGATCAACGCGCGAGTGCGCCGGCTCAACGACCTCGGCTTCGACGTCTCCGAGCTGACGATCAAGACCGAGCCAGAAGGTCTGCGGCTGCATTTCGACGCCCAGGTGGTCGAAGCCGGCCACCACCAGCGGCGCCTGTTCGAACTGACCGGCTTGCGGGTGCAGGAGAACCAGGCCCGAGACCTGCTCGGCGACCTGGCCCGGTTCAAGGCCAAGTGGGAGTCCGGCGCCGGAGTCCCCATCCCCGATGACGCCGCGGCCCGGCGTTGGTTGGATGAGAAGTTCTACGGCACTCTCGACCTCGTCCCCCCCGAGCTGCGCAAGAAGCTCCCCGACGCCGAGTTGTTCCACGAGATCAATGAGCACCGCTGGCTGCTGTCCGAGCAACGCGGCAGCGACGTCGGTCGCGCTGCCGCCGTCGCGTCCTACGTCCGCACCGTGCTGCGGGACCTCCCCGACACCCGCGTCGAACTGTCCACTGGGCCACCGACCGAGGAGTTCGCGCCGGTGTTCGACTAGCTTTCTGACTATGAGCGACACGTACACCGGAAAGGTCAAGGTCGGCGGCGACATGGACGTCCGCCGGCTGCCCGGGCTGACGATTGCGAAGCTGGCTGTCGGGCCGATGTCGAACAACGCCTACCTGCTGCGCTGCACCGAGACCGATGAGGGCCTGCTGATCGACGCGGCGAACGAGGCCGATCGGCTGCGCGAACTCATCGTGTACGAGGGTCCACCGGTGTCGGCGATCCTCACGACGCACCGGCACGGCGACCACTGGCAAGCGCTCGCTGAAACGGCCGAGGCGGCCGGCGCCGCGATCTACGCCGGCGATGCCGACGCCGATGAGTTGCCGGTGGCGGTCGACGAGCGGCTGCACCACGGCGACACGATCACCGTCGGGGACGTGTCGCTCGAAATCATCCATCTGCGCGGGCACACGCCGGGTTCGATCGCCGTGCTCTTCCGCGACCCCGAAGGCGGGCCCCACCTGTTCACCGGCGACTCGCTCTTCCCAGGCGGCGTCGGCAAGACCGGCTCGCCGAAAGACTTCACCTCGCTGATCGAGGACGTGTCGTCGCGAGTCTTCGACGTGCTGCCCGACGACACGTGGTTCTACCCGGGACACGGCGACGACTCGACGCTCGGCGCCGAGCGGCCCCATCTCGACGAATGGCGCGCTCGCGGCTGGTAGTGGGCCGGAACAGGGCCCGGCGCGGCGAACTCAGCCGAGCGTGCCAGGGTCGGCGGGGACGTCCACCGCGTACTCCCGCAACGTCTCCAGCGATACCACGGACAGCGCTCGCTGGTTCGTCGCGGCGAGGACGACCGGACAGGCGACGCCGTCCTCGTGGGCCTGCAACCAGCGAGCCGCGACAACGCACCAACGGTCCCCCGGCTGCAGGCCGGGGAACGAGTACTCCGGGCGAGGAGTCGACAGGTCGTTGCCGACACTGCGCTGGTGCCCGAGGAACTCACGGGTGACGACGGCGCAGATGGTGTGACTGCCGAGGTCCTCCGGCCCGCTCGCGCAGCACCCATCCCGGTAGAAGCCGGTCACGGGATCGGTGCCGCATTCCTCGAGGTCGCCGCCCAGCACATTTCGCTCGGTCACGTACGAGAGTCTCGCACCGGCGCGATGACAACGGTCATTGCGGGACGCCGCGCGGCGGCGCTGCTGCGAATTTGCATCCGCCCGACACCATGGAGCCATGATCGACCTCGAACTCCGCGAACCGGCCCACCTCGTCAGCCGCAAGGCCCGGGTGTATTGGACGGTCCGGGCCCTGCCCGGCTGGCTGCTCATCGGGGCCATCGAGGTCTTCGGCCTGTGGGGTGGCGACGCGCCGGCGGGCGTCGTGGCCGGCCTGGTGGCCCCCACCGCGGTCATCGCGCTCGTCCACCTCATCGTCATGCCGCAGTGGCGCTACCGCGTCCACCGCTGGGAAGTGACCGACGGCGCCGTGTACACCCAGTCGGGATGGTTCACCCAGGAGCGACGCATCGCACCGATCTCTCGCGTCCAGACCGTCGACACGCAGCGGGGCCCGTTCGAGCAGGTCTTCGGCCTCTCGAACGTCACCGTGACGACGGCGTCCGCCCGCGGTCCGATCAAGATCCACGCCCTCGACGTCGCGGTCGCCGACCACACCGTCGGGTGGCTCACCGAGCGCGCGCAGCTCTCGGGCGGAGACGGGACGTGAGTGTCGTCGTCAGCGAACTCGAGGACGCCAGCTGGCACCGGCTCAGCCCGCGCATGCTCCTGATCCATCCGGTGATCGAGATCGGCCGGGCGCTGCCCGCGCTGGTCGGCGTGTTCCTGGCCGGCAGCGCCCAGGGCAACGGCGCGTACTGGAGCCTGATCGGCGCCGGCGTCGTCGCTGTGCTCTCCCTGTCGCGCTGGTTCACGACCCGGCTGCGAGTCACGCCGGTCCAGGTCCAGCTGCGGCACGGCCTGCTGCGCCGCCGGACGATCACCACGGCCCGTGACCGGATCCGCACCGTCGACGTCACCTCGCACCTGCTGCACCGGATGCTCGGTCTGACCCGGGTCGTCGTCGGCACCGGGACCAACGACCGCAAAGGCGCGGGACGCATCGTCCTCGACGGCCTCACGATCCAGGCCGCCAACACCCTGCGCGACGACCTGCTCCACCGCTCGACGGTCGACGTCACCAAACCGGCGTCCTCGGCCGACTCCGGCCCACTCCCGCTCGTCGAGCTCGACCGGCGCTGGATCCGCTACGCACCGTTCACGCTGTCGGGCGTGGTCACCGGCCTGGTGATCTACGGGTTCTTCTGGCGCATCCAGGGCGAGTCCGGTGTCAACCTGACCCGCAGGGGCCCGTTCCGGGCGGTAGCCGACGCGCTGGACCGCATGCAAACCACCGCCGCCGTCCTGGTCGTGCTCGGCGCGTTGATCGTGTTCGTCGCGGTGACGTCGACGATCGGCTACATCCTGGCCTTCTGGAACTTCCGGATCCTGCGCCATGCCGGCGGGACGCTGCAGGTGACGCGGGGACTGATCACCACCCGCGCGACGAGCATCGAGCGTCGACGCCTGGTGGGGACGCAGATCTCCGAGGCGTTGCTGCTGCGCTCCGTCGGCGCAGCTCGCACCCTCGCGATCGCCACCGGGCTCCGCGTCGGACGCGGCTCGGAACGCGGCGGCGAGGTGCTGCTACCGCCTGCGCCCCGCGCGGAGTCCGAACGGGTCGCCGCGCTCGTGCTGGACGGCACGCCGGCCGTCACCGCGACGCTGCGCGCGCACAGCGCCAATGCGCGGCGCCGTCACCTCACCCGCGCGATCGCGAGTGCGCTGATCATCCTCGCCGGCTCCCTGCTGATCTGGCTCGCCGGCGCGTCCGTGTGGTTCCTGGTCATCGGCGGCGCCGTGCTCGTCATCTCGGTCCCGGTCGGCCTGGACCGCTACCGCAGCCTGGGTCACGCGCTCGTCGACGGTTACCTGGTGACGCGTTTCGGCTCGCTCGTGCGGCGGCGCGCCGTCCTGGGCTGTACGGCTGTGATCGGCTGGAACATGAAGAGCACGTTCTTCCAGCGGCGCCTCGGCCTGACGACGCTGACGGCGACCACGGCGGCCGGCCGGCAGGGCTACAGCGTCTGGGACATCGACCCGCACGACGGTCTGGCGCTCGCGGATGCGGTGACGCCCGGCCTGCTCAGCCCATTCCGCCGAGAGCCCCCAGCCACATCGCGGTGAGCTGATCCACGAGCCGGGCCCGTGACATGCGCAGCTGCCCGGACAGCACCGCTTCGATCACCTCGGCCGCGCCCCCCATGAGGAACAGCGCACTGGCGCGGGCCTCGCGGCGCTTGGCCAGCCCGAACGAGCTCAGCAGCGAGAGGTGATCGATCATCAGGTCGGCGTAGTCGGTGATGACCTTGTTGCGTCGCTCGCGCAGCGGCCCGTGGCCGGCAGCGGCGACGAGTACTGCGGTGGCCTTGCGCGCGTCGGTGGCCACGACCCCGTAGCCGGCGTCGATCGCCGCCCGGGCCTGCACCTCGAACGTGTCGGGAACGGCGGCCAGGGCGGCGAGCGCGCTCTGCGCGATCTCGTCCACGACGGCGTCGATCGTCGCCACAAGCAGCTGATCGAGATCCTCGAAGCTCTCGTAGAAGTAGCGCGGGGTGAGCCGGGCGCGCGCGCAGATCGAGCGGACGCTGACTCCGGCGAGGCCGTCGGTGTGTAGGCAGTCCAGCGCCGTTTCGATCAGAGCTTGACGACGCAGCTCGCGTCGCTCGTCGGCCGGGACGCCTCGGTACGCGCGGGTGGCAACCATCGAAAACCTCACGTCGGCAATATTGACAACACTCGTTATCACACTATCGTCGGTTACCTGAACCGGCAATGACCGCATGAGGTGATCGCATGGCAATCCTGGAACGTTCCAGCCCCGCGTTGCCTGGCATGCC
Source organism: Pseudonocardiales bacterium (assembly GCA_032160665.1). GTDB lineage: Bacteria > Actinomycetota > Actinomycetes > Mycobacteriales > Jatrophihabitantaceae > Jatrophihabitans. Next base: position 14,879 of record JAVHVH010000084.1, read on the forward strand.
GGGCGATCCTGGGCTTCCGTTCATCGGCGACACGATCGGCTTCATGACCGGACGCTTCACCAGTACCACCGAGCGCTACGACAAGTACGGTCCGGTCTCCTGGTCGCGCGCCGTCGGCCAGACGTGGGTGAGCGCGGAGGGTCCCGATGCGTGCGGCGCTGTACTCCAGGACCGCGACAAGGTGTTCGCGAGCAGCGGCTGGTCCTTCCTCATCGGCCCGTTCTTCCATCGCGGCCTGATGCTCCTGGACGGCCTCGAGCACCACCGGCACCGCCGGATCATGCAAGAGGCATTCACCTCGCAGCGGCTGGGCACCTATCTCGACCCCATGAACGACACGATCGCCGAGGGTCTGCGCGAGTGGCCGAACGGCGCCACCCTCGGCTTCTACCCCGCCATCAAGCAGCTGACCCTTGACGTCGCGTCCCGCGCGTTCATGGGTGCCCCGGTCGGCGCCGAAGCCGACACGCTGAACCGCGCCTTCGCGAACTGCGTGCGGGCCGGGACGGCGATCGTGCGCGCCCCGGTGCCCGGTCTGCGGTGGGCGCGCGGGCTGGCCGGGCGCCGCGTGCTCGAGGACCACCTGCGGACTCGTCTGCCGGCCAAGCGCGCGGGTGACGGTACGGATCTGTTCAGCGCGCTGTGCCACGCCAGAAGCGAGGACGGCGAGGCGTTCACCGACGACGACGTCGTCAATCACATGATTTTCCTGTTGATGGCCGCGCACGACACATCCACGATCACCCTGACGTCGATGGCCTACTACCTCGCCCGCTACCCCGAGTGGCAGGAGCGGTGCCGAGCGGAATCGCTCGCGTTGGGTGACGCCGTCTCCTACGACGAACTCGACCAGCTCGTGTCGCTGGACCTGGTGATGAAAGAGGCCATGCGCATCGTCATTCCGGTACCGGGCGTGGTGCGCAGGACCACCCACGAGACCGAATTGCTCGGCTACCGCGTGCCGGCCGACACCTACGTCACCGCCCACCTCTGGGGCGTGCACCACCTACCCGAGCTGTGGTCGAATCCCGGCCTCTTCGACCCGGAACGCTTCGCCGAGCACCGCCGGGAGGACAAGGTGCACCGCCACGCGTACCTGCCGTTCGGCACCGGCGTCCACAAGTGCATCGGGATGTATTTCGGGGGCATGGAGATCAAGGCCGCGATGCACCAGTTGCTCCGTCGGTTCCGGCTGACCAGCCCGCCGGGGTACCGCATGCCGCTCGACTGGTCCTCGCTCCCGCGCCCGCGCGACGGCCTGCCGATCGAGCTGCAGTCGCTCTGAGCGACGGCGGACCGCCGGCATGGCAGGATCGCCCCGACCTGTTCGTCCCTGAGAGGCGGTCCCGTGACCTCGAGCAACTCCCTGGCCGGTAAGACGATCATCATGTCCGGTGGCAGCCGCGGCATCGGTCTGGCCATCGCCGTGCGCGCCGCTCGAGACGGGGCCAAGGTCGCCATCATCGCCAAGACCGATGAGCCCGACCCCCGCCTTCCCGGCACGATCCACACCGCCGCCGAAGAGATCGAGGCCGCGGGTGGCACTGCCCTGCCGATCGTCGGTGACGTCCGCGACGAGGGCTCGGTGGCCGCCGCGGTCACTCGAACCGTCGACACCTTCGGCGGCATCGACATCGTCGTGAACAACGCCTCCGCGATCAACCTCAGCAACATCGGCGACCTACCGGCCAAGCGCTACGACCTGATGCTCGACATCAACGCGCGCGGGACGTTCGTGCTGACCAGCCTCGCCTTGCCGCACCTGGCCAAGGCCGACAACGCCCACGTCCTCACCCTGTCCCCGCCGCTGAACATGGATCGCAAGTGGCTGGCGGCGCACGCCCCCTACACGGTCAGCAAGTACGCGATGACGATGCTGACGCTGGGCGTCGCCGAGTCGCGTCGCACCGAAGGCATCGCCGCGAACTGCCTGTGGCCCCGCACGCTCATCGCCACCGCGGCCGTCCAGAATCTGGTCGGCGGCGACCAGGCGATGGCCGCCGCGCGCAGGCCCGAGATCATGGCCGACGCCGCGCACGCGATCCTCGTCCGACCGGCGGCCGAATGCACCGGCAACACGTTCGTCGACGACGACGTGTTGCGCGAAACCGGCGTCACCGACTTCAGCTGCTATCGCTTCGGCCCGGGCAGTGACGACGATCTGCAACTCGACATTTTCCTGTAGCCGAAGGAATGCCGATGATCGGACTGCCCGACCGGCAACGACTCGAGCTGCTCGCCGAGCAGGTCAAGCGGCTGCCGACCACGGCCCGCGAGGCGGGGGTGCTGCGCAAGACCGGGCTGATCCCGCTCACCCGGCCGGACCAGGCGGCCTACGCGGTGCACTCCCTGCGCCGCTACGGGATCCTCGGCGCCGCTATCCGGATCGCCGCCAAGCGTCACAGCGACGTGCTCGGACTCGTCGACGACCTCGGCGAGCTCACCTTCGGCGACCTCGACCGCCGCTCCAACGCTCTCGCGAACGCGTGGCGCGAGCGCGGGCTGGACCACAGCTCCGTGCTCGCCCTGTTGTGCCGCGACCACCGCGGGCTCGTCGTGTCCATGTTCGCCGCCGGCAAGCTCGGCGCGAAGGTCCTGCTCATGAACACCGGTTTCGCGAAGCCGCAGTTCGCCGCGGTGTGCGAACGCGAGGGTGCGTCCGCGCTGGTCTACGACCACGAGTTCACCGAAATCCTCGGCGCGGTGCCGGCCTCGATCCCCCGCTACCTCGCGTGGGTGGATGACGGCGACACCGCCGAGCACGACACGATCGAACACCTCATCGCCGGCGCCGACGACGCCCCGGCCAGGGCCCCGAAGGAGCCGGGCGGCCTGGTCCTTCTCACCAGTGGCACGACGGGCACACCGAAGGGTGCGCCGCGGCACGTCAGCTCACCGTTCGCCGCCGCGCAGTTCCTCGACCGGATCCCGCTTGCCCTCGGCGAGCGCACCTTTCTGGGCGCGCCGCTCTTCCACGGCACCGGGCTGTCGCAGTTCCTGCTCACCATCTCCCTCGGCTCGACCACGATCGTGCGACGTCGCTTCGACCCGCGGGCGACGCTGGAGACGCTCGCGAAGTACCAGGTCGAGGAACTGGTGGTGGTGCCCACCATGTTGCAGCGGATCCTCAATCTCGGCGACGACGTGATCCGCTCCTACGACACATCGGCGCTGCGGATCATCTTCTGCGCCGGCTCTGCGCTCCCGCCGGACGTCGGCACCCGCGCGATGGAGCTGTTCGGCCCCGTCGTCTACAACCTCTATGGATCGACCGAGGTCGCCGTCGCGACGGTCGCGACGCCCGAGGACTGGAAGAAGGCGCCGGGCACCGTCGGGCGCAGCCCGGTCGGCTGCACGGTGCGCCTGTACGACGAGGCGGGCGACCGCGTCACGAAGGCGGACATCGTCGCCCGGGTCTTCGTGGGAAGTGGCCTGAAGTTCACCGGCTACACCGGCGGCGGCGGAAAGGAGGAGATCGACGGACTGCTCTCCTCCGGCGACGTCGGGCACTTCGACGCCGACGGGCTGTTGTTCATCGACGGACGCGACGACGACATGATCGTCTCGGGCGGAGAGAACGTCTTTCCGGCCGAGGTCGAGAACCTGCTCGTCGAGCATCCGGCGATCGCCGATGCGGCCGTCATCGGTGTCAAGGACGAGGAGTTCGGTCAGCGGCTGAAGGCGTTCGTCGTCCTCCGGGACGGCCAGGAGCTGGACGCCGACACCGTGCGCGGACACGTCAAGGCGAACCTGGCCCGGCACAAGGTGCCGCGTGAGGTCGAGTTCATCGACACGTTGCCGCGCAATGCCACCGGCAAGCTGCTCCGCGGTCAGCTGGCCTGACGCTAGGCTGCCCGTCCGGGCAGGGCTTGGCCGCGGCCGTCCCGCTCGCGGCAATTGTTCCCCGCGCCGTATCACTACGGCTTGACGGCACTCTTGACTGGCCGAACGATGAGTCGCGCCGGCTGCGAGGAAGGACGTTCACCATGAGCGATCAGGGTTTCGGCACCCCGGGAAACGAAGGGCCGACCGATCCGGCCCGGCCGCCCGATTTCGGTGGCCAGCCGGCGTTCGGGCAACCCGACTTCGGAGGTCAACCCGCGTACGGCGGGGATCCCGAATACTCGCCGCCTCCGCCGCCCGCCGGCCCGCCGCCGCAGCAATACCCGCAGCAGCCACCGTACGTCCCGCCCCAGCCGACCCAACAAATGCCTCCGGTCGGCAACGAACCACCACCGCCGTACGGCCAACCTCAGTACGGTCAGCCGCCCCCGTACGGCCAACCGCAATACGGCGACCAGCCGAAGTACGGTCAGCAGCCCCCGTACGGCCAACCGCAGTACGGTCAGCAGCCCCCGTACGGCCAACCGCAGTACGGCGACCAGCCGCAGTACGGTCAGCAGCCCCCGTACAGCCAACCGCAGTACGGCGACCAGCCCCAGTACGCCCAGCCGCCCCCGTACGGCCAGCCGCCGGACTATGGCCAGCAGCCGCCATACGGCCCGGCCGGCGGGTACCCGGCCGGCGCCGGAGGCGGTGGTGGTCACAAGGCGCAATGGATCGCCGTCCTCGTCGCGATCCTCGCCGCCGCGGGCGTGGGCGCGTACTTCCTGTTCTCCGGCAGTTCGGCCAGCGCCTCCACGCCGAAGGAAGCGCTCACCAAGCTGTTCGAGGCCGGCAAGACAAGCGACGTCGAGGCCGCCAAGAAGGTGCTCTGCGCCGCCGACATCAGGGCCGGCCTGGTCGACCAGCTGCAGGCGGGCGGACGGGTCACCGCCTACACGATCGGCAAGGTCACCAACGTCGACAGCGACCACGCCACCGTCAGCGCCACCGTCACGACGACTTTGACCAAGTCACCGTTCCCGCAGACCGTCCCGGTGGTCAAGGAAGGCGGCAAGTGGAAGGTGTGTTATCCGGCGAGCGGCGTAGCGAGCACGCCGACGGCCCTCCCGTCGTCCCTGTCGACCGAGGTGCCCTCGGTCATCCCGTCGATCACGAGCATTCCGTCCCTGCCGGCCGGCGCGGTCAACCCGTGCCAATACGCATCGAGCGCGAGTACCGCGGCGACCATCTACGTCGGGCTGGCCGAGATCGGGCAGGACGCGACCGCGCAGGCGTGTGTGTACCAGAACAGCGTGCCCGCGTCGGTCACCGCGAGCCTGCACGCCAGTGGGACGTCGCTCTACGCACCGAACGGTTCGAGCACCGGACCCACCTTCGAGTTCAATAGCGTCGACGGCAAGTCGAAGGTCGAGGTGACGGTGACCAAGCAGTCCGATGGCAAGTACTGGGTAACCAAGGTCGAGAAGAGCTGAAGCACAGGTTGGACATCTCCTCTCCTCTCGATGCCTGGTACCTACTAGCTTCGACACCTCTGGAGGGGGTGTTCTGGCCCGTCCACAGCAGCGGCTGAGGTACGTTTCGCGCCGATGTATGACACCGGATTCCTGGCCGGGCCGACGCCGATCGCGTTCGCGCACCGCGGCTTCGCGCCGGACGGCGCGGAGAACTCGATGGCGGCCTTCGAGCGAGCCGTAGCGCTCGGCTACGGCTACCTCGAGACCGATGTCCGGGTGACGGCGGACGGGGTCGCGCTGGCGTTCCACGACGCGACACTCGACCGGATCACGGACCGGGCCGGCCGCATCGATGCGCTGCCGTGGAAAACCGTCGGCGCGGCACGCATCGGCGGGCGCGAGCCGGTCCCCCGGCTGACCGACCTGCTGGCCGCTTGGCCTTGGGTACGGATCAACCTCGACGTGAAGGCCGACCGTTCCGTGGGCCCGACCGTCGATGCAATTCAGCACACCGGCGCCGTAGACCGCGTCTGCGTGGGAGCGTTCTCGACGCGGCGTATCGCCGCCATGCGACAGGCGCTTGGGCCGCGCCTGTGCACCTCGCTCGGACCGCGGGACGCGCTGCGGTTGCGACTGCGCGCCGGCCGCCCGCACCGCTCGCCGCCGGTCGGGCAGTGCGCGCAGGTGCCGGCCACGATCGGCCGGCGGCGATTCACCGATGCCCGCTATGTCTCGGCCGCGCACGAGTTGGGCCTGCAGGTCCACGTGTGGACCGTCAACGAAGAACGCGAGATGACCCGCCTTCTGGACCTCGGCGTGGACGGCATCATGACCGACCGGGCCGACGTGCTGCGCGATCTGCTGGTCGCTCGCGGCCAATGGTCGAGCAGGCCCGCATGACGGGTGCGGGGGCGACGGACCGGCGGCGGCAGGCCTGGTATCTCTACGGCTGGGCCAGCCACGTCTTCCCGACGATCGTCGTCACCGTGTTCATGTCCCGGTACCTGACGTCGGTCGCCGAGAACGCCGTCGGCAAGGAAGGCCGGGTGCACGTCCTCGGCATACCGATCGCCCCGGGCAGCCTGTTCGTCTACACGGTCACCGCTTCGACGGTCGTGTTGGTCGTGCTGATGCCGGTCGTGGGGGCGATCGCCGACCGCACGCGGCGCAAGCGCGACATCATGCTGGGTTGCGGTTGGGTCGGTGCCCTGGCCTGCGTCGCGATGGTTCTGGTGCGAGGGACGAACTGGCAACTCGGCGCGATCCTGTTCGTGATCGCGTTCATCGGCTACAGCTGCTCGATCATCGTCAGCTACTCGTTGCTCGTCGACCTGTCGACCCACGACGACCGCGACCGAGCGTCCTCTGTCGGCTGGGCACTGAGTTACATCGGTGGTGGGCTGCTGCTCGCCGCCGACTTCGTGCTCAGCCTCGCCGTCGACAAGTCGACCCTGGCCCGGATCTCGCTGTGCACCGCCGGGCTCTGGTGGATCCTCTTCAGCCTGCCCGTACGCGGCTGGCTGCCGGAATACATCGGAACGGGCACCAGGGGCCCGCGGCGAGGGTCCTTGATCACCGAAGGGTTCGCCCAGGTCGCCGCGACCGTGCGGCAGCTGCCCGCGTATCCCCTGACGCTGGCCTTCCTTGGCGCGTTCCTCGTCTACAACGACGGCATCCAGACAGTCACGACGGTGGCGGCCCAATACGGCGACAAGGAATTGCAGCTGTCGGATACCGTGCTGCTGCTCGGGATCCTGCTCGTGCAGTTCGTTGCCTATGTCGGCGCAATCGTGCTGGGTCGGCTGGCCGAACGCGTCGGGGCCAAGCGAGTAGTGCTCGGCTCGCTGGTCGTTTGGCTCATCGCCGTCGGCATCGGTTACCGGCTCAGCGTGGGCGTTGCCTGGCAGTTCTTTGCTCTCGCGATCCTGATCGCTCTCGTCCTCGGCGGTAGCCAGGCGCTGTCGCGCGCGATGTTCTCCCGGCTCATCCCGGCCGGCTCGGAGGCTCAATACTTCGGCTTCTACGAGATCAGCGACGCCGGCACCGCCTGGCTCGGCCCGCTCGTCTTCGGCCTGGCCTACCAGAACACCGGCAACTACCGCAGCGCGCTCGTCTCGCTCGTCGTGTTTTTCGTCGTCGGCTTCGTGTTGCTCTACCTGGTGCCGGTGCGCCGCGCGATCGCCGCGGCCGGCAATCCCGTGCCGGACAAGGTCTAGCTCCGGCGCACCCGCACGGCGGTAATGACGCCGAGGGCGGCGGCACCGGCTGCCCCGACGGCGATCCCCGCAGGAACGATCCCGCGAGCCCGGCCCTGCCTGAGCGCCGCAGCGATGACCACGGCGTCAACCGCGTCAGAAACCGCGCCGCCCAGCACCCAGGTGGCGACGCTGTCGCCGCGTCGAGTGGCCGCGACGCCACCGGCGCCGAGCGCGCCGTCGCGAATCGCCATCATCCGAGTCAGCCACGTGACGCGCTGGGCCGTCGCGGTATCGGCTCCGAGCAGCCGCGCCGAGAAGACCGGGGCGGCCATGATGACCGCTGCGGCGAGCAGCCGCCCGGCGGCGAGCTGGAGTGCTTGGGCCTCCGGGTCGGGCATCGGCGGGCGGCGCAAGTGGATCTTCATCGGCACTCCTCAACGTCATCGGCGGCGGCGCGGGCCTGGCATCGCCCTGAGCGCGGTGAGGGCGCAAGGGGGTTACCGGCCCCACCATGGGGGAATCATCCAAGGGCGTTGCTCGTTGGAACGAGTACACGAGATCTGTATCACCACACGTCCGGGAGGTGCCCACTATGGCAGATCGCACACTGCGGGGCAGTCGGCTCGGCGCGATCAGCTACGAAACCGAGTACGGCGCCGAACCGGCGCCGCGCAACATCGCTGCGTATCGATGCGCTCGCGGGCACGAGTTCAGTGTCCCGTTCTCGGAAGAGGCCGAAATCCCCACGTCGTGGGAGTGTCGTCTCGACGGGAGCGTCGCGTTGCTCATCGACGGTCCTGCGCCCGAGGCCAAGAAGGTCAAGGCCCCCCGCACACACTGGGACATGCTCATGGAGCGCCGCACGATCGCCGACCTTGAAGAGGTCCTGGCCGAGCGGCTGGATGTGCTGCGGGCCCGTCGCGGAGCAAAATCCGCCTGAGTTCTGCTGATGATCGAGGCCGCCCAGAGCCATCCGGGCGGCCTTTGTCATGTCTGGGGCTGATCCGAGCCACCGCGCCCGTTCAACGCCTGCCGGACCTGCGCCGCGCGGTGTGCCGTTCCCCACTGGGTGACGCGCCACAATGCTTCGCGCACGATCGCACCGCTCATCTTCGACTCGCCCCGCTCGCGCTCGACGAACGTGATCGGCACCTCGACGATGCGGAAGCCCGCCGCCAACGCCCGCCGGGCCAGGTCGACTTGAAAGCAGTAACCCGTGGACGCGACGCCGGAGTAGTCGATGTCTTCCAGGACGCTGCGCCGATATGCCCGGTACCCACCGGTCGCGTCGCGCAGTTCGATGCCGAGCGCCAGTCGGACGTAGAGGTTGCCGCCGCGGGAGAGCACCGCGCGACGCCGCGGCCAGTTCACGACCGCTCCGCCGGGGATCCAGCGGGTGCCCAGGACGAGATCGGCGTGGTCGAGCGCGGCGAGGATGCGGGGCAACTGCTCCGGCGCGTGCGAGCCGTCCGCGTCCATCTCGACGAGGACGTCGAATCCGGCGGTCAGGCCCCAGTCGAATCCAGCGATGTAGGCCGCGCCGAGGCCGGCCTTGGCGGCGCGGTGCAGCACGTGGACGTGGGCGTCGCCGTCGGCGAGCACGTCGGCGATCTTGCCCGTGCCATCCGGGCTGCTGTCGTCCACGACGAGCACGTGCGCCGCGGGCACTGACGCCCGCACCCGCGCCACGATCCGCTCGATGTTCTCGCGTTCCTGGTACGTGGGGATGATGACGAGCACGCCGAGATCCGAGCTGGAATCCTGGGCGGACGCGCTCACGTAGTCACCATCTCCTCTTGCACCGGCCCGGAAGCAGGCGTGTTACTCCCGGGCGCGGGCTTACGCCGGTTGTTCCAGACGGCGGCCGCAATGCCGACCACGGCAAGCAGAGCCAGGACGTACTCGGGTAACGCGCCGATCCGAGTGGCCAGCGTATCGGCGGCCCGGATCGGAACGGTGTCGAGGAGGATGTCGGCGCTGAACAGCGGCCCCGACTCGTCGCGGATCTTCCCGTCCGGGCCGATCACCGCGGACTTCCCCGTGGTCGCGACCTGCACGACCGTGCGTCCGCTCTCGACGGCCCGCAGCTGGCTCATCGCCAGCTGTTGGTAGGTCTCAGCGGTGTGCCCGAACGTCGCGTTGTTGGTCTGGACGACGAGCAGCTGCGCGCCCGCGGCGACCGACGAGTGGACCAGGTCGTCGTAGGCGACCTCGAAGCAGATGACGTCACCGATCGGCACGTTCGCTCCGCGCAGTAGGCCATTGCCGTGTCCGGCCACCATGTCCTGGGTGACGGTCTTGGCGTCGGCACTGACCCATTCGGCGATGCTGCGCAACGGGATGTACTCGGCGAACGGCACGGGGTGGCGCTTCGTGTAGGTGGCGCCCGGCCCCGAGGTGGGTGACCAGAGGATGCCCACGTTGCGGCGGTGGGTTGGACCTGGGCCCTGCAGGATCGCTCCGACGAGGACCGGCGCCCCGACCGCTTTCACCGCGTCGTCGATCTTCTTGAACGCGCCCGGCACCTGGAACGGGTCGACGTCTGACGCGTTCTCCGGCCACAGCACGAGATCCGGACGCGCCACCGTGCCGGCGTCGATGCGTTGCGCGAGTTTCATCGTCTGGCGCACATGGTTGTCGAGCACCTGTTCGGCTCGGCTCTCGAACTGCAACGCCAGGTCAGGCAGGCCACCCTGGATCACCGCGATCTTCTCGGTGCGGCCCGCGGCGTCGGGAGCGGGTCGCAACGGCCAGGCCAGCGTCATGCCGAGCAACGGCATGGCGACCAGGACAGCCAGGCCCGACCCGGCCGCGCGGACCCGCAGCGGTCGTGCGGCGAAGACCGCACCGGCCAGCCCGGCGCCGGCGACCGCGACCACGAACGTCACCAGCGGCGCCCCGCCGAGCGCGGCGAACCAGCGCAGCGGCGAGCTGGCTTGGCTGAACGCGAGCCGGCCCCAGGGAAATCCGCCGAAGGGCAGCCGGTCGCGCAGCGCCTCTTCCAGCACCCAGCCGGCACCGACCCACACTGGGGCCGCGGGCAGCCGGGCCAGCAGCGGGAGCGCAGCGCCGAGGAGGGCGAAGAACGCCGCGAACGCAAAGGCGAGGATGAGCCACGGAACCGGTCCCACGTAGATGCCGGTCCATTGCAGCAGCGGAATGAGGAACGCCGAGCCGTACACGTACCCCAGCCATGCGCCCGTCCGGCTGCGCCGCCCGTCGACGGCGACGGACAGCAGGGCGACGCTGACGAACGCCGCCGGCCAGAGTCCGAACCGCGGGAACGCCAGCACGCCGCAGAGCCCGCCGCCGACGGCGAGCAGCGCGGCCCAGCGCTTCTGGCACGCGGGCTCGCGGCGGGGGCGCATCGCACCAGTATCGCCGAGACGGGCAACGGGCCGGGCCGCCTCTCAGTGGCGCCCGCTCATCCCTCGAGCAACTCACCGTCGAAGATCGTCGTCCCGCGCCGCACGGTAGCCAGGCACTGCGGCAGACCGAGGCCCGGTGCGACATCGGGCAGGCCGGAAGCGAGCGAGCCGGCGCGCCAGACGGCGAAGGTCGCCGGCGCTCCGGCGACGAGCACGCCCTCACCGTCTCGGCCCGCGAAGCGCCACCCGGCCTCGGTGTGCGCTGTGAACGCGGCCGCGGTACCGATCGCGGCCGCCGGGTCGGACGGGTGCACCGCGGCCCGGACCGCGGCCCAGGGGCCAAGCTCGGTCACCGGTGAGTCGGAGCCGAACGCGAGCGGGACGCCGGCCGCGGCGAGGTCCCCGAACCGGTGGAGCGCCAAGGCACGCTCCGGTCCTACCCGCTGCGCGTACATGCCTTCGGGCCCGCCCCAGTGCGCGTCGAAGCCCGGCTGCATCGAGGCGAGCAGCCCGGACGCCGCCAGCCGAACCGGATCGCGGACGTACGCCGCGTGTTCGATGCGGTGCCGGCCGCCCTCCATCCGGCCGATCCGGGCTGCGACGACGTCGACGGCATCGAGCACTTGGTCGACGGCGGCGTCCCCGATCGCGTGGAAGCCGGCCTGTAAGCCCGCCTCGGCACACCGCAGGATGTGCTCGGCGACATCGTCGGTCTCGAAGCGCAACCCTCCACTGGTCTCGGGACGGTCGGCGTACGGCCCGTGCAGGGCCGCGGTGTGAGAGCCCAACGAGCCATCGCAGAACAGGTCACCGCCCGCGCCCACGGCGCCGAGTTCGCGGGCCGCGGTGATCCCGAACAGCTCGCCCCAATAGCCGATGACTTCCGGCAGCGGTTCGTCGGCCGCGAGGGCGAGCAGACCAGCGAAATCGCTCTCGCTCGAGATCACCGGACCGGCCATCTCGTGCACACAGGCGATGCCGAGCGAAGCCGCCTGGCGTAGCGCGGTGCGCTGGGCATCGCGGCGCTGACCGGCCGTGAGCGCCTGGTGCGCTGCCGCCCGCACGGCGTCGTGCGCCGGGCCACGCTGCCATCCGCGCGGGTCGTAGCCGGTGAGCTCCCGAAGCCGGGGCACGGCCGCCATGAGCGCGGACGAGGTCGCCGCCGAATGGACGTCGACCCGCGCGAGGTAGACCGCGCCGCCGTACGAGGCGCGGTCCAGCTCGGCCGCGGTGGGTGCTCGCCGCTCGGGCCAGTTCGTGTCGTCCCAACCGCCGCCGAGGATCGGGCGCCCGCGCGCCGCCCGCGCGGCTCGCTCGACCGCACCGAGCGCTGCGTCGAGGGAATTGGCCGCACGCAGGTCCAGGCCGGACAGCGCTAGTCCGGTCGAGGTCGTGTGCACGTGAGCATCGACGAATGCCGGTGTCACCAGAGCACCGCCGAGATCGACGGTCGGCAGCTCGCGGTACTGGGCGGCGCCGTCCTCTCGACCGATCCAAACAAGCGCCGCGTCGGCGACCACGAATGCCGTGGCGGCGGAACTCACCGGGCTGTGCACCCGGCCGTTGCGGTACAGCGTCGGCACGACTGCCGAGTCTGCCATCCTGGCGCGGGCCGTGCGGCGGTAGCGTTTACGGTCTCAGTCACTGTCAGCCGGGCGCCGTCGCCCGGGAGGGGTGGACATGGTCGCGAGCATCGAGGACGTGGCCCGCCGGGCCGGCGTCTCGATCGCCACCGTCTCCCGCGCGCTGCGGGGCCTGCCGGACGTCGCCGCAGCAACCCGTGATCGGGTCTTCGCCGCGGCGTCGGAGTTGAATTACATCGCCTCGCCGTTCGCCGCCCGCCTCGCCAGCGGCCGCACCGCCACCGTCGGCCTTGTCGTCCCGTTCGTGAACAGATGGTTCTTCGCCGAGGTGATCTCGACCGTCGAGACCGCCCTGCGTCGCACCGGGTTCGACCTGCTGCTCTACAACCTGGGCGACGAGGACGGCCGGAGCCGATTCTTCGACATCATGCCCATGCGCAAGCGGGTCGACGGCGTCCTCGTCGCCAGCCTCGTCCTCGACGACGACGAGTTCTACGCGCTCACCGAGCTCAACCGGCCGGTCGGCTTGCTCGGGATCGAACGCGAAGGCTTCCTCTCGGCGTCGATCGACGATGTCGCGTCCGCCCGGATGGCCGTCGACCACCTGCTCGGCCTGGGGCACCGCCGGATCGGTCTCATCGGCGGCGACACCGACGACCCGATGGCGTTCACCCCGCCCCTGCACCGCCGCGACGGCTACCGCGACGCCATTCAGGCTGCGGGCGCAGACATCGACCCGCAACTGGAACGGCTGGGGTTCTTCACCACCGACGGCGGCGCCGAAGCGGCGCGGTACCTACTTGCCCTCGAGCATCGGCCGACCGCCTTGTTCGCTGAGAGTGACGAGATGGCGTATGGCGCGCTGCGCGAGATCAGCCGCGCCGGCCTGCGGGTTCCCGAGGACGTCGCGGTCATCGGCTTCGACGATCAGCCGTTCGCGGAGTTGATGGATCTTTCGACGGTTCGGCAGCCGGTCGCCGATCAGGCTCTCGACGTGACGACTCGGCTGCTGGCCCTGATCGCCGAGGCCGACGAGGAGCCGCGCAATCCGGCCGTGGTGTTGCCGACCGAGCTCGTCGTCCGCCGTAGCACGGTCGTCCGCCCCTAGGGTGGCACCGTGTCATTGATGCTGATCGACGCGGCCAACCTCTACTTCCGCGCGTTCTACGCCATTCCCGAGTCCGTGACAGCCCCGGACGGTCGCCCGGTGAACGCCATCCGCGGCTTCCTGGACATGTCGGCCGCCCTCATCGAGCGCCGCCGCCCGAAGCGGTGGGTGGCCTGCCTCGACCTGGACTGGCGACCCGCGTTCCGGGTCGAGCTCATCCCGTCGTACAAGACGCACCGTCTCGCGAAGGACGGCAGCGAGGAGATCCCCGACCGGCTGAGCCCTCAGATCCCGCCCCTCCTGCAGATCCTCGGCGCGGTCGGGCTGGCGACGGCGGGCGCGGACGGCTTCGAGGCCGACGACGTCATGGCGACGCTGGCGCATCGTGACACCGACCCGGTCGAGATCGTCACCGGTGACCGGGACATGCTCGCGTTGGCCAATCAGCGGGTGAGGATCCTCTACACCGGCAAGGGCATCGCCAAGCTCGAGGCGATGGGGCCGGCGGAGGTCCAGGCCAAGTACGGCGTCCCGGCCGAGCACTACGCCGACTTCGCTGTGCTGCGGGGCGACCCGAGCGACGGCCTACCGGGCGTGCCCGGGGTCGGCGAGAAAACCGCGGCCGCCTTGGTCTCGCGGTTCGGCACGATCGAGGACATCCTGGTCGCCGCGCTGGCCGGCGACGACGGGTTCCCGGCCGGCGCGGCGGGCAAGGTGCGTGCGGCGAAGGACTATCTGGCCGTCGCCCCCGCGGCGGTGCGCGGCCGGGTCGACGTCCCGCTGGACGTCATCGACGACCGGCTCTACCTCGAACCGCGCGACGCCGACCAGCTCAGCGAGCTGGCCGATGCGCTCGGGGTGTCCAACTCGGTACAGCGGCTGCGGAAGGCGATCGGCACGGCGCTGGCCTGAGTGGCCGCGACGCCGACCGCCGTCAGCGGACTTCGTAGGCGCCCTTGTCCTTGTTCTGGATCGTCACGGTGAACGTCTTTCCGCCGGCCGCGGTGCACGTGAACGACGCGCCGTTCTGCTTCATCGTGAAGTCGCTGCCGTTGTTGCACTTCACGTTGGTGGCGCCGAGCGACTCGGTGATGTACTTCTCGACGGCGGTGTGACTGAGCTTCTTGTCGCCCTTGAGGACGAGGAGCAGGACGACCGCGACGGCGGCGACCACGACGAGCACGGCGAGCGAGATGAACAGGCCCTTCTTGCTCTTCTTGGCGGATTGGTCAGGCTGCCCGTACCCCGAAGGTTGGCCGTATCCCGGCTGCTGGGTGTACCCGACCTGCTGGCCATATGCCGGCTGTCCGTACGGCTGCTGTCCGTACGGCTGCTGTCCGTACGGCTGCTGCCCGTACGCCGCTTGCTCGTACCCCGACGCGCCGTAGGCGGGCTGTTGCCCGTAGGCCGGCTGTTGCCCGTAGCCGGGCTGCTGCCCATACGTCGGCTGGTCGTACCCGGGCTGAGCCGCTGCCGCCGGCTGGCCGTAGCCGCCGTAGGGCTGCGACGGGGCCCCACCTGGCTGCCCGTAGGCAGGCTGGCCGTAGCCCGCGCCGGCGCCTCCTGGCGTTGGCGGGGAGTAGGGCGATGCGGCACCGGGGGCCTGCCCGAGTCCGCCCGCGCC
The DNA here is from genome assembly GCA_032160665.1 of Pseudonocardiales bacterium. Taxonomy (GTDB): domain Bacteria; phylum Actinomycetota; class Actinomycetes; order Mycobacteriales; family Jatrophihabitantaceae; genus Jatrophihabitans. Next base: position 30,060 of record JAVHVH010000084.1, read on the forward strand.
GAAGCTCGTCGTGGGTTGATCGCCCGACGATCCCGGTGCGCCGCCGAAGGGCGTCGGCCCCCCCGGGTCTCGGGGCACGCCGGGCAGCACCTGAGTGGCCGACGAGCCGTCGTCCGGCCCCGGACCGCCAGGACCGCCGGGCGCCGCCGGAGTGGAGGGCGGCCCGTACCCCGGCTGGCCGTAGCCCGGCTGGCCCGGCGGCGGCTCGTAGCCCTGCGGACCGGCGCCCGGCTGCCCCTGGCCCGGCTGCGCCCAGGGCTGCTGTGGCGGCTGACCGGGTTGCTGTCCGTAACCCGGGCCGGGCTGGGCCCAGGGCTGGCCCGGCTGCTGCGGCGACGCCCCGAAGGTCGGTTGCTGCCCGGGCCCTTGGCCGGGCTGCCCGGGCCCTTGCCCCGGCTGTCCGGAGCCTGGCCCGGGCTGACCCTGGCCTGGCCCGGGCTGGGTCGGTCCGACTGCCTCGGGCTCGTCCTCCGCGTCATCGGCCGGTGCGGGCGGGGGCGGACCTGAAGATTGCGGTGGGGCATAGGCGGGCCACTGCTCGCCGCCGGGTCCGCCCGGAGGGTTCGGGTTGGGGGGGTTGCCGCCCGGGTTGCCGCTCTCGCTCATGGAATAGCACCTCACGTGTCGTCTCTGCAGGCCGGTACAGCATCGTGCCCCGGCCCAGGCTCGGATAAAGCTACTGCGAAACCTTCAGGACGGCATGAGGTGACACGGAGGATAACCGGTGGATCACCTCACGGCTGCATGCTCTGCGCGACCACCCCGCGACGCAGCGCGGCCGATGCGGTACGCGCCACCGACGCGACCCGCGCCCGGCCCGCCCCCGCACCGGGCGCGCCGGCCAATTGGTCCAGCAGGTCCAGCACTTGCTTGCACCACCGGATGAAGTCGCCGGCGGACAGTTCGTTCCCACGATTGGACGCGGCGGCGAGCACCTTGTCGAGACGTTCCTGGCGCGCCCAGCGATAGACCGCCCACACGAAGCCGAGTTGCGGCTCGCGGGTGAGTGGCAGGCCCAGATCGGCCTCGTCCTCGCTGAGATCGGCCCAGATCCGCACCGTCATCGCCAGCGCATCCCGGACGGCCGGCGAGGGCATCTGGTCCACGAGCGTCTCGTCCCGGCGCGGCTCGTAGACCAGGGTCGATACCACCGCCGCGAGTTCGGCGGGATCCAACCCGTCCCAGGCGCCGTCGCGCAGGCACTCGGCGGCGAGCAGGTCGGCCTCGGACCAGATCCGGGCCAGCTGGCGCCCCGCCGGCGTGGTCTCGTCGCCGGCCAGATACTCGCGCTCGTCGAGCAATCGGCAGATCCGGTCGAAGATCCGTCCGAGAGAGCCGGTGCGGCCCTCGATCCGCTTCCGCAGGCCCTCGTTCTCGCGGGCCAGCCGGGTGTGCCGCTCGGCCCACCGGGCGTGCTGCTCGCGGTCGGGGCACTGGTGGCACGGGTGTGCGCGAAGCTCTCGCCGCAGCCGCGACACCTCCTCGTCCTCGTCCGTCCCGCCGGCCGGCCGCCGGCTGGACTTCGTCTCAGGCAGATCCAGGGCGCGCAGGCTGGAGACGAGGTCGCGGCGCTCCTGGGGGGACCGGTGATTCACGTGCTTGGGCACCCGCACCGTCCCGAGCACGTCGACGGCGACCGGAAAGTCGGTCAAGGACAGCCGCCCGGACCACCGCGACTCGCTGACCACGAGCGGCCGCGGATCGTCGTGCGGATGTGCCCCCGGGTCGAGGACAACCGCGAGGCCGGCCCGGCGACCCCGCGGGACCCGGATGACGTCGCCACGCTTCAACCCCTCGAGCGATGCGGCGACGGCCCCGCGACGAGCCCGCGCACCGTCGCGGGCGAGCGTCGCCTCTCGCTCGCTGAGCCGTCGACGGAGGTTCGCGTATTCGGTGAAGTCGCCCAGGTGGCACTGCATCTGCACCTCGTGCTGGCGCAGCGTCTCCTCGTTGCGGCGGATCTGCTTGACCAGCCCGGCCACCGCCCGGTCGGCCTGGAACTGCGCGAACGACGATTCGAGGAGGCCGCGCGCGGCCGGTCGGCCCATCTGGTCGACGAGGTTGACGGCCATGTTGTACGACGGCCGGAACGAGGAGCGCAGCGGGTACGTCCGGGTAGAGGCGAGGCCGGCGACCCGCTGCGGGTCGACCTCCGGCGTCCACACGACGACGGCGTGCCCTTCGACGTCGATGCCTCGCCGGCCGGCCCGACCGGTGAGCTGCGTGTACTCCCCCGGCGTGACGTCGGCGTGGGTTTCGCCGTTGAACTTCGTCAGCCGTTCGAGAACGACCGTCCGGGCCGGCATGTTGATCCCCAGCGCGAGGGTCTCGGTGGCGAAAACGGCGCGGACGAGGCCACGGACGAACAGCTCCTCGACGGTCTGCTTGAACGGCGGGATCAGCCCGGCGTGATGCGCGGCAACACCTCGTCGCAGTGCGTCCCGCCATTCCCAGTAGCCCAGGACGTCCAAGTCCTCGGGCGGGACGTGCGCCGTCATCTGCTCGACGACCTGGTCGATCTCGGCCCGCTCCTCCTCGGTCGTCAGCCACATGCCGGCGTGGACGCATTGCCGGGCGGCGGCATCGCACCCGGCTCGGCTGAAGATGAACGTGATCGCCGGCAACAGGCCGTCGCGGTCGAGGCGGGTGATGACGTCAGGTCGATTCGGCGCTCGCCAGCCGCGCGGCGATCGCGAGCCGCGCCGACCGGGGATCGGATCCAGGTAGCGCGTGCGGTCGGCCACGTGGCGGAGCAATTCGGCATCGATCGACGCGCCGTCGCCGGCGAAGAGGTCGAACATCCGGCTGCCGACCAGAATGTGCTGCCACAGCGGCACCGGCCGCTCCTCGTGCACGATCACCTTCGTTTCGCCGCGGACCGTGACCAGCCATTCGCCGAACTCTTCCGCGTTGGACACCGTCGCGGAGAGCGAGACGAGCCGCACGGCTGCGGACAGGTGGATGATCACCTCCTCCCACACCGCGCCGCGGAACCGGTCGCCCAAGTAGTGCACCTCGTCCATGACGACATAGCCGAGGTCGGTCAACGAACGGCTGCCGACGTAGAGCATGTTGCGCAGCACCTCGGTGGTCATCACCACGATCGGGGCATCGGCGTTCACAGCGTTGTCGCCGGTCAGCAGGCCCACACTGGCCGGCCCGTAGCGCTCGACCAGATCGTTGTACTTCTGGTTCGACAGCGCCTTGATCGGCGTCGTGTAGAAGCACTTCTGGTTCGCGGCGAGAGCGAGATGGACGGCGAATTCACCCACGACCGTCTTCCCGGCGCCGGTCGGCGCGCAGACCAAGACCGAGTAGCCGTCCTCGAGCGCGGTGCAGGCCTCGTCCTGAAAGGGGTCGAGGGCAAACGGATAGCCCGCCCGGAAGTCGGCCAGCACCGGCCGGGTTGCGCGCCTCCGCGAGGCGGCGTACCGCTCACTCGGTGAGGACATGACGTCCACACTAGGGCCGTCGCCGGAAAGCATCTCGGGCGTGTGCCCCTACCGAGGCGCTGTTGTCGGCGCCTCCTGGATGGACCGCGAACGTACCCGCAGGTATGCTGGCGCCGATTCACCCGCGAGGGCGGCGACTGCTGTTGTGTTACCCCGGCCGGCAATCTTCCGCTCGTGCTGCACTCTTCGTTGACCGTCTGAGTGCATTCGGAGCCCCCTGCGCGGCGTTGCCCCCCGGCCGCCGCGCAGGGTCCGGAGCGCGCTGGGTTGAGTCTCGGGCCGTCAGGTCGTGTCGGCCCAGGTGGTGTCCGAGATCGCCTCGGGCATCGGCTCGACCGTCGACGGCACGTCATCGTCGAGGTGCTCCTGGCTCCGTTCCGCGTCCTTGCGCCGGGCCTTGCGCCGGTCGTGGAATACCGCCAGGACGACGGCGCCTTCGAACAAGATCACCATCGGCACGGCCATCGCGCACATCGTGAACGGGTCGGTGCTGGGTGTGGCGACCGCCGCGAACAGGAAGATCATGAAGATCGCGATGCGCTGGGATTTGATCAGCAGCTTGGCCGAGAGCACGCCGGCGAGATTGGCCATCACGACGAGCAACGGCAACTCGAACGCCGCACCGAAGATCACCATCATGAGCGTGACGAAGGACAGGTAGGCGTTCACGGTGAGTAGCGACTGGATGCCCGTTCCCGAGATGCCGATGATCACCGACAGGCCCTTGGCGAGGACGACGTAGGCCAGCCCCATGCCGAGGGCGAACAGCACGGTCGAGGCGACGATGAAGATGATCGTGTATTTGCGCTCCTTGCTGCGCAGCCCGGGCGTGATGAACGCCCAGATCTGGTACAGCCACAAGGGGCCGGTGAACACCGCGCCGGAGATCAGCGCCACTTTCAGGCGAGTGGTGAACCCGTCCAGGACGTTGGTGTAGATGAGGTCGCAGTGCGTCGGGTCGTTGCCCGGGAAGCGGTGCCGGTAGTCGATGCTGCAATACGGGTGCTTGAGGAACGCGATAGTCGGGTTGTACAGGTACCAGCCGATCACGGCCCCGAGCGCGACGAAGATGACGACGATGATGACGCGGCGGCGCAGCTCACGCAGGTGATCGAGGACGGGCATCCGCCCATCGGGATTCTTCGGGCGCCGCCGTCTCAGTCGGCTGGTACTGAACACGGCCCCGTCACCGAAGGCCGGTGGCGGCCATGCGCTCCTGCGCCGCGGTGAGCTGGCCGCGCAGGTCGGCGATCTGGTCGGCCATGCCTTGCAGTGCCTGCAGGTCGCCGCGCAGGCGCTTGGCCTTCCAGACGATTTCGTACGCGCAGAAGCCGAGGACCACGGCGGCCGTCATCAACGCGGCCAGCCAAGCACCGATCGGTATCCACACCACGGGCTCGACTCTACTTGGCGGCGTAGGCGGCGAGCGCCCGCGCGGCCTCGGCCCGGATCCCCTCGGCCAGCCAGTCCGGCGACAGCACCTCGACCTGACCGGTGGAACCCAGCACCAGCGCGCGCACCCAGGCCGGGTCGGCGACGCGCAGGCTCACGCGCAGACGTTCGCCGTCCTCGGCAACGTCCTCGGCCGGGTAGTAGTCGGCGACCCACGCGTAGGCCGGACCGACCCGCAGTCCGACGAGCAGATGCTCGGACGCGGGCTGGAACACGCCCTCGGAGAGGTCCCGCGGTTGTACGCCTTCGGGAATCGAGGCCGGCTCGTCGAGTGTGGTGACGTCCTCGATCCGGTCGACGCGGAAGACCCGCAAGCCCTCCGCCTGCCGGCACCATGCCTCGAGATAGCTGCGCCCGTCCGCCTCGAAGACGCGCAGCGGATCGACGGTCCGCTCGCTGCGTTCGTCGCGGGACGCGCTGTAGTACCGCAGCCGCAGCGCGTGCCCTTCATCGACCGCCCGCTGCAGGACCGGGACCAGCCGCTCGGTGGCATCGAGTTCGACCGCGACCGTCGCGTCGTCGACAACTCCGCCGGCCGCCGACTCGACCTTGGCCAGCGCCCGTTGAACGGCGTCGGAGTCGGCCAGGCCGGGTGTTTCGGACAGCGTCCGCAGGGCGACGACGAGCGCCAGCGCTTCGTCGGTCGTGAGCCGCAACGGGCGCGACATTCCCGCGTCGAAGACGACCGACACGGTGTCACCCTCGAAGGACAGGTCGATCAGGTCGCCGGGCCCGTGCCCCGGCAGGCCGCACATCCAGAGCAGCGTCAGATCGCGGCGCAGCTGCGCCTCGGCCACCCCGAAGTCGGCCGCCGCCTCGGCCACGGTGATCCCCGGTCGGGCCTGCAAGTAGGGCACGAGCGCCAACAGCCGCGGCAGCCGCTCCTCGTTCGCGGTGCGGGCCATCACGTCTCTCCGGCCGAGGCGCGGAGTCGTTCGATGACGGCCTCGACGAGGTCGGGCGGCTCGAGGGCTACGACGCCGGATCCTGCGCTGGCGATGATCCGAGCGAGCCACCGGGTCTCGGTGAACGTGATCCTCAGGACGCCGTCGACCTCGGATTGCGCGAGGCGGCGCAGCTGCCCGGCTCCGGAGCCGGACACGCGCACGAGGGCGAGCCGGCGGTCGTCTGGCCCCCGTCCGGCAACCATCTCGAGCAGGTCGACCTTGTCCGGCCGGTCGAAAGCACCCGGCTTACCCACCGTCGCGACCGCGCCGGTGATGCGCGAGAGCCGGAAGCTGCGTGGTTCGCCGCGGTCCCGGTCGCGGCCGGCGACGTACCACCGGCGCCGCCACGACAGCACGCCCCATGGTTCGAGCGTGCGGCGCTCGGGCGCCGCCGCACCGGACTTGATGTAGTCGAAGGCGACCGCGGTCGCGGTGCGGGCGGCCTCGATCATCGCCGGCAGGCTGGGATCGCTCGCATCCAGGTGCGGTACGGCACCGGGAGCGTCGGCGGCGCGAATCTCGGTGCCGGCCGCGCGCAGCTTGATCAATGCCTGTCGCGCGGGTTCGCCGAGGGTCGCGGACTGCCAGAGCCGCGCGGCGAGACCAACTGCGGCCGCCTCGGCCGCGTCGAACTCGATCTCGGGCAACTCGTAGTCCCCGCGCCGGATGCGGTACCCGTCCTCGGCATCGAAATGGCTGTTGCGGCCCGTCTCCAGCGGGATGCCGAGTTCGCGCAGTTCCGCCTTGTCCCGCTCGAACATCCGCTTGAAGGCCTCGTCCGTCGCGCGCGACCCGTCACTGCCCTCGTAGCCGGGAACCGCGTCGCGGATCCGCTCGGCGGTCAGGAACTGCCGCGTCGACAGCAGGCAGATCACGAGGTTGACGAGTCGTTCCGCGCGCCGGGCCGCCATGTCCTCGAAACTAATGCCACCTCGTCCCCGGCGGGTGGTGGCGCGCGTACCGTTGGTCAACGCTGTCTGGTCTCCTTGGCGCCGCTCGCTCCGTCGCTCACATTGACGCGATGAGCTTTTCGACGCGTTCGTCGACGCTTCGGTAGGGGTCCTTGCACAGCACGGTGCGTTGCGCCTGGTCGTTCAGCTTCAGGTGCACCCAGTCCACGGTGAAGTCCCGGCGACGTTCCTGCGCCCGTCGGATGAAGTCGCCGCGCAGCTTGGCCCGCGTCGTCTGCGGCGGAACGCTCTTGGCCTCGAAGATAGTGAGGTCGGAGACCACCCGCTCGACCGCGTGCTTGCGCTGCAGCAGGTAGTACAGGCCGCGCGTGCGGGAAATGTCGTGGTAGGCGAGGTCGAGTTGCGCCACCCGCGGCGAGGACAGCGGCAAATCGTGCTTGGCGCGGTACCGCTCGATCAGCTGGTACTTAGTGGCCCAGTCGATCTCGCGGTCGATGAGCGACAGGTCCTGCTTCTCGACGGCATCGAGGGTGCGTCCCCACAGCTCGAGAACCCGCTTGGACGAGGCGTCCTCGCCCGTGCGGGCCAGGTAGTCGACGGCCTTGGAGTAGTACTCGCGCTGAATCTCCAGGGCGGACGCGCTGCGCCCGGCGGCCAGGCGAACCGCGCGGGTGCCGGTGAGGTCGTGGCTGATCTCGCGGATGGCGCGGATGGGGTTCTCAAGGGTGAGATCGCGGAAGGTGATGCCGTCCTCGATCATGCGCAGGACCAGATCGGCCGAACCGACCTTGAGCAGCGTGGTGGCCTCGTTCATGTTCGAGTCGCCGACGATGACGTGCAGGCGGCGGTAGCGCTCGGCATCGGCGTGCGGCTCGTCGCGGGTGTTGATGATGGGCCGGCTGCGGGTCGTCGCCGACGAGACGCCTTCCCAGATGTGCTCGGCCCGCTGGCTCACGCAGTACACGGCCCCCCGCGGAGTCTGGAGCACCTTGCCGGCGCCGCAGATCAGCTGCCGGGTGACCAGGAACGGGATCAGCACGTCGGCGAGGCGGCTGAACTCGCCGTGCCGGCCGACGAGGAAGTTCTCGTGGCAACCGTAGGAGTTGCCGGCCGAGTCGGTGTTGTTCTTGAACAGGTAGATGTCGCCGGCGATGCCCTCATCGTGCAGGCGCTTCTCGGCGTCGACGACGAGGCCTTCGAGCACGCGCTCCCCGGCCTTGTCATGGGCAACCAGGCTCTCGAGAGAATCGCACTCCGGTGTCGCGTACTCCGGGTGGCTGCCGACGTCCAGATAGAGCCGGGCACCGTTCTTGAGGAAGACGTTCGACGAGCGTCCCCACGACACGACGCGGCGGAACAGGTAGCGCGCGACCTCGTCCGGCGAGAGCCGGCGCTGGCCATGGAACGTGCACGTGACGCCGTACTCGTTCTCGATGCCGAGGATGCGCTTGTGCACTCGTCCACCCTATCCGCGCGCCGTGGCTCGCGCCCGCACGGTTCCGGCCCGATACGGCTCCGCCCCTTGCGTTCTTGCTTTACATACGCCATCGTGTTGTCAAGCAATCGGACTGACAGGGACTCTGTGTCAACCGGCGACGAGACGACGAGGTGGCCTTGATGGGGAACGAATCGGTGTCCGCAAGCCTGTCCGGGCGCGTTGTCGCTCAGGGCGAACGCCCCGATTGGCGCGATCGCAAGCGGTACCTGTGGCTGCTGGGGACCGTCGTGCCGCTGTTCCTGTTTGCCGGCTGGGGGCTGGTCAACCTCACCGGGGTCGGCCTGTTCTGGTGGATCGGCGCGATCGTCCTGTACGTGATGATCCCGCTGCTCGACATCGTCATCGGCGACGACCCGAGCAACGCCCCTGAGGACGTCGTGGCCTGGCTCGACCAGGATCGGTACTACCGCTGGGTCACCTACCTGTTCCTGCCCTGTCAATTCGCGACCCTGTTCGCGGGCTTCTGGCTGATGACCCGAAATGGCGGACTCCCGGTCGTCGACCGGCTCGGCATCGCCACCACGCTCGGCATGCTCAACGGGATCGCCATCAACACCGCTCACGAACTGGGGCACAAGAAGGAGCACCTCGAGCGCTGGTTCGCCCGCATCGCGCTCGCGCCGTGCGGCTACGGGCACTTCTTCATCGAGCACAACCGCGGCCACCACGTCCGCGTGGCAACGCCGGAGGACCCCGCGTCGAGCCGGCTGGGTGAGACATTCTGGGGTTTTTGGCCGCGCACGGTCGTCGGCAGCGTCGTCAACGGCTGGAAGCTCGAGAAGACCCGGCTGCGCCGTATGGGCAAGAAGCCGTACACGCTGCGCAACGACGTCCTCAACGCCTGGGCGATGACGGTCGTGCTCTGGGCCGCTCTGGTCCTGCTCTTCGGCGTCGGGATCGTGCCCTACCTGCTGCTGCAGGCCGTGCTCGCCTTCAGCCTGCTCGAGGGGGTCAACTACCTGGAGCACTACGGCTTGCGCCGTCAGCAGCTGCCGACCGGCCGCTACGAGCGCGTCACCCCGCGGCACAGTTGGAACAACAATCACCTGACCACGAACCTGTTCCTCTACCACCTGCAGCGGCACAGCGACCATCACGCGAACCCGACGCGGCGCTACCAGTCGCTGCGGCACTTCGACGAGTCGCCGCAGCTGCCGGCCGGGTACGCCGCCATGATCCTGCTCGCGTACGTCCCGCCGCTGTGGCGCCGCGTCATGGACAAGCGGGTGCTCGCGCACTACAACGGCGACGTCACGCTGGCCAACATCCAGCCCAGCAAGCGCGCGAAGATCTTGGCGAAATACGGCCCGGCCGCGACCGCGGACGCCGACCGCGCGTCCGCAGCCTGACAAGATCAGACCGTGGGCAAGTATCGCTGCGAAGTGTGTGAGTACGTCTACGACGAATCCGTGGGCGAACCCCGCGAGGGCTTCCCGGCCGGCACGGCCTGGGAACAGGTCCCGGACGACTGGTGCTGCCCGGACTGCGGGGTCCGGGAGAAGATCGACTTCGTCCCGGCCGACACCGAAAAGCGCTCGGCGGGGTGACGTGGTGACCACGAGAGTCGTACGGGTCCCCTACCAGGCCGCAGCGAGGACGCTGTTGCGCGACACGGTCCTCACGGCCGTCGACGACCTCGTCCGGTCCCGGGGCTGGACGGCGACCACGATGTCCGACGTCGCCGACGCCGCCGGGGTGAGCCGGCAGACCCTCTACAACGAGTTCGGGTCGCGCTCCTCGCTCGTCGAGGCCTACATCGCCGGCGAGATCGAGGCCCTCATAGCCCAAGTGACGGCCGCGGTGCGGGCCAGCGCCGACGACGCCCACCGCGCCCTGCGCACCGCGTTCACGCTCTTCCTGAAGCTCGCGTCCGACGAGCCGGTCGTCCAGATCATCGTGGCCAACGCCGCGGAGGGTGAACTGCACCGCCTGCTCACCGGCCTGGGTCAGGCCCTGGCCAGCGAGCGGATCGCACACCTGATTCCCGAGGTCTGGCCGCAGGTCGGCGTCGCCGATGCCCGACTGGTCGCAGACACGCTGGTCCGCTTGGCGATCAGCCATGCACTGGTGCCGAGCCAGGACCCGAGCGTGGTCGCCCGGGGCGTCGGCCGGATGCTCGCCCCGTTCGTGGACGAACTGCTCGGCACGAAGCGCTGACCCCTCAGAGCGTCAGTTGCAGGATCGGCGTTCCGTTCGGCAACGTGATCAGGATCTTGGCAATGCGTTCGCGGCTCACGTCGGTGCCCCCCTTGAACGTGATCGCCGGCCCAGGGACCAGCGTCCAACTTCCGGCGCTGTGCCTCTGTCCCGCCGTGTCCACCACCTGAAGCTCGTAGGGAATTCCACCCTCGACCGCTTCCGAGTACCGGCATCTCACGTCGATCTCGGTGCCCCACTGCTTGGACACCAGGGCAGCGGTGGCGGTGATCGGGCTGGGTCGTACGGCGGTCAGGACCTGACCCTGGGGCGGCGTGGACGACGGCGCGGCCGGCCACAGGACGGCCACGAGCGTGATGAGACACGCGGCGGCGACCGCAGCGATCGATCCGCTGACCAGGCGGCGACGGGCTCGCTCGCGTTCAGCGCGGCGGAACAGGCCGGGCAGCAGGGTGTCCGGGATCGGCCCGGCCGAAGCGGCCTCGCCGTCGACGTCGGCCGCGGACAGGCCGGCCAGCCGGGCGGCCGTCGGCGCGACCTCGGCCACCCGGGCCCGGCACTCGTCACAGGTGATCAGGTGAGCTTCGAACTCGGCGCGGTCCTCGTCGTTCAGCGCGTTCAGGACGTACGCGCCGTCGTAGTGCGCGAACCGGTCGCCGGTCATAGCTCACCTCCCATCTCTTCCAGGGCCAGACGAAGTGCTCGGAGGGCGTAGTGCGTGCGTGACTTGATCGTGCCTGCGGGCACCCCGAGGGCCGCGGCAGCCTGGGCCACGGAGGATCCGCGGAAGTAGCATTCGAGCAGAACCTCGCGGTGCTCCATCGACAGCGTGCGCATCGCGGCCGTGACGATGTGCCGATCGACCGCGTGGTCGGTGGCGTCGGGCACCGGCCGTTCGGGCAATTCGGCGGTGACGCGCTCCCGTCGACTCCGCGCGGTACGCCACTCGTCGATGACGATGCGCTTGGCCACGGTGAACAGCCAGCCGCGCGCTGAGCCCGTCGTCTGCAGCAGCACCTGCGGGTTGCGCCACGCCCGCAGAAACGTCTCCTGGACGACGTCCTGGGCCTGCGCGCGGTCGCCGTTGGTCAGGCCGACGACGTAGGCCCACAACGCGTGGCCGTGCTCGTCGTGCAGCGCCCGCAGCAACTGCGCGTCGTCGGTTTTCACGTCGCTCCCGCCGCGCGTCACCGGCGCATCGGCTTGCAGCGTCAAACTCACGTCTTTCATACGTGCCCGGCGCTGCGTCGGTTCAATCTCCTCGGTCATCGAACCTACTGCACGCCCACGCCGTATCGGTTGGTGTGAACATCAATCCCGAAGTCTCCCGACGCTCCCTTCTCGCCAGCGGTGCCGGCCTGGCCGGCGTAGCCACGCTCGCTGCCTGCTCCAGCGGGTCCAGCAGCAACCCGCCCGGCGGTCAGACCACAACCGCAACCAACCCCAGCCCGCAGAGCTCCGGCGGTAGCTCCAGCGGGTCGGCCGGCTCCAGCAACAAGCTCGCCACGCTCAAGGACATCCCGGTGGGCCAGGCGGTGTCCGCCCAGCTACCGAGCGGTGACCCGGTGATCGTCGCGCGGCCGACCGCGACCACGGCAGCCTGCTTCAGCGCGATCTGCACACACATGCAGTGCACAGTCGCGCCGGTGGGATCGAAGCTGAACTGTCCGTGCCACGGATCTCAGTACGACGCGCTGACCGGTAAGGTCCTGCGCGGGCCCGCGCCGAAGCCCCTGCCGTCAGTGCCGGTCAAGGTCACCGCCGGCGAGGTCGTTACCGCTTAGTCGGACGTCTCGCCGGCCCGATCGCCATCCGCGGCCGCATCCGCATCCGCCGCCGCCGGCTCGACGTCCGACGACGTGTCGGCGGCGGCCGGTGGCGGTGCCGGCAGCAGCTCGGTCAGTGCCAGGCCGGAGATGCGCTTGAACTTGCGCTTGCCGCGGGTGCGGTCGAGAACGGCCACCTCGATCTGGCTGGCCGGCAGCTCGCGCGGTGATCCGTTGGTGCTGCCGATGCTGCCCAGTGACCGGACGGCGACGCCGAGCGCGTCGCGCAGCGGCAGCCCGGGCGCGTACGCGTTACGGACCTCCGTGGTGAGCGCCTCGGCCTGCCCACCCATGACGAGGAACTCCGGTTCGTCGACGATCGTGCCGTCATAGGTGAGCCGGTAGATCTGGTCTTGCTCCGCGCTGTCGCCGACTTCCGCCACGCAGATCTCGACCTCGTACGGCTTGGGCTGCTCGGTGAAGATCGTCCCGAGGGTCTGCGCGTAGGCGTTGGCCAGCGCCCGAGCGGTGACGTCGCGGCGGTCGTAGGAGTAGCCGCGCAGGTCCGCCAACCGGATCCCGGCGACGCGCAGGCTCTCGTACTCGTTGTACTTGCCCACGCCGGCGAAGCCGATGCGGTCGTAGATCTCGCTCACCTTATGCAGCGCGGAGCTGGTGTTCTCGGTGACGAAGAGGATGCCGTCGGCGTAGGCGAGGACGACGGCGCCGCGTCCGCGCGCGATGCCCTTGCGGGCGTACTCCGAGCGGTCGCGCATGATCTGCTCGGCCGAGGCGTAGAACGGCATGCTCATGAACGGGTCCCCTTGCTGCTCAAGCGCCCGGGCGCGATTCGCGGTCGGTCAGGATCGCGCGCACCACGGTGTCGAGCTCCGCGTCCCCGACCCGCTCGGCACCCGAAGCGGTCGCCAGCATGACGACCGGGTAGATGCCTCGAGTGATGTCCGGGCCGCCGGTGGCGGAGTCGTCGTCGGCGGCGTCGTACAGGGACTCGACGACCACCCGGATCGCCTCGGCGCGAGCGAGGCCGGGGCGCCAGAGCTTCTTCAGCGCGCCGCGCGCGAACAGCGAGCCCGACCCGACGCAGTGGTGGTACTGCTCGGGGTAGCGGCCGCCGGTGATGTCGAAGCTGAAGATCCGGCCGGCACTGGCCGCGTCCGGCGCGTCGATGTCGAAGCCGGCGAACAGCGGGACGACGGCGAGACCCTGCAGCGCCTCGCCGAGGTTGCCGCGGATCATGGTCGCCAGCCGGTTGGCCTTGCCGTCGAGGGTGAGGTGGGTGCCTTCGATCTTCTCGTAGTGCTCGAGCTCCACTTGGTAGAGCCGCACGATCTCGATGGCGAGCCCGGCCGCGCCGGCGATGCCGATCAGCGTGAAGTCGTCGGCGGCGAAGACCTTCTCGATGTCCCGCTGGGCGATCAGGTTTCCCGCGGTGGCGCGGCGGTCACCCGCCATCACCACGCCGTCGGAATAGGTGGCGGCAACGATCGTGGTGCCGTGCGGGACGGCGGCGAGCTGACCGATCCGACCGGGCAGCAGATCGGGGGCCGCGGCGGAGACGAAGTCGGTGAACGAGGACGAGCCCGGGGAGTTCGCGTAGCGCAGGATCCCTGGGATGCCGTCGGATCGCTCGTTGCTCAACGTCGCTCCTCGCTGATGTGAATGGGCTACCGCGACCCTACCCACGCCACGCGAGGCGCGCTCTCGCGGTCAGGCCGCCACCCGGGCTCGTCCGCCGTCCGCGAATCGAAGAAGTCAGCGCCATGAACGCCGAAAGGCGCGATCGGGATGCCGGCGATCGGCGACCAGCAGTTCGTCGTCAGGCAACTCGCCGGGCTCGTCCGGTGCCCTATCGTCCGGGGCCGGGTCGGTGGCCAGTGGCGTCTGGGCCGATGCGGCGACCATTCGGCGCTGCAGCAGCGCTGTGAGGGTGATGCCGACGAAGGCGCAGGCCAGCGCAGCCAGCCCGAGCCAGAGGCAGGCCCCGATGTGCAACCGCACGACGATGCCACCTCCCTCGCCCAGCGCGCCGGCGAGGCCGTTGTAACTGGAGTACGTGGACGCGAGCCCCAGCCCGATACTGCTCAACAGGCCGACGAGCAGGAAGGTGCCTGCGAGTCCGACCGACACCGCGTGCCGAGTGACCAGACCGGTCGCGCGTCCCGTTCCCTTCCCGATGAGCAGCGCGGCCAGCACGAGGAACCACAGCGCGCAGACGAACAGGACGATCGCATACCGAGGGCCGTGCTCGTTCGACAACACCCGGTCGAGCGAGCGGCCGGACGCGTCGAAACCGCCCCGGGTGTGCAGGGCGACGCCGTCGAAGCGGTAGGTGAAGACCATCTGGTAGCTGGCCGTGACGCACAATGCGGCGGCGGCGGCCCAGCTGGCCGGTGCGGCGATCTCGATCTTGCCCCGGCTGAGCAACGCGGTGAAAGACTGCGCGCGCGGAGGACGACCCAAGGCATCGCGTCGTTCGGGGATCGCGTCGCCATCGGGCCCGTCCGAAACGAACTCGACCGGTGAGCCCACAGTCGAAGTCTGACACGCAGAACGCGCTTCCTACAGTCGCGGAGGACCGTTCGTCCAGCGCGGGAACGGCAGAATGACAGCCCAGCTGTGCGGTCTCGGGTGGCCCAAGATCAGCTACTCGCCCCCCTTCTGCACGAATGCGCGCACGAAGTCTTCGGCATTTGACTCGAGCACATCGTCGATCTCGTCCAAAATCGCGTCCACGTCCTCGGTCAACTTCTCGTGCCGTTCGGAGACATCCGTGCTCGCCTCGGTCGCTTCTTCGACCTCTTCGTCGTGCTGCCGCTGCGGCCGGCTCTGGCCGCTGTCGTGGGTAGGCATCGCGGCCCCCTCTCTCGGTTCGACCTCACCCTAACTCGCGGGGGGCACGATTCCGCTGCGCAGGCGCGGTGTCGGACCGCACTCCTACCCTCATCGACATGAGCGTCCCGGCAGTCATCAGCCTCGTCACCCTCGGCGTCAGCGACGTCGCGGCGTCCACCCGCTTCTACCGCGGCCTCGGCTTCGAGCTCAGCTCCGCGTCGGTTGAGGGTGAAGTGAGCTTCTTCCGTACCGCGGGCGGGCTGCTCGGGCTCTACGGCGCCGACGACCTGCGTCGCGACGCGCTCGCCGAGTCCAGCCCGGAACCCGGCGCATTCCGCGGGGTCACGCTCGCCGTCAATGTCTGGTCCAACGACGACGTCGACTCGTCGCTGGCCACGGCCCAGACCGCAGGCGCGACGATCGTCAAGCCCGCCCAGGCCACCGAGTGGGGTGGCTATCACGGCTACTTCGCCGACCCGGACGGCCATCACTGGGAGGTCGCGCACAACCCCTTCTGGCCGCTGGGGCCGAACGGCGTGCCGACCCTGCCCTGAGTGCCTCAGACCAGATAGAACGCGTGCGTGGCGGTGACGCCGCCGTCGGCCGCGATTTCCGCGCCGGTGACGTAGGAACTGCGGTCACTGGCCAGAAAGAGCACCACCTCGGCGATCTCCTCCGACTGCCCCATCCGCCGGATCGGGATCCGTTTCGCGGCAGGCGACAGGTCGATCTCATGACCGCCCGCGGCGTCCTTCACCATGTCGGTCTCGATCATCCCCGGGTGCACCGAATTGACCCTGATGCCGTTCGGTCCGAGTTCCAGCGCCGCGACCTTGGTCATGCCGCGGATCGCAAACTTGGTCGCGGTGTAGGCCGTCAGGTAGGGCATGCCGGCCAGTCCCTCGACGGAGGAGATGTTGACGATCGAGCCGCGGCCGGCCGCGATCATCGGTTTGGACACCGCGCGCATACCCAGGAACGTCCCGACCTGGTTGATGTTGACGATTCGCAGGTACTCCTCGAGCGGCATGTCGGGCAGCGCCGCGAATCGCAGGATGCCGGCATTGTTCACCAGCACATCGACCCCGCCGAGGGTCTCGACGGCCTCGTCGACGACGGCTCGCCAGTCGTCTTCTGAGGACACGTCCAGGTGCCGGTACGTCGCCGCGTCGCCCAGGGACTCGGCCAGATCCTTACCCACGTCGTCGAGCACGTCCCCGATGACGACTCGCGCGCCCTCGGAGACGAACAGCCGCGCCGCAGCGGCGCCCTGGCCTCGCGCGGCGCCGGTGATGATGGCGACCCTGCCCTCGAGACAACCCATTCCAGTTCACTCATTCCATGTGGGGCGCGGCGCAGGACTGGGCCGCGTAGGTGGACGGACCGCAAACCTCAGATCAGCGTGGGACGGCAGACGCGGCAGGTGCCGAGACCGGTCTCCTCGCCGGTGAGTACATGCAGGTCGTCGCGGTGGGCGATCAGCGCACAGTCGCGACGGTGCACTGTCGACCCCGCGCCCGCCAGCACTGGCACCGCCCCTGAATCGGCAACCGCGGAGTCGGCGGTTGCGGTCCCCGTCTGACGGGAGACAAGGTCGGCCAACACCAAGATCGTGTCGGCGAGCTGCCGGGAGCTCTCCCGCTGGTCGTTGGCCACCTTCGCCATCCAGGCGCCGAAGTACAAGAAGCCGCCGAGGAAGATCAGGCCCAGCCCGAGCAGTCCGCCGGACACCACGTAGGGCAGCTGGTCGTACTGGTACTTCGTGTGGGCAACGCCGTACCAACCCAGCAGGATCGCGCCGACGCCCAACGGCATCAACACCGCGCCGGCAGTGAACAGCACCAATTGCACGTTGCGAAAGCGCTGGTCGCGGACCGCCGCGGAGGTGGAGACCTGCGTGCCGGCAGCCTGCGAAGACAGGTGCGGAACGGCCATCGTCGACGCCATCGTCTATCCCTTTCGTAGATCGGGCACGCCGGTGGACAGCCCGAACGCGCAGTTGCGCGCACCGCCCAGGATGAACCCGCCGGCCGCACGCAACACCCAACCGATTGCTGCAGCGAGGACCAGTGCGCCGAGTATCAACATGCGCGGGATCGCGCCCAGGCCCGGCAGTTCGTACCCGGTCGCCTGGACCGGCGTGGTGCTGGGGCCGACCGCGCCGGTTCCGGTCGTCGGCGTGGTACCGCCGGTCCCGCCGCCGAGACCGCCCGTGCCGCCACCGGTGCCGGTCCCGCCGCCGAGACTGCCCGTGCCGCCACCGGCGCCGCTCCCGCCACCGGTCGTTCCGCCACCGGGAGTCGTGATCGGGCCACCGACGTACGCCTCGGCCGCGCTCGCCGACGTGCGCACATCACCGATCGTGATGACGATCTTGGGGGCGATGTTGAGGAGCGGGCCGAGCTGGTCGGACAGCTGCGAGGGCAGCATCTTGACGATGTCCGCGAGCACACCGAACGGCGCACTGAGGGCTGACTTCAACGGCTTGGTGTTGACGGTGATGATGAGGCCCTTCGCGGTGAAATCCCCGCTCGCGCCGTCAACGTGATGCGTGGTCTGCACCGACTTCACCGAGATCCCGATCGCGTCCAACGCGTCGGCGAGGACCGCGGGCAGGGCCGGCAGCTTGACCGTGGTGCCGGCGATGTTCAGACCCTTGTCGTCCAGCGAGATCGTCTGCTTGGCGATGCTGATCCCGCCCACCGTCGCGTGACCGGTGTTCGTGGCCTTCTTGCCGTCACTGACCGTCTGCGCGCTCATGTCCACACCCTGGACAGAGATGAGGCCACTCAGCAACTCGATGTTCGAGGCGACGGCGTGCGCCGATGAGGTGAAGGTCTTGCCGGTGAGCGACGTGGTGCTTTGGCTCTTCACGTTCTCGATGGTGGCGATCGAGGCGAGGGCCTTGGAGACCGGGATCGGGATGTCCGGAGTGGGCTTGGCCGACTGCTTGCCGCCCAGCAGCTCGGGGAGTCCCTTACCGATATTGGACAGCAGGTTCGTGTCGGGCCCGGCGATGCCCAGCCCCGTGACCGTCGCCCTGGTAGTGGTGTCGTTGCTCGACGTGGTCATGCCGTTGCCGTCGGTGAGCTGAGCGGTCTTCTGTGCGGGCGCGTCCTGGGAGGGCGGGTACTTGGAGTTCACCTGCACCGGGTAGCTGACGTCGCCGCCCACCAGCTGGCTGAACCCGTCGCCGAGCACATCCCCCGGCCACAAGTAACTGGCGGTCGCGCGGGAAACGGGGCCGGTGTCCGTCGACGCCTTCGTGTACGCGATGCCGACGTCGACCTGCGGGTCGGACGGGAGCGGGATGACCGGGTCGTAGATCTCGATGTGGATCGGCTCGGCTTGGGCGACCCCGTTGTAGCCACCCAGCGACGTGTCGCCGGATGCCTCGGCGGGCCACATCAGCACAGCGACGCAGGCACCGGCGAGCAGCGCCACCGACCGCTTCCTCGGTCGTTTCACGCCGCACCTCCGAAGTAGAGCTCATTGAGCTTGCTCTCGATCTCGCCCGGTTCACCACTGGTGACGATCCGGCCGCCGTGCATCACGGCCGCGTAGTCGGACACCCGCAGCGCGCTGCTGGCGAACTGTTCGACGACGAGGATCGAGACGCCGGCCTCGGCGATCTCGGCCACGCTTTCGTAGAGACTCCCGACGATCAGCGGGGCGAGTCCCATGGAGAGTTCGTCGAGCAGCAGCAGAGCCGGGTCGGAGGCCAGCGCGCGCGCGAGCGAGAGCATCTGCTGCTCACCGCCGGAGAGGCTTCCGGCGAGCTGCCGGCGTCGCTCCTTCAATCGGGGGAAGCGGGTGTAGGCGTCGGTGAGGATCTTCTCGACCCGCTGCCCCGAGTACGACGACAACCAGAGGTTCTCTTCGACGGTCAGGTTCGGGAAGACGCCCCGTCCCTCGGGAACCATCGTCATCCCGGCGCGGGTGAGTTCGTCCGGTGACGCGTCATTGATGTGCACGCCCGAGAGGTGAATGTGGCCACCGGTCATCGGCATGAGCCCGCTGATCACACGCAGCAGCGTTGTCTTACCCGCACCGTTGGCGCCGAGCAGCGCCATCACGGCGCCCCGCGGGACGACGAGGTCGACTCCGCGCAACACCTCGATGCGTCCGTATGAGGCATGGACGTCGATCAGTTCGAGGATCGGCGGCGTCGCTGCCGGGCGCGGCCTGGTGGCACTGGTCATCGCTCCGCCTCCACGGCCGGCATCGTCAAGGTGGTCTCCGCCGTGGGGTGTGCACCGTGCGCGCCGAGGATCGCGGTTGCCTCGGCGGCAACCTCGTCGGGGACCGGGAGCGCGTCGTCACCGTCGTCGGAGAAGCCCAGATAGGCCGCCTGCACAGTCCGGTTCGCGCGGATCTCCGCCGGCGTGCCGGTGGCAATGACCTTGCCGAACTCGAGGACGTGGATGAGGTCGCACACGCTCATGACGAGTTCCATGTCGTGCTCGACCATCAGGATCGAGCAGCCGTCGGCGGCCAGACGCTGCAACAACCGTCCGAAGTTCTCGGTCTCGGCCTCGTCGAGACCGGAGGACGGCTCGTCGAGCAATAACAGCTTGGGTTCGATCGCTAGGGCGCGCGCCATCTCGAGCAGGCGGGCCACGCCGGTTGGGACCGAGTCGGCGCGGTGGTCGACGTAGCGCTCGAGACCGACCGTGCGGATCAGTTCGTCGACCGTCGGGTCCTTGCGGCGGCGGAACCAGGTCCGGGCGCCGGCGTGAATTTCGCGCGCCACCTGGACGTTCTCACGAACCGTGAGCGAGCCGAACGCCTCGAGCCGCTGGAAGGTG
The DNA here is from genome assembly GCA_032160665.1 of Pseudonocardiales bacterium. Lineage (GTDB taxonomy): Bacteria > Actinomycetota > Actinomycetes > Mycobacteriales > Jatrophihabitantaceae > Jatrophihabitans. The sequence goes on from JAVHVH010000084.1 coordinate 49,904, forward strand.
CGGGCCATGCCCATCTTCGCGCGGTGGTTCACGCTGGCCTGGGTGATGTTCTGGGCGCGGAATCGGATCCGTCCGGCGGTGGGCGCCTGGAGCCCGGTGATGACGTTGAACAGCGTCGTCTTCCCCGCTCCGTTCGGTCCGATCAGTCCCGTGATCGAGCCCGGGTCGGCCGACAGCGACGCGTCGTTCACGGCGGTGATGCCGCCGAACTTGACGGTGATGTTCGAAGCCTCAAGCAACGCCATGGCCGGCCACCTGACTCTCGGGGGCGGTCTCGATGTCTTCGATGGCCGGGGCCGATGCTGCGGCGCGGGGGCGCAGCCGGGCCGGCAGCGGGAGCCGGGGCTGGGCCAGCCGAATGCCCCGAAAGAACAGGTTGACCAATCCGTTGGGGTCCCGGCCCAGCATGATGGCGCCGCCGCCGATGACCAGGAACACGAGCCCGGACAGTGATGGGACGGTCGCCTGGATGACCGGTAGCAGCATGAGCAGCAGTCCGCCGAGGAATGCGCCCGACACCGACGTCACGCCGGCCACCACAGCGACGAGGAGCAGCGGCAGGCTCTGCAGCGTAAGGAAGTCCTGGGGCGCAGCGAACCGGTTGAGCCCCGCGAGCAGGGCCCCACCCAGCCCGGCGATGCCGGCCGAGAGGCTGAACACCGCGACGCGGAACCAGCGCTGATTCAGGCCGAGCGTGCCGCAGGCCGCCGGGCTGTCCCGCAGCGCGATGAGCAGGCGCCCGACCGGACCGCGGCGCAGTGCGAGCAGGCCGATGCCGAGGGCGACGAACACCACGACCATGAGGAACACGTACGCGCCGGTGTCCTCGAAGTCGTAGCCCAGCAACGACACCCGCCTGGCGTGCAGGATGCCGCCGAAGCCGAACATGAAGTTGGCCTGGAACACGAGGTTGTCCATGAGCTGGCCGAACGCCAGCGTGGCCAGCGCGAGATAGAGCCCGGTGAGACGCAGCACCGGTAACGCGACGAGCGCGCCGACGGCGGCCGAGATCAGTACCGCGGCCAGGATCGCGACCGGCGACGTGGTGTCCATCTTGCAGGCCACGGCGGCGCCGACGCCGACAAACGTGAACTGCGCCAGCGAGACGTAGCCGCCGTAACCGGTCAGCAACACCAACGAGAGCATGACGATCGCGTAGGTCACGGCGATGCCGAACCGCTGCGTGTTGGTGCCGTTGAGCAGGGGCAGCACCACCAGCGTCACCACGAGCAGCCCGGCCGCAGCCACGAACGCCTTGCGCGCCGGCGGCACGTTCGCGGCGAGGATGCCCTTCACCTGCCCGACGCGCAGCCGGACCTGCGGGACGAAGATCAGGATTCCGAACAGCATGAGTGTCGGCAAGGACGACTGCAGTCCATTTTCGAGCAGCTGGCTGCCCTGCACGTACTGGCTGTAGCCGACCATCAGGCCAAGCACGATCGCGCCCACGTAGGTCAGCGGCAGACTGCTGAGCCGACCCAGCATCGCCGCAGCGAACGAGCTGATCACGAGGAAGGTGAGGCTGTAGTAGTCGAGCCCGGTCCGCGAGACGAGCAGGATGCCGGCCAGGGCGGCGAGCGACGAACCGATCGCCCAGCTCAGCATCGAGACCCGATTGGCGTTGCCGCCGAACAATTCGAGCAGTTCCCGGTTGTCGACGGCCGCGCGCATCGCGGTGCCGATCCGCGTGCGGTTGAGCAAGACATACAGTCCGGCCGCGACGGCCGCGGCGACCACGATCGTGATCAGATAGTGGTAGTACATCTGCACGCCGAGGACGGGGAAACCCTCGTAGCCGAAGAACAGGCTGACGTAGCGCTCCTTGTCGCGCGGCCAGAACTGCTGGGCGACGCCGATCAGGAAGATGAACACACCCAGCGTGACGACCAGGCTGACGCTGACTGGCGACTCACCCAGACCGCGCATGACGAGCCGTTCCAGGAGCACGCCGTACAGCGGTGCGATCACGAAGAGGACAAGGATCACTGACAGCCACGTCGGCAAGCCGTTCCCGACGTGCAGCTGCCAGAAGACGAAGGCCATCACCATGCTGGTCGCGCCGTGCGCCAGGTTGAAGACTCGCGTCGTCGTGTAGGTCAGGACCAGCCCGGACGCGGCGACCGCGTACGCCGCGCCGAAGAACAGCCCGGTGATCGTGTACGAGACGAAGGCGTCCATGGGTCAGGAGACCCCGCTGTTCACAACGGACCCGCAGGTGTACGGATAGGGCGTCTTGCGAACCCACTTGCCGTTGACGAGTTGGATCACCGACAGGCATCGAGGCGTGTGCTTACCGGCGACGTCCTGCGGCGACACCATCTTGCCGTTGGTGAAGTTGTGTACCTGCCGCACGGCGGCCAGCATCGACGAGCGGCTCAACTTGCCGCCGAGCTGAACCGCGAGTTGCGTGAACAGTGCCGCCGCCGACCAGGCAAACGTGCCGAAGAACGTCGGTGCGCCGCCGGACGTGCGCTGCAGCCATTGCAGGTACGCAGCGAGCTGCGGGTTGCGGTTGGCCTCCTCGAACAGCGGCCCGGCGTTGAACACGTACGTACCGTTCACGGAGCTGCCCGCGCTCGTGTAGTGCGTGTCGTAGGCGGTGGGGTCCATGACGAAGATCGGCTTGAAGCCGCTGTCGCTCTTCGACTTGTTGTCGATGGCCGCCTTCAGCTGCTGCGCGTACGGCGCGGCCGCACCGATGTACTGGACGTACTTGACCCCGGCGTCGGCCATCTTCTGCGCGTAACTGTCGTAGGGGATGAGCCCGCCGCTGACGTTGATGGCCTGCTTGTAGATGAACTTGAAGCCCTGCTTCTCCTCGCCGGCGATGAAGCTGCGGGCGTTGAGGCTGGACGCGCCGGCGTCGAGGTAGACGAAGGCCGCGTGCTTGTAGGCGTCCCCGAGCGACTTGAAGTAGCTGAACGGGGCGGTGGGGATCTCAGAGGTGTTCAGCGAGTAGGCGCCGAACGACACCGACGACCGCTGCCGGGCCGTCTCGGTCGAGGCGGCGCGCAGGTCGGGGATCCCGCACTGCATGACGGTGTCGGCGCCGCCCGCGTCGAACGCCCCCATCGAGCCCACCATCGCGAACGCGCTGCTGCACGCGGTCGAGGATGCCTGCTGGTCGCCGCTTTCCGAGGTGGCGCTGTCGAGTCCCTCGACCTTGAGCTTGCGACCACAGATGCTCGACGTGGAGTTGAAGTACGCGGCGTACGCGGTCACGGCGAGCTGCGCCGACTTGAACAAGCCGGGGACGGGGCCGCTGAGGTCCGCGACGTTCGCAATGGTGATCGTGGAGTTCGTGATGCCCGGTCCGTTCTTAAAGCCCGCGCAGCTGCCGGGTTTGATGCCGTGCGTGGCTGTGCCGCCAGTGCCGCCAGCCGAGCCGCCACTGCCGCCGCCGGTGCCGCCACCCGAGCCGCCGGTGCCGCCAGCGGTGCCGCCACCCGAGCCGCCGGTGCCGCCACCTGGCGCGAGGGTCCCGCCCGCGCCCTGGACCGGGACGCCGGTGCCGCCGGTGCCGCCGGTCAGTGCCTGGCCGTTGCCACCGACGCCGCCGCCCGCTGCGTTGACGAAGTCCTTCGGGGGCACCTGCGAGCCGCACGCCGCGAGAACGGCGCAAGACGTCGCCGCGGCGACGACCTTCCACCTCGAGGTACGAGTGACCACGCGGAACTCCTTAGCGATCACGAGAGCGTCAACACCTCTGAACAGGCAAATGTCCGCCCGGGATCCCGGTCGTCGAAGTAGCGGCCCAGGCTCGCGTCCAGCTCGGCGAGCGTCCACGCACCGGACCCGCCAGGTCCTGCCGGCTGGTCGAAGCGCTGCTCGACCGTCGGCGGTGCCATGAGCGCGACCATGCCGCCGTAGACCACGAATACCTGTCCGTTGATCTTGTCGGCCGCTGGCGCGGCCAGGTAGGCGACGAGCGGGGCCACGTGCTCGACCGACAGTGGGTCGAGCCCGTCCGCGGGCGCTTGTTCCCCGAACACGCTGGCGGTCATCGCGGTGCGGGCCCGCGGGCAGATCGCGTTCGCGCGAACGCCCATCCGGGCGAGGCCGCGGGCGGCCGCGACCGTGAACGCCGCGATGCCTGCCTTTGCCGCGCTGTAGTTCGGCTGCCCTTCGGAACCGGTGAGCCCGGCCTCGGACGACGTGTTGACCAGGCGGGCGTACACCGGCTCGCCGGCGGCCTTGTATTGCGCGCGCCAGTATGCGGCCGCATTGCGGGCGAGGAGGAAATGACCGCGCAGGTGCACGCGGATGACCGTGTCCCACTCCTCGTCGGTCATGTTGAACAGCATCCGGTCTCGAGTGACACCGGCGTTGTTCACCACGATGTGTAGCCCGCCGAAATGTTCGGTGGCCGCGGCCACCATCGCGTCTGCGGTCTCGCGCTCGGCGACGTCGCCGGCCACGAACAGGGCTTTCGAGCCGAGGGACTCGATCTCGTCGACTACGTCGCCGGCCGACAGGTCGTTGACGACCACGTCGGCTCCGGCGCGGGCCAGCGCGACGGCCTCAGCGCGCCCCAGGCCGGCCGAGGCCCCGGTCACGACGGCGACCTTGCCCGCCAGGTCGAGACCAGCGGTCACGAGACTAAGTCCAGGGCGTTCTTCGGACAGCGGTCGACGGCCTGCTGCACCCGCTCGAGCCGGTCCGGCGCGAAGGGCTGGGTGATGACGAGACGCTCGTCGTCGTCCAAATCGAAGACGTCCGGCGCGAGACCGCAACACACGGCGTTCGCCTCGCACAGATCGCGGTCGACCTTGAGCTCCATCAGACCTCCGTGTCAGTTTCTCCGCCCACCGCGCGCGTCCGCTACCCAAGGCAACGATCGGACGTGCTCCCGGTCACGATGTGCGTCAGTGTCGGATAAGCCCCGGTTGTGGTCCGGCTCATACTAGAACGCGTTCTATCGACGGACAACCGTTGGCGGCAAAGACGTGCGAATTCCGGCCGGATTCGGTCTCGACGGCCCACGCGTGACCAGGCTACCCTTGCTAGAACACGTTTCACTTGCTGCCCACACGGGGGTCTCTGGATGCGCATCAGCTACTCCGCCGAGCACGAGGCGCTGCGCAGCGAACTGCGTGCCTACTTTGCCACCTTGATGACCCCGGAACGGCGAGCGGCGCTCAGCGGCGACGGCGAGTACGGCGACGGCTCGGCCTACCCGGAGATCGTCCGGCAGATGGGCCGCGACGGGTGGCTGACCCTCAGCTGGCCGGAGGAGTACGGCGGTCGGGGCGGGTCGGCGCTCGACCAGCTGATCTTCACCGACGAGGCCGCCGTCGCGGGCGCCCCGGTGCCGTTCCTGACCATCAACACGGTCGGCCCCACGATCATGCGCTTCGGCACGCCTGAGCAGCGCGCCGTCTTCCTGCCCAAGATCGCTGCCGGTGAGATCCACTTCGCGATCGGTTACAGCGAGCCCGGTGCCGGCACCGATCTCGCGTCGCTGCGCACGAAGGCGATCCTGGACGGCGACGAGTACGTGATCAACGGCCAGAAGATGTGGACGAGCCTGATCCAGTACGCGGATTACGTGTGGCTGGCCTGCCGGACGGACCCGGACGCCCCCAAACACAAAGGGCTGTCCATGCTGATCGTGCCGACCGACTCCCCCGGCTTCTCCTGGACGCCGGTCCGCACGATGGCCGGCGTGACCACGAGCGCCACGTACTACGCCGACGTGCGCGTGCCCGCGTCCGCGGTCGTGGGCGAGGTAAACCGCGGCTGGGCGCTGATCACCAATCAGCTCAACCACGAGCGGGTGGCCCTGACCTCGGCCGCGCCGGTCCTGACCGCCCTGCGCGAGGTCCGCGAATGGGCCCAGAACACCAAGCTGCCGGACGGCAGGCGGGTGATCGACCAGGAGTGGGTGCAGATCCACCTTGCTCGCGTGCACGCCAAGGCCCAGTTCCTCCGCCTGAAGAACTGGCAGATCGCCTCCGGCAGCGACGTCGGTCCGGCCGACGCGTCGGCCACCAAGGTGTTCGGCACCGAATTCGCCACCGAGGCCTACCGCCTGCTCATGGAGATCCTCGGCGCGAACGCGATCGTGCGCCCGGGCTCGACCGCGGCGATCCTGGCCGGACGGGTCGAGCGGATGCACCGTTCGTCGCTGATCCTGACCTTCGGCGGCGGCACCAACGAGGTGCAGCGCGACATCATTGCGGGCGTGGGACTGCGCCTGCCGGCAAGCGGACGGTAACCGGCATGGACTTCAGCCTCTCCGAGACCCAGCAGGAACTCGCCGGCCTGGCCCGGCGCATCCTCGAGGACCACGTCACCCAGGAGCGCCTGCGGGCGGCCGAGTCCGAACCGGACCACATCGACCGGCACCTGTGGACCGCGCTCGCCGATGCCGGCGTCCTGTCGGCGGCTCTCCCCGAATCGGCGGGCGGGGGTGGACTGGGCCTGGCCGAGAACTGCAGCGTGCTGATCGAGATCGGACGGGCGGTCGCGCCGGTCCCCTACCTGTGGTCCATCACGCTGGCTGCGGCCGCGCTGGCCGAGTTCGGCGATGTCGATCGTGCGACGCAGGCCGGCCGCGGCGAGCAGATCCTGACCGTGGCGCTGACGGAGGACCTCGCCGACTCACCGGAGGCGCCGATGACCCGCGCCGAGCGGATCGGCGGCGGCTGGGTGCTGGACGGGTCGAAGGCGGTCGTCCCGTCGGCTGCGGTCGCGGACGCGATCCTGGTCCCCGCCACGACCGCGGACGGCGCGGCCGTCTTTGTCGTCCGACCGTCCGATGCCGGAGTGATGATCGAGCGCCAGGTGCTCGTCGACGGTGACAGCGCGGGGGCGCTCGAGCTGTCCGGGGTGCGCGTTACCGACGCCGACCGCATCGGCGGACCCGAGGTCCTCGACTGGCTGATCAGCCGGACGACGGTCGGCCTGGCGGCCTACCAGCTGGGCGTGCTGGAACGCGCGCTGGAACTCACGGCGACCTACGCGCGCGAACGTGAGCAGTTCGGCCGCCCGATCGGCAGCTTCCAGGCCGTCGCCCAACGACTCGCCGACGCCTACATCGACGTCGAGGCCGCTCGGCTGACGATGTGGGAGGCCGCCTGGCGGCTGTCGGAGGGACTCCCAGCGACGGCGGAACTCGCTACCGCCAAGTTCTGGGCCGCGGACGCCGGGCATCGCGTGGCCCACACCGCGGTCCACATCCATGGCGGAACCGGCATCGACGTCGACGCGGCTGCGCACCGGTACTTCACCGCGGCGAAGCGGACCGAGTTCACCCTGGGTAGCGCGACGACGCAGTTGCGCCGCCTCGGCGCGGAGCTGGCCGCCACACCCGCCTGATCCGAACGCGCGGCCGGACCGCGCGCGGGTCGAGCCGCCGTCCCCGCCTCGACGCGCCCCAGCCGATTTCGGGTACACCCCAGCCATGACCCGTCTCCTCGTCGGCCCACTGCTGCGCCACGTCGGAACGACCGATGCCACGCTCTGGGTCGAGACCGACGGCCCGTGCGAGGTCGAGGTGCTGGGCGGCCGCGAGCACACCTGGACGGTGGCCGGACACCACTACGCCCTCGTCGTGGTCGACGGCCTAGACCCGGGTGGCAGCACCCCGTACGAGGTGCGCCTCGACGGGGAGGTGGCCTGGCCGCCCCTCGATTCCGGCCGCCCGCCGTCACTCATCCGGACCCAGGGCGGCGACGGTCCGCAGCGCATCGCGTTCGGGTCCTGTCGCTACGGCCGCGCGTCGGCCAAGATCGCCGACCGGCACTTCGACCCCGACGCGCTCGCATCCCTCGCCCGCGAGCTGGCGGCCGGAGATGCCGCCGAGTGGCCGGACGCGTTCCTGATGCTCGGCGATCAGGTCTACGCGGACGAGACGTCGACCGCGACGCAACGGCGGATCCGGGCCCGGCGCGACATCACCGCCGGCAGCAAGGACCAGGTGGCGGACTTCGAGGAGTACACCTGGCTCTACCTCGAGTCGTGGACGGATCCGGACGTGCGCTGGTTGCTGTCGACCGTGCCCACGTCGATGATCTTCGACGACCACGACGTGCGCGACGACTGGAACACCTCCCACCTGTGGCGCGAGGACATGCAGGCAACCTCGTGGTGGCAGGAACGGATCATCGGCGGACTGTCGTCGTACTGGGTCTACCAGCATCTGGGCAATCTCTCCCCCGCCGAGCTGCGAGACAACGAGCTGTACCAGAAGGTGCGGGTACATGACGGCGATGCCGAACCGCTGCTCCGCGAGTTCGCCGTCGCCGCCGACCGAGAGGCGGACGGTGCCAAGGGGACGCGGTGGTCGTTCCGCCGCGACTTCGGGCGCACCCGCGTGGTCACCATCGACAGCCGGTGCGGCCGGATCCTGGCCGACGGTGCCCGACAAATGGTCAGCGACGATGAATTCGCGTGGATCGAGGAGCAGGTCGCCGGCGACTACGACCATCTGCTTATCGGCACCTCGCTGCCGTGGCTGCTGGCCCGGGCGCTGCACGACCTCGAGTCCTGGAACGAGGTCCTGGCCGCGGGCGCCCGCGGGCCTCGTCTTGCCCGGTGGTCGGAGAAGCTGCGCCGCGCGGCCGACCTCGAGCACTGGGCCTCGTTCCGGCGTTCCTTCGATCGATTGGGGGAGTTACTGGCTTCGGTCGCCAAGGGCGCGCGGGCTGAGAACGGGAGCCGGGCGCCGGCGACCGTGTGCGTGCTCTCCGGCGACGTCCATCACGCCTACGTCGCCGAGGCTGACTTCGCCGATCCGGTGGATTCCCGCGTGTATCAGGTGACCTGCTCGCCGCTGCACAACTACGTCCCCGCCGTCGTGAAGCTCGCCTTCCGGGCGGCGTGGAGTCGGCGGGCGGAACGGTCGGTGCGTGGGCTACTGGCGACCGTGCAGCGTGTGCCGCCAGTGTCCGTGTCGTGGCGGCGGGTGGGTGGGCCCTACTTCGGCAATGAGGTCGCCACCATCGTCCTGTCCGGGCGCCACGCCGAAGTGCAGTTGCAGCGCGCTGACCCGGCCGGCGACACCGACCTCGTCGACGTCGCTCGCCTCGACCTGACCGGCGCCCGCCTCACGCGCTGAACCGCTGAGGAATCTCGACGCACCGAGTGCCGGTGTAGATCGTCGGCATGCACCGGTTGCAGTGGGTGCACAGTGACGGCGTCGTCGGGTCGGACCTGATCCGGTTGACGAGGTCCGGCTCGCGCAGCAGCGCCCGCGCCATAGCCACGAACTGGAACCCAGCTGCCATCGCGCGGTCCATCGTCGCCTTGTCGGTGACTCCGCCGACGAGGATCAGCGGCAGGTCGACCGCGGCCCGCACCCGCTCGGCGTCCGCGAGCAGGTACAGGTCCTCGTACGGGTAGTCGTGCAGCACCGTGCGGCCAGCGATGCGCACGCCGAGCCGGACCGGCCGCCGCATGGCCGCGGCGAACTCCTTCAGCGGCGCGGGTCCCTTGAACAGGTACATCGGGTTCTTGAGCGAGCTCCCGGCCGTCATCTCGAGGGCATCGAGCGAGCCGTCGGCGGTCAGCCATTGCGCGACCTGGATCGCCTCGGGCAGCGCGAGTCCGCGCCGGATCCCGTCCTCCAGGTTGAGCTTGGCGACGATGGCAACGCGGTTGCCTACGGCGTCTCGAACGGCACGCGCGATCTCGCGGGACAGCCGAGCCCGGTGTTCGAGACTGCCTCCGTATCCGTCCGTGCGCCGGTTCAGCCGCGGTGACAGGAACGCCGAGGCCAGGTAGTTGTGGCCGAGATGGATCTCGACGGCGTCGAAACCCGCCGCGATGGCCATCGTCGCGGCGTCGGCGTGCGCGCGGGTGATGCGGGTGATGTCCTCGGCGGTGGCCGGGCGGTTGAAAGTCCTGCTCATCGGCTGGAAGCTGCGACTGGGGGCAATGCTCGGCAGCCGGTTGCTCCTGGCGTCAGCGACCGGGCCGGCGTGCCCGATCTGAGCCGAGACCGCGGCACCCTCTGCGTGCACGGCGTCGGTCAGCCGACGCAGTCCCGGTAGCGCCTCGGGACGCCAGTACAGCTGTTTGCGTTCGGTGCGGCCTTCGGGCGTGACGGCGCAGTAAGCGAGCGTCGTCATCCCGACGCCGCCGGCGGCAAGTTCCCGATGGAAGGCGATCAGCTCGTCAGTGACGAGGCTGCGGTGGTTCATGCCTTCGTAGGTCGCGGACTTGATGACGCGGTTGCGCAGCTCGACCGGCCCGAGTTTCGCCGGCGCCAGCGGATCGGGAACCGGGCCGGGCGAGCCCGTCACCGGGTCTTGTCGAGGCGTTGCAGCGTTTCGTCGAACTCGGCGACGAGTTCGACGATCAGCTCGGCGACCGGGCGCACCGAATTCATCCGTCCGACGATCTGCCCGACCGGCATCGCGACGACGTCGGGGTCGTCCGAGAGCGCGATTCGCTGGTGGGCCTCGGTGACCAGCAGGTTCTGCAGCGGCATCGGCAGCGGCTCGGGTGCCCCTTCCTCGGCCCAGGCGTCCGTCCATTTCGTCTTGAGCAGGCGGGCCGGCTTGCCGCTGTAGACCCGGGCCCGGACGGTTTGATCCGACCCAGCCGCGACCAGCGCCCGTTTCATGGCATCGCCGGTGCCGAGGGTGTATTCCGACGTCGTCAGCCAGTAGGAGCCCATCCACACACCGCCGGCGCCGAGGGCCAGCGCGGCCGCGATCTGTCGGCCCGAGCCGATCCCGCCCGCAGCCAGCACGGTGGCGTCGTCGCCCACGGCGTCGACGATCTCGGGCACCAGCACCATCGTCGCGATCTCGCCGGTGTGACCACCCGCTTCGGTCCCCTGGGCGATGACGATATCCACGCCGTTGTCGACGTGCGAACGCGCGTGCTTCGCCTTACCGGCCAGGGCGGCCACCGGAACGTTGCGCGAGTGCGCGAGGTCGATGACGTCCTTGGGCGGCGAGCCCAGCGCATTGGCGATCAGCTTGATCGGATGCTTCAGGGCGACGTCCACGTGCGTGCGCGCGACCGAGTGCAACCACCCCAGCACGCCGTCGGCCGCCGGGTCGCCGTCGGCCGGCAGCGGGGGGACGCCGAGCTTGCGCAGCGTGTCGTCCACGAACTGCTTGTGCCCCGCCGGGATGTACTTTCCGAGGTCGGCCGGGGTGCCCTCGGTCGGGATCTTCGTGGGCATCACGATGTCGACGCCGTACGGCTTGCCGTCGGTGTTCTCGTCCATCCAGGTCAGGACGGCTTCGAGTTCCTCGGCCTCGTTGAACCGGACGCAGCCGAGCACGCCGAGCCCACCAGCCCGGCTGACCGCGGCCGCGACCTGCTCCGACGGGGTGAAGGCGAAGATCGGGTGGGCTAGGCCGAGCTGGTCGCAGATCGGGGTGCGCACAGGACATCCTCCGAATGTTCGGTCGCGTAGGTGCTCGCCCAGCGGTAATCGGCCTTGCCGGTGGCAAGTCGCTGGATCTTGTCGACGAGCCAGATGCTGCGGGGCACCTTGTAGCCGGCGATATCACCTCGCACGTGGGCCGCCAGGTCTTCGAACGTCGGATGGGCACCGGGGCGCGGCTCGATGACGGCGGCTACCCGCTGGCCGAGCCGGTCGTCGGGTACGCCGACGACGAGTACGTCGAACACGTCCGGGTGCGACATCAGCGCCGCCTCGACCTCCTCGGGGAAGACCTTCTCACCGCCGGTGTTCACGCAGGTGTTGCCCCGGCCGAGCAGGGTGATCGTGCCGTCGGCCTCGTGTCGCGCGAAGTCACCGGGCACCGTGTAGCGCTTGCCCTCGACCTCGACGAAGAGTCGCTCGGTCTTCTCCGGATCCTTGTAGTAGCCCAGCGGGATGTGTCCACCGCGGGCCAGGCGGCCGATCTCCTCCGAGCCCGCGGGGATCGGCGTGCCGTACTCGTCGATGACGATGGTGTCCCGGCCGGCACTGACCCGCGGTCCGCCGATGCCCTGCT